>JAGGSQ010000011.1 GCA_021159015.1 Candidatus Omnitrophota bacterium | reverse complement strand
ACCTTTCTAATATGCTCCAGGGCTTCTTTAACGCTCATATTTTCATAGAGCTGGACAAAATCAGGTGTAACTAGGCGCCCCACAGAATCTTCTGGATAACCTAAAAGAGCAATAGCTATTTTTCTTTCCTCCGGATTAAGGTACTGAATCATCTTTTTGACTATCTCGGAAGGCATATCTTCAAATAATTCCGTCCTCTCATCTGGTGCCATTTCATTCAGAAGGCGACGCAGATTGTCATCGGAAAGGCTCTTTATAATCTTTTTTTGCTCTTCTGCGGAGAGATTCTCAAAAACAGCTATATTCTTGTCTGCAGGGGTAAGGCGAAAAACCAGCCATTTAGAAGAAGCAGAACCCAGCTCAGAAATAATTGCCGAAATATCCTCGGGATAAAGATGGCTAAGAGCTTCTTTAATTTCATTCCACCTCTTAGCATCAATTAATTTCTCTACCTCTGGTGTAGCAATCTTTTCAATCATAATTAAAAATAATTATCCCACACATTCACAATCTTCTGCCAAAAATTTAAACCACTCGCCATTTTTTGACGGTTGAAATCTGAATCATTAAAATAAAAACTCCCGATTGCACCCCAAAAAGAAGGAGGCAGTTTCTGATAATTTTCTCTTAACAAAGAAACAGGCTGCCAAGAAAGCTCAAGTTCATTCTCAACCACATTAGCTAAACCTTTCAAAGAAATACTACTTCCGACAAAAATTACCTTAGAGAGACGGCTGCGAAATTCATCAGGAATATTAGATTTAATACTCCCTAAAATATTACGAAAAGAAGCCAGCAAAATCTGATTAAGCCGAGAACGCTTTATTTTCCGGTAAGAAGAAACTTTTTTAACAATTACTTCCCTCCCGTCTTCCAGGTCCTCTGCAGTTAGAGCACCATATTCTATTTTTATCTCTTCTGCCAAAGACATAGGAATACCTAGTCCTTCCGCTAGCTCTCTATCTATATACTCACCTCCTATGGGGATATAGCCAGCATAAACCAACGACTTCTCTATAAAAACCGCCATATCAGTACGATAACGTCTCATGCGGACAAGAAGAAAATCACCTTCTGAATCTGGAAGAACAAAAATAGACATAAGAGCTAAAGGATAAAATACCACTTTTCCTAACTCTAAAGATAACCTATCAGCTAGAGTCTCAATCTCCTCCATAATATTTCTATTAACTATACAAAAAATACTCTTAGTTCTGAACTTTCGCCCGTAAACACCTATGGGAGCTTCCAGAAATCTTCTGTCGTCTAAATAGAACTCCAGAGGCAGGGAATGGAGAACGCTCCTGTCCCAATCAATCCGCAAGAGCCGTGATTGCTCTATTAGATTTTCAATGTCTTTTTTTCTTACGTCCCGCTGATGGTAAGGATGAAGAATAATTTCTGCTGAAGCGGGAACAATATCAACGTGATAAGAGGACAAACATACGTTCAAATTTTTTATTCTGAACTCATACTCCTGCTTCAATTCTTTCATCATTTGGCGCAAATAGTTAAGCAGAACCTCGTCCACAAGACTTAAACTGCTAATATCAAAATTAAAGCTTGCTCTTTTAACTGCCAATACCTTTCGCCCTGTCTCCACAATTACTATGCTATAAGAACTACTGTTTATCTCTAAGGCACAATTCACATCCTTCATCGCCGGTATCCTACTACAGGGTCTTTAAATCTCAAATCTATATAACTAATCTTTTGCCAGTCAGTACGAAAACGGGGAATAATAATCTGCTTAAGAATCCTCAAACGCCTCCTATAGTCTGAATTTCCTATTTTAACCTTAATTCCATCCAAATCAAACCAAATATCATTTAGAGTATAACCATGTATTGATTCTACAGAATGGTGAGAAAAAAACTCATCTGCTTTCAAATAATCAATTAATTCCTTTATATGCTTAAAGTTGTCCAGATTAAGCCTTTTTCCTATTTTTACCTCTTCCGGCCTTTTGTAACCAGCATAAATAATAATTTTATCTCCGTAAGGCAAAGAATGCGGCTGGCTAATAATTACTCCTTCTCTATCTATCAAATAATAGAATGAGCCTATCTTGCATTGTGCATATGGTCTCTTAGGGACAATTTCAATAATTACTCTATCAGGAAAACGTCTCTTTACTTTTACTTTTTCAAATTCTGGATGGTGAGCAGAAATATATCTGGCCATATAAGAAAGATCAGCAAGAAAGATTGACTTTCCTAAAAATTTATTTTTCAAGAAGACCAGGTCTTCTAAGGAAGCATTAGCATAAACTTTTCTTAAAGTAAATATGCCAGACTTTATGATTATTTTTTTGGCTTTGATTAAAAATAAATAGAAGATGAGAAACAAAAAAAAGATTAGGATTACCTTTTTAAACCGCCGGCGATATATTTGTTTTTTACTTAATCTCATTCCCTAGAGCCAATTCTACTATTTTTTCGCACAAATCGCCAAAACTAATCCCTGCGCTCTTTGCCGCCAATGGCAAAAGACTATGGGCGGTTAAGCCGGGGATAGAATTAACTTCCAATACATATATATCCTCTTCAGCATCTACTATCATATCTACACGTCCAAAATGACTACATCCCAAAGCAGTAAAACTTTGCCAAGCAATAGATTGGGCTTTTTTGTAAACACCAGAAGGTAAAGTAGCCGGCACGACAAACCTACTCATTCCTTCTTCATATTTACAACTAAAATCGTAATAGTCATTCTGAGGGACTATTTCTACCACCGGCAAAACTTCTTTTCCCAATATACCTACACTAATTTCTCGACCTTCTATAAATTTCTCAATAATAACTTGAGAAGAAATATCTTTAGCTTTGTGTATCGCCTCTTTTAAAGACTCCCTGCTTTTGGCTCTGGTTACGCCAATACTGGAACCAGCAAAATGCGGCTTAACTATAAGAGGAAAGTGACTTTCGTCAATCTCTGATGCCTCTGCTTCACTCCACGTGGGAGGAACTTTTAATCCGGCTGTTTCAAATACGCGCTTGCTTCTCAACTTATCCATAGAGAGGAAGGAAGCTTCCGACGAAGATCCTGTAAAGACAATATTATTCTCTTCTAATATCTCTTGAAGCTGACCATCCTCTCCAAACTCACCATGCAAAGCAATAAAAACTACCTCCCCACCTTCTTCTTTAATAAAGTTTATTATTTTATCCGCTTGAGGTGAAGTTACATCAAATCCTGATACCCCATATCCTTTCTCTGCCAGAGCTCTCTCCACATTAGTACCAGAAAGAAGAGATATCTCTCTTTCCGGAGAAATACCCCCTTTTAGAACCACAACCTTCACCGTCTTTCTATCTATGACCATATTTCTATTTCTCTCTTTAGAGTTATACCAAAAGTGTCCCTAATATTTTTCTCTATGTATTTTATCAGATAGAATACATCTTTAAAAGAAGCTCCTCCCAGATTTACAATAAAATTTGCATGACGGCAAGATACAGCAGCCTTATTTTTCCTGAATCCTTTAAGCCCCGCAGCTTCAATTAATAATCCTGCCGGCAGTGAAAGAGAAGGATTGGCAAAGACACATCCCGCTGAAGCAAATCTTATCTCCTGCGTACGCCGGCGATAGGCACGATTAAAATCTAACCTCTTTCGTATATATTTCCGCCTCGTCTTTCTCAGCCTCAGTACCGCACCTACAATAATATCTGATTTTTTCAACTGCAGATAACGATAAGAATATCTTACATGCTTACTTTCTAATTTTACCAGCTTACCACTTTTTTTTAGAACAGTTAAAGAAGTGACAAAATCCATAATTTCTTTTCCTAAGGCGCCGGCATTATTTTTGATAGCCCCTCCTAAAGTAGCGGGAACCCCTACCAAAAACTCTAAACCGCCTAAAGACTCTTCCTGGCAAAAGCGCAACAGCTTCTGCAAGCTTAAACCACTGCCTACAGCAACAAGATTGTTTTTCTCTTTTCTTATATATTCGAAATCAGCTCCTTTTAACTTGATGATTATGTCTTTAATACCTCTATCGCTTACCAGCAGGTTAGAGCCATTACCCAAAATACGATACTTTAAGCCCTCTTTATTAAATAAACTAATAGTTTTTGTTAATTCCTCTAGTCCGCGAGGGAAAAAAAGTTTTACTCTCCCGCCTATTTTTATAGTAGTAAAATCTCGCATCACCGCCGCAGCCTGCCACCAGCCTAACCTCTCGGTGTATTTCTTTATCTCTCTCAGCATATTAAAATTGTCTATAAACAGACCTGATTATACTGTCAATATTGCCTGCTCCTAAAGCCAAAACAATATCTCCTTGGTTAAAGAAAGAGCTAAGATGACTCATAAGTTTATTCTGAGGAAGATAAATTATATTTTTAGGAGAAGGGTGACGCAAATTTTCTATAAGGAGCGCCGCATTTATATTTTTCTCAGGTTTCTCAGAGGCTAAATAAATATCAGTTACAATAAGCAAATCGCTGCCATAAAAAGCATCAGCAAATTCAGAAATTAAACTTTTTAAGCGTGAGGACCGATGAGGTTGAAATACAACTACTAATCGTGATGACTTAATAGATTTTACCGTTCTAATCACTGCCTTTATTTCTGAAGGATGATGCGCATAGTCACTGATAAAAATAACACCCTTTTTTTTGCCTAATATTTCCAGTCTCCTCTTCACACCGGGAAAATACTTAATATCTTCTTTTAAACGCAGACAAATAACTTCAATTTCCTTCTCTCTTCCGGCAAGTTTTCCTTCCATACGAAAGCTCACGATAGCAGCAATAGCAGCCAAACTATTTAAAACATTGTGTCTTCCCGCCAAAGGAATCTCCCATCGCAGAAGTTTCTTATCATAGAAACACAGATCAAAACGCGTAGAAAAAGAAGAAAAAGTTATGTGACAGGCCCGAAAATCACCTTTTCTTATTCCGTAACTAACGCTCCTGCCACTGGGGAGCCGAGACAATATATCAAATACAGCCTCATCATCGGCACAGCCAATAACCTTTCCTGTAGTTTGCTCTGCAAACCTTCTAAAAGCCCCCTTAAGCTTGCCCCAATTATTCTGATAGAAATTCAAATGCTCCCTATCAATATTAGTTATAAGAGAATAGAAGGGGCGAATAAAATTGAAACTCCCGTCACTTTCATCCGTCTCAATGACAAAGACTTCCCTTCCCCACTCTGCAGAAACCGTATGTCCTTGTAACATTCCTCCTAAGAAAGTCGAACATCTTAAGCCCATTTTCCTTAACAAAAACCCGGTCAAAGCTGTAGTAGTAGTTTTGCCATGGCTGCCTGCTATAGCTATAACTTTTTCCTCCTGAGCTAAACAAGCCAGAAGCAGTCCTCGCGATACCAGGGGAATGCCCAATTTTCTTGCTCTCTTAAGCTCAGGATTATCTTCCTTTATAGCGGAAGAATAACAAAGTAAGTCTTTTCCCTTTACCCGCTGAGATTTATGACCTAAATATACCGCGATGCCTTTCTTTTCCAGATGGGCCAGGAGGGGGCTAAAGACAATATCAGAACCGCTGACTTTATATCCCTTATCTTTTAAAAGATAAGCCAGACCGCTCATACCTATTCCCCCTATACCAACTAGATAAATATTTTTCGCCTTCTTTAAATATTGGCGGCAAAAAGCAATCTTATGCTGCATCGTTTTAATATATTTCTGTGAATAAAAAGCCTCTCATTATGAGGAATAAAATTCCTTCCAACGCTTCTCAAAATAATGCAAATTCCTGATAGTATAATAGTGACGGCTAAAAGCAGATGAGAATTCTCTACCATCTCTCAAATCTCGACAAAGATTTACAAAATTATAATTGCTATACTGCTTAAGAAGAAAATATACGACGCTCAAAGATTCTAAATAAAATTTATCTACATAGCTATAATGGCTCGACTCACCCGTAGGAAGCGGCTGCTTCTTGTCTAAATCAGATATGGCAATAGAAAGCAGTTCTTCCAACGGTATATAGTCTTTACTATGCAGAAGTGGTTTAATACATTCTGCAACAATTCTCTCAAGTAAACCCATTGTTTTATATTGAATATACATTGCTACTCCTTCATCCAACCAGAGAGGAATGGTATGCCCAAATCCTATATACTCGTGAAGAATGAGATGGGTCATTTCGTGCGCCAGGACACCTTTAAATATGCCAAAAGAACCAGCATAAGTATATATTTCTTTTTTTACAGGTATGGCGTAGCCTGCCGACCAGGAAGGCTGTTTAGTTTTCTCCAGATATTCTTCCTTATTGCGATACACATATATTTTAGCCCTCTTTTCCCACACCCAGGGATCGTGGCGATAAAAATGGAGCTGTTGAGTAATGGTGCGATAATAACTTTCACTGGCTTCCGTCAGGCGGCCAAGAAAACTCTGGCTGCAACCGGCATAATAGTAAATAAAAAAGTGATAGCTTCTCTTTTCCTGCCACTCCTTACTTTTACCCAAAAGCAAGCGGGCAGGGCTAGTTACAACCGTACTAACTGTTATGGCCATAATAAGGAAGCAAACTCTTCGGCTCTTGTCCATATTCTCACCTTCTCATGGCTAATCATAAATCTTTCTCTCAATTTCTCATCATTTCTTACTCTCATCAACAATGTGGCAAGAGAAAGAGGGGTAAAATCTTTCTCCTCTTTAACTAATATACAACCTTTCCGGGCTAAAAACTCAGCGTTGTCTTTTTGATGTCCCGAAGCATACGGATAGGGGACAACTATGGCGGGACGAGAGAAAAAGTTTATCTCAGCTAAACTGCTCGCCCCTCCTCTACATACTACCAGATGAGAGGCCTGATAAAGAATACCCATATCATCAAAAAAAGCACGGCAAAAGCAAAAGAATCCATACTCTCTATAAATAGCCTCCACTTTCTCTTTCCCTTCCCGGCCCGTAATATGTATAAATTGAAAAGCGTTCTTCTGGAGAAACTTTAGTGCTTCTGTTACGGTGTTATTTATTACCAATGAACCTTTTGAACCTCCAAAAATAAAGACAGTAAAATATTTCCTATCTGTTTGTAAGTCTATGCGGCGGAGAATTTGTGAAGGTGAAATATTAGCCTTCGCAATTATTGACTGACGAATAGGAACACCTACATAAATCTCTTTAGCTGCTGTCTTCTCTGTGTTTCCTATGCCTCGAAATGTCCGCCGGCAAAAATGTATTAATATCTTATTAGCTTTTCCTAATACTACATTGGGTTCATAGATATAAGTAGGCCTAAAAAAAGAGGCTATAAGAATGAGAAAGAAAGAATTTCTTCCTCCAAATCCATAAACTCGGGAAGGAGAAAAGCACAGCAATATATATATAGCTTCAAAGAAACGCAAGAAACTTTCTAAAAGAATCTGCCGAAACTGCACTTTAAAACCAATGCTTATAAATCCGGCCCCCTTTATCACCTCTTCCTGACTTCTATTTGCACCCGTAAAAAGTACATTAAGCTGGGGCCTGCTTTGTTTTAGAGCTTTAGCAAAGGTTAAAGCGGGATAAAGATGTCCGCCGCTAAAATCTATTCCTAAAACCACATTCATAATTAAGACGCAACAATTCTGTTACTGGCATTAAAAAATAAACCTAAAAGAACAAAATTTATCACTACCGCTGTACCTCCATAGCTGATAAAAGGAAGCGGCAGGCCTTTAGCGGGGAAAATTCCCAAAGCCACAGTAATGTTGATTAACACTTCTAAGATAATAGTAAGTACGGCTCCTAAACCAAGATAAAAACTAAAGCCCTCCTCTAACTCCCGCAAGAGACGGAAACTTTGGAGAAAAATCCAGAAAAAAGACAACAGGATTACTAATGCCCCTCCCAGCCCCAGCTCTTCGGCAATAATAGAAAAGATAAAGTCGGTGTGAGCAGCAGGTAAAAAGAAAAGCTTCTGCTCGCCTTTTCCCAGCCCCGCCCCTAAAATACCCCCTGACCCAATGGCAATCTGAGATTGTACAATTTGAAATCCCTTTCCTTTTGCGTCCAACCAGGGATTAAAATAAACGGCCAAACGGGCACGGCGGTAAGGACTGATTAGTACTAAAATCAGGGTAAGAAAGAATAAGACAGCAAAGAGAGAGGTCAATTTTTTCCTCGAAGCACCCCAAACAAAAATCAAAATAAGGGCTAAGAAGCTAATAAAAAAAGCATTGCCTAAGTCTGGCTCCATAAGTATTAAAAAAGAGAGAGCCGCTGTTACTAATAACAAAGGCAGAACTCCTTTTCTAAAATTATAACGGAGTGATTTCTTACGCGAGAAATAGTCAGCACAATAGATAATGAAAAATACCTTCACCAATTCCGACGGCTGAAAGTTAAACATTCCCACGTGAATCCATCTTCTCGCTCCTCCGGCACTTCGGCTTAGATAAGGAATAAAGGTACACAAAAGAAGTATTACGCCTAAGATTACCAGATGACGACTATGACGCTTTAAATAATCCAAATCAACGGCCATAGCAACAAACATAAACATCAGTCCTATCACCACGGAAACTATCTGCCGCTTAAGAAAATACATAGCATCAGCATATTTCTGCCACGCATAAATAGAAGATACGTCATAAACCATTAGAAGCCCAAACAAGGTTAAGAAAATAACCATTCCCAGAATAGAACGGCGGATATTAACCGCTTTAAATTTATAATTGATATACTTTTCTCTTAAAAACATTTCCCCTCTCTTCAAAATTAGAAAAACTATCAAAACTTGCACACATAGGAGAAAGCAAAACATTCTCACCTCTTCCCGCTATCTTATAAGCAGAGTCAACCGCTTCTTCCAGGCTATCCCTATATTCCCAATCTACGGTCTCTGAAAGGGAACCAGCTATTTTCTGGCGTGCGGAACCAATAAGAAAGACCTTTTTTACCTTCTTGAGATAAGGATTCAGACAAGAATAGTCAAGGCCTTTATCCTGGCCGCCAGCAATAAGAATTACCCTGCCTTCTATCTTTTGCAGGGCCCAAACAGTAGAGGCTGGCGTGGTAGATTTTGAATCATTAATAAAATTAACCCCTTTAACATTTCTTACAAATTCTAAACGGTGCGGTAAATTTTTGAATGTAGATATGGCCTTCTGGATTACGGAAGAAGAAAAACCAAGAGCTTCTCCCACAATTCTCACAAAATCAGAAGTATCCGAACCCTCCTCTAATATATGGCATCGAGAATATATATCTTCTAACTTGTCAGCAAGAGGTGAACTAAAAAGAGCATAATCACTCTCACTTTGGTTAATAAATATCTTACTTTTGGCAAAAAAATAATCCTCTATGCTACTATGCCAGTCAAGATGATTAGGGGAAAAATTGAGCAGACAGGCTATAAACGGTTTAAAAGTAAAAGTGTAATTTAATTGGAAAGAGCTTACTTCCAGGACGACCCAGTCTGAAGGAGAAATGTCTGCAATAGCTTTTGCAAAAGAACTACCCATATTGCCTAAAAGAAAATGTTTTCTCCCCGCAATATTAAACATATGAGAAATTTTGGCCACGGTAGTCGTTTTGCCATTAGTACCGGTAACAGCAATAATAGGAGCAGGACAAAACCAGGAAGCAAACTCAATCTCTCCTACCCAGGGAATCTTAATCTTTCTTAATATCTCTAACGCTTCTGAATGGGGTTTTACGCCCGGGCTCACAATCCATATATCGGCCTTCTTAAGAAAATCTACCCTATGCCCTCCCAGTTCAACTTCCGCCTCCAGGGAGCGAGCTAATTTCTCTTCAGAAGTTGACAACTCCTCCTGAGTAGTACTTATCATTATCTTCTTATTCAGCTTTTTTCTTGCCAGATATGCCGCACCCTGAGCACTTAAACCCCACCCCAATACACCGACAATCCTTACTCTTTCAAAGTTGTCTCTAACCTGCAAAACTAGTTTCTTTTCCACTCTATCTAAGTTTAAGGGTAAGTAACGCCAAAGTTACAAATAAAGAAGAAACAATCCAAAAACGGATTGTAATTTTTGTATTGTGCCATCCCAACATCTGGAAATGATGATGCAGAGGGGCGGCTTTAAAAATACGTCGCCTAAAAACTCGCAAGGCTACGATCTGCAACAGTACCGACAATGCTTCAATTACAAATATACCTCCGGCAATAAGGAGAATAAATTCTTCCTTTACTAAAATAGCCTCTAACCCTATTATCGCACCCAGGCTCAAAGAACCTACATCTCCCATAAACAATTCTGCCGGCTGGGCATTAAACCACAAAAATCCCAATCCCGCTCCCATAAGGCTGGCGGAAATAACTGTTAATTCTTCTGCGCCTTTCACATAAGGCAGGAATAAATACTGGCTAAATTTAATATTAGCAGAAATATAACTAAAAACACCAAATACCAAAGCCACCATCACTATACTGCCAATTGCTAAACCATCCAGACCATCAGTGAAATTGACGGCATTAGAAGACGATACCAGAATCAACATGACCCAGAAAATATAAAACCATCCTAAATTTACTACTAAATTTTTGAAGAAAGGAAAATGTACTTCGGGAGAGGAAAGACGAAAATACAATATAATACTGCCGACAATAACTCCTAGTATCATTTGAATAACAAGCTTGGGCCATCTTCTTAATCCTTTTTGACGTCTAATTTTTAAATAATCATCTACTATTCCCAAAATACCAAAAAGAAAAGCGGTAGCTGTTACTAACCAAACAAACCTATTGATTCTGCACCAAAGAAAAATAGAAATAATAACACCTAACAATATCAAGATCCCACCCATGGTAGGGGTTCCTTCTTTGGAACGATAGATACTTTCTAACCTCACATGTCCATACATATCCACATGTTCAGCTGCTTTCAACTTAATCAATTTCTCAATAAAACTCTTCTCAAAGATAAATACTAACAAAAATGCGGTAATGAAAGCGCCACCGCTACGGAACGTAGTATATTTGAAAAGGTTAAAAATATGAAAGAAATCCTTAAAATGGTAGAAAATAAGATAGAACATATTTTAATTATACTAAATCTTAAGCTAGGCGACAAATACTAAGTGGCCTAAAGGTATTTTTATGCTCATTTAGAAAATATAAAATGGTGCGTTATTTTTTCCAACTCAAAGGCATGAGATCCTTTAATAAAAATTACATCTCCTTTTTTTACCATCCCTCGCAGAATACGAAAAGCCTGACGGTAATCAGTGGCAAAATATATCTTTCGGGAATCAAAGCCCCTTCTAATAAGTTCCGCCGCAAGATGTTTTGTATATGTACCTAGAAAAATGAGATAGGAAAACTTAGCATCTTCTAAAGCTTGCCGGCATTCAAGATGAAGTCTTAGGGAATTTTTTCCCAATTCCAGCATATCTGATATTATGCCAATGCGCCTCCGCGGGGGCAGAAAAGTACTTAACGACTCTAAAGCACTTCTCAAAGCTAAAGGGTTGGAGTTATAGGCATCATTTATCAAGATTAAACCGGCGCGTTTTTTTATTTGAAAACGGGAAGGAGGAAAAGAAAATTCTGCTAAGCTCTCTACGGCCTCTTTAATTTTTATTCCCAAAAGACAGCTTACCGCAATAGCAGCTAAGGCATTATAAATATTAAACATCCCCCATGTATTGAGCTTCAGCATATATTTGCCATTTATGCGAAAAGAAAGATTTTCCTCCTCCCTCTTAACGAACTCGGCATAAAAGTGATTATCTTTGCCCAGGCCATAGAAAATACACTTATTTTTCACTCTTGCTTTCCTCAATAAAGCATCGTCACCATTAAGTACACCAAACATAGCAGAATTAGAAGTAAAAATAGAAAGCTTTTCTTTTAGCACCCCTCTCCTGTTTCCCAAAAAAGCAGTATGCGTATGAGCTATATTACTAATAACGGCAATATCAGGATGGGCCATAGAAGAGAGACGCCCAATTTCTCCTTTGTGATTCGTGCCTAACTCTAAAATACAAATTCTATGTCTGGGCCTAAGCTTTAGCAGTGTCTGCGGAAGACCTATGAAATTGTTAAATGATTTAGGTGCATAACAAATAGGAAACTTCTTCTTAAGGATAAAAGCAATCATCTCTTTTATAGTAGTCTTACCTACTGAACCGGTAACTCCTATTACCAGAGGATTATATTTACGGCGCAAAAAAGCACCTATATCTCCCCATGCTTTTAGAGTATCTTCTACTAACATAACAGGTTTAGCTGTCCTATGTTCCGGCATTTTCTCAACAATTACTAAAGAAGCGCCCTTTTTCCATACCGAATCAATAAAAGCGTGCCCATCAAAACGCCTACCCCTTAAGGCCACAAAAGCTTCTCCTTCTTTCAGGGTTCGGCTATCAAGAGAGAAACCCTTTATCTTAAAAGAATCAGGAAGAGGAAAGTTGTACAAAGTTTTATAGCTTACTGCTTGTTTTAGTTCTTTTATACTTAGCATCTTACTATTGTTTCTTTCCCCTAGTTAGTATTCTCTCACCACTTGTTTATCACTGAATTTAATCCGTTGTCTGCCTATTATCTGATAAGATTCATGTCCTTTGCCAGCAATCAATATAGCAGTAAATTTATCTTTTTTTATCTTCAGGGCTTTTTTTATAGCCTCTTTTCTTTCCGGAATAACTTCATATAAACATCCCTTTTTTTTGTTCCATCCCTTTACAATCTGTTTAATAATACCAAAAGGGTTCTCACCTCGAGGATTATCATTGGTAACTATACAATAGTCAGAATATAAAGAGGCGATCTTTCCCATAAGAGGTCTTTTTTCTTTTTCTCTTTCTCCCCCGCAACCAAAAACCAATATAATCTTTTTATACTTTAAATCTTGTTTTAGAGAAACTAGTACTTTTCCTAAAGCATCAGGCGTATGAGCATAATCAACGAACACCCCTTTCTTCACTTCCTCCATTCTGCCCGGAGGAGGAGAAAAAGTTTTTATTGCCTCTAGGGCAGTGGTTGGCTTTATGCCTAAACTAAAAGCGCATCCTAAAGCCGTTAAAATATTATAAATATTAAACTTTCCCTTAAGTTTACTTCTAATAAAATATGGCCGCTTCTCCCATTCAATCAGCATCTCTATGCCGTTAGCATCAGCTCTCCAGGCTTGAGTATGTAAATCGCCCTTATCCAGGCCAAAGCTAAGACGCGGCTGTCTAATTTCTTTGTAAACTTGCTGACAAAATATATCATCCGCATTAAGCCAGGCAGTTCCTCCCGGCCGAAGATAACCAAAAATTTTTCTTTTTGCCTGAAAATAACCCTCCATACTCTTGTGGTAATCTAGATGATCCTCTGTAAGATTGGTAAATACAGCGGTCTCTAACGCTATGCCTTGAATGCGCCCCTGGGCTAAAGCATGCGAAGATATCTCGCTGATTAGATACCTGCCGCCAGCTTCATAAGTTTTCAGCATCAAATTAGCAAAAGTGAGTAAATCAGGCGTAGTAAGAAAACTGCTGAATTTGTGTAAAGGGAGAATATACTTTACCGTGCTTATCAAGGAAGACTTCCTGCGAGAATAATTGAGTATATGCCAGAGCAAATAGGCAGTAGTAGTTTTACCATTAGTACCAGTAATGCCGACTGTCTTTACTCTTGAGGCTTTTTTTAGAAAGTAAAAGGAAATCTGCCGGTAAGCCTTTTCTGCCGCAGGAACCATAATCAATGTTTTCCCTCTGCCTTGCAATTCTTGTTTTAGACGGCGCCAGTGCTTCCCTTCGGCTATAAAAGCTACCGCGTGAGGTTTTACGTCTTTGATAAAATCAATACCGGAAAAATTGTGCCCCTCTTTCACAATAAAAAGAGTTTGAGAAGAAAGAAAGCGTGAATCGCTGCTTATTAAATCAATTGGTCTATCTGTTTTGCCTTCTAGTCTGAGGTAAGAAATATTATTCAGTATTTCGCCCAGTTTCACTATCTTTACTCCTTAGATTTTTATATGCTACTATCTTTTCCGCAATCTTCTTAAACAAGGGGGCAGCTATCATTCCTCCATAATGGTAAGTATGTGGTTCATCTATGAATACAGCAATAAGAAATTGAGGGTGGCGGTAAGGGAAAAACCCCACAAAAGAAGCATAAAAGTTTCTATGAGAATAACCACCGCGGACATCGATTTTTTGTGAGGTACCAGTTTTTCCACAAACCTTTACTTTTTCCAGTTTAGCCCGCCGGCCTGTCCCTTCTTCTACCACTCTAAGAAGTATCTCCCGTGCTTTATCCACAGCAAAGCGAGAAGCAATCGGCCCTTTTCTTCCTATTCTAAACTGCTTTATCGCCACACCCTCGCGTGAAGCAATTTCTTTAACCAAATGCGGCCTCACTATATATCCGCCGTTCGCTACTGCGGCAAATGCTACAGCTAACTGTAACAAACTTACCCCTATACTTTGGCCAATAGGAACAATATAATAATCTGTCTTTGACCATTGAGAAAGGGGACGCAGACTCCCACTTGTCTCTCCCGGAAAATCAATCCCTGTCTTTCTGCCAAACCCCAGCTTCTCAATATAACTATAGACAAAAGGAATGCCCACTCTGTTGGCAATCTTAGCCACGCCAATATTACTAGAGTTTTTAAAAACATCAATGAAACTAAGCTTTCCAAATCTACGCCAATCATGAAGAATACTTCCGGGAATTTTCATTTGTCCCTTCTCACAAAAAAAATCTTCTTTGTATATTTCCTTATCCTTTTCTAAGGCTGCCAGAAGTGTAACCACTTTAAATACCGACCCCGGTTCATAGAAATCACATACGCACCGGTTACGCCTTTGTGTCTCTAAATATTCTTTGGCCAGAGGCGAAACGAAATTGGCCATAGCTACGATCTCTCCGTTCTGAGGATTAAGTACAACTACAGCTCCTGCTTTGGCTCTAGACTCTACAACCGTCTGGTGCAGGAACTTCTCAACCCAATATTGAATATAAGAATCAACGGTCAGAATTAAGTCGTAGCCATCTTTAGGAAGAACCAGCTTCTTAGGAAGAGGCAGAAGGTTTCCCCGACTGTCTCTTAAATATACCGCCTGACCACTCTCGGCGTGCAAGTAACGCTCATAAAATAGCTCTAAACCATCTATCCCGTTATTGTCTATGTCTGTCCTGCCTATCACACTATCAAGAAGATTACCTTGGGGATAAAATCTTTCTTCTTCTTCCCGGAAACCAATTCCCTTAATACCTAACTCCTCAATTGCCTTCTTATCCTTCAAGCTTAGCTTTCTTGCCAGCCAGACAAAGCGTTTATCTTTAGTGAGAAGATTTCTGATTTTACGGCGATCCTGGCCTAATACTGTTGCTATAGCACTAGCTGCCTCATCTTTATTATCTATAATCTTAGGGTCGGCGTAAAGAGAATAAAGCCTGATGTCGTCAACTAGAATATTCCTGTGAGTATCCAGAATACGGCCTCTCCTTGCCGGAAGCCGGACCAAACGCAAATGTTCTTTATGGGCTAAACGTGTGAGTCTGGGGCTTAAAACAACTTCAAGCCAAAAAAGGCGCAGAATGATTATGGTAAATACTGCTGTTAAGGAAAGAAAAACAATCTTCAACCGCAAGTAAACTTTTTTTGTTCTCATTCAATTGTAAGAAAGATTAAGGCTTTGCTTCGGCCCGTACACTAAAGTTAAATATCTTTGCTAGCAACGACCTCTTCCGAGAGGGATGAGCGGCGTCTGCATTTATATTAACGTAAGGGAGAGCCGAAAAAGACAAATGCAAATCTCTAACTTTACTATCTAATGAGGCCAAGGTCATATAAGGAAGGATTTGGCAGCGCAAAGCTTCTGCTTGTTTCTGAAGTAGAGCTATTTTTTTCTGATAAGAATTTATCTCGTAGGCTAATATATATATCTTTGATTGCTGATAAACAAAATAAAAACTAAATAGAAAAAGAAAGGATATTATAAATATAAACTTTTTCATTTAATAAACAATAAAAGGAATTTAACGCCTTTCTATCACTCTCAAGCGAGCCGCGCGAGAATAGCTATTATCTATCTCCTCCGATGTAGATACATGTAAAGGCTTAGCAGTAATAAGGAAGTATTCACCACTGGCTATGGCTTTCTTGAATATCTTCTTTATAATCTTGTCTTCTAACGAATGAAAACTAATGATACAAATCCTTCCTTTTTCATTTAGAAGTCTTAAAGATTTTTCTAAAGCAACCTCTAAGAATTCCAGTTCATGATTTACGGCTATCCTTAACGCTTGAAAAATACGTGCCGCTGAATGGATGTAGCTTGAATAAGAACGAAAAGCTATATGTTTTTCAATTAATTCTGCCAATTGAAGCGTAGTAACTATAGGCATTTTCCTGCGTTCTTCTACTATGAGACGGGCAATGCGACTATGCCATTTTTCTTGGCCGAACTCGCGGAAAATAAAGGACAACTCTCTTTCGCTCAGATTATTCACCAAGTCATAGGCTGAGATTAAATCCCGGCGGTTCATACGCATATCTAAAAGCCCCTCTTTGAGAAAACTAAAACCTCTCTCAGAGAGAGACAACTGAAAAGATGACATTCCTAAGTCAAATAAGAAACCATCGGCTTTTTTTATCCGAAGGCCAGCTAAAATACTGTCAATATTGCTGAAATCGGAATTAAATATGAATATCCGGTTGCGGTAATCAGAAAGCTTTTCCTCTGCCAACTTAAGAGATTCTTCATCGCGATCTAAGCCAATAACTACTCCGTCGGGATTCATTCTCTCCAATATCCTTCGGCTGTGTCCTCCTAAACCCAACGTGCAGTCAACAATGTACTTTTTATTTTCCGGCTGTAAGTAGGTTACTATTTCTTCCCGCATTACAGGTGTATGAGAAAAAGACTTAGAAAATATCTTCGGCCATTTTCTCAAGCCTTTCTCTATTCTCCTCATAAAACTCCCTCCATAAATCTTTATCCCATATTTCAATACGATCAGAAACTCCTACAATCACTATTTCTCTCTTTATACGAGCAAACTCTTTAAGAAGAGAAGGAAGAAGAACTCTGCCCTGAGCATCAGGAACTACTTCATAAGCGCCGCTAAAATAGAAACGGTTAAAAAAACGCACTTCCTGTTTGGTAAAACTTAAGGATCGGAATTTCTCCTCAGTTTTTTTCCATTCCGACTCGGAAAACATAAACAAACAGTTATCGAGTCCCCGGGTAATATAAAATTTTTTAATGCCTTCTTTTTTAATTCGAGCACGAAACTTTGCCGGAAGAACAAATCTGTCTTTCTCGTCTAAATTATGCTTATATTCCCCGTACCACATTCCACTTTATCCCACTTCACACCACAAATATACTATTTTTATCCTAAAATGTCAAGGATATTTTGAGATAACTTTATATAATTCAACAAGTTGTGGTGACAAACGCCTGAGAATACAATATTTTGTGGCGAGAAAAATATTTCTTAGCTGTAGCAATATCAGCTTCTATTTGTTTTTTTAACGCCAGAGGGGTAGAAAATTTCTTTTCTCTTCTTATCTTTTTGAGAAAAATTACTTCAATATATTTACCATAAATATTCTTCCGAAAATTAAAGAGGTGCACCTCCAGAACTCTCTCTCCTCTCTTTAGTGTTTCTCCCACTCCCAAATTTGCAATACCCTGATAGCATCTTTTCTGATAATCTACCTTTACAATATAAACTCCCTCGGGAGGCAAAAGCTTCCCTTTTGTTTCTAAATTAGCGGTGGGAAAACCTAAAACAGACCCCGCTAACTTAGAGAATCTTCTCACTACCCCTCCCAGATAGTAAGGATAGCCTAAAAAAGATTCCGCTAATTCTAATTGGCCTCTTTTTATTAACTCACGAATAAATGAACTGCTTATCTTTCTCTTTCCTACTTTTAGAGACTTTACTATTCTCAAGAAAAAGCCTTTTTCTTTTCCTATATTCTCAATCTTTCGTATGTCAGCTTCCTGCCGATAGCCGAAACGAAAATCCTCGCCCACAAATAACTTCTTTATATTAAAATATCTCTTAATATATTGAATAAATTCTTCTCCTTTTTTAAGATATAAGCTATAGTCGAATTTCATTATCCAAACATAGTCAAGCTCCAGCTGCCGCAGAATTCTTACTTTTTCTTCTAAAGTAGTCAAATATCCCCAAAATCTCTTCTGAAGAAAATCTTGCGGATAAGGAAAAAAAGTGATTAAAAGACTGCGGCTATGGTTACGTTTTGCTTCTTTAACCACACTATCTATAATATATCTGTGGCCGCGATGAACCCCATCAAATACCCCAATAGTAAAAAATACAGGTGTGCGCCGCCGACGGCGTCTAGGCCGGCCTAATATGAGTTTCATTAAGACCTTCGAGGCTTACACTCTCCGCCAAAGAAAATTTTCCCACTGAAAGACGACGTATTTTCACTACGTGTGCACCGCAGGAAAGCCTTTCCCCTATATCTTCAGCTAGTTTTCTTACATAAGTACCACTAGAACAACGTAAATAGAGTTTAACATAGGGAATGTTAATTTCCTTTATTTTTATATCATATATATGTATGCGCCGCGGTGCTAAATTCACGAATTTACCCCGTCGCGCTAACTTATAGAGCCTTTTACCCTTATAATGCAGTGCACTCATCATGGGTGGTTTCTGAAACAACTGTCCCTGAAAAGAAAGGACTGCTTCCTCTATCTCTGAAGGTGTAAGATGATGGTAAGGCTGAACTTTAACCACTTCTCCTTCCTTATCGCCACTCGTAGTAGAAACCCCCAGACGCAACTCTGCTTCATATTCTTTGTCCAGTTGAGAAAACTTAGGAAAAAGCTTGGTGGCTTTTCCCACCAGTATTATTAAGACGCCGGTAGCTAGAGGGTCAAGAGTCCCCGCATGCCCTACCTGTCTTATCCCCAAGCGTCTCCTTACCGCATCTACTACATCATGAGAAGTAATACCGCCAGGTTTATCTACTACAATAATGCCCTCTAGCTCTTTGTTATTCTTTAACTTCTCCATAGTAACTAGATATGAAACTTATTTTCAATATAACTAATTACTTGCTCTTCTGCTTTATCTAAGGAAACTCTTAAAGTTAAACCAGCTGCTGTTTTATGCCCCCCTCCTCCAAAATGTCCCGCAATTTTATTTACATCTATACGGCCGCGAGAGCGAAAGTTAACTCGTACCACTTGCTTAGCTAATCTCTTAAAAAATATAACCACCTCTACTTTTCTCATAAAACGCATTATATAAAAAACAACCTCTGTAATATCAGAATTAAATTGCCGCCACAGGTTCGTTTTTACCCAACAAAGTTTCCCGCGCCGGCTAAGTTTTAGAGAGGAAATAATTTTACTGACATAAAGCATCTCCTGAGAAGAAAGAGAGCTATATATATTCTCATAAACGGAAGCCGGCTTTATGCCTTTCTGAATAAGCTGAGAAATAATTCTATGTACACGCGACGACGTACTATTATAAGAAAAACTTCCTGTGTCCGTAAAAATACCGCTATAAAGACATAGAGCCGCTTCGGGAGTTATATCTTTTTTCATCTTTTTATATAACATAAAAATAAGCTCACAGGCAGAAGAAGCCGTTGGTTCAACCAAGTTAACATCACCAAAGTAATCATTGCTAATATGATGGTCGATATTGACAATGAGCGAAGACTTCTTCATAAACAGCTCTTTTATTTTCCCCAAACGAAAAGAGCCAGAACAGTCCAAAACAAAACCCACATCAAAATTTCCCCGCGGAGAAGTGGTTTTTACCCAGCAAGAAAAAGGAAGAAAACGGTAATTAGAGGGGACCTTATCAGCATTATATATAGCTACTTTTTTGCCTAAGTCCTTAAGAAGAATAAAAAGTGCTAATTGAGAACCTAAAGAATCCCCTTCGGGATTCTTATGAGCGCCTATCAAAAAACTATTGTTCTCATTAATCAATCTGACTATCTTCTCCCAGCTCATCTTTTATTTTCTCCATCTTTTCATAGATATCAACGCTATATTTTACAGAATCGTCAATAATAAATTCTAAAGCAGGTAAAAACTTGAGCCTAATACGGCGCCCCAGAAGCACGCGGATAAATTTGTTCATCTCCTCTAAAGTCTCCTTAGCTACCTCGCTACCGCTTTCTGGATAAACACTAAAATATATTTTAGCTAAGCTCAAGTCGCGGCTCGTATCCACTCTAACAATGGAGATAAACTCTAAGCGAGGATCATCAATTTCCCGTTCTATTATCATAGAAATCTCTTTTTTTATCTGCCGATTAACTCTTTCTATTAGCCGAGACATAACTAACTATCCCCTTTCTCATCTAATAAAAATGCCAGCGCCGCAAGATAGCCCGTGCTTCTTCCAGCTCTTCTGTAAGAGAATGTATCTTGCCTTTAAGCTTTTTTTTCAACAAAGCGTCTAATATTTTTCCGTAAACGGAAGACGGTTTCACCCCCAGTTGTAACAAATCCTTACCACTTATATTAAGAGTTATATTATTATATTTAGCCAAAAAATCAATTATGTTTCTTCGTAAAATCCGATTCTTCTCTTTAACATAGAAAAAGACTATTACTTCAAAGCTAAGGGGCTTAAGAAGTTTATAAATCCGGAAGGAGGTAATTTTTGTCTTTAGTTGTCTTACGATTTCTTTCCGATGAGAATCAACTATTCTTTTTTCTTCTCCCCGCCGCAAGCGCATTTTGGCCAAAACGCTAGCAAGGTTTTTCTTATTAAGATTACAAACCACCACCATCATATATATAATCCACTCATCAAGTTCTCTTTTTAAGAGAGACTTCTCCTTCAACCTGAGGATAGTCTTTTGTGCGTTCAGAATTAGCCTTAAATCCTTATTACTAATATTTATACTTTCATCAATAAATTTTAGACCAAAGAGAAAATTAAGTTCTTTCATTTGCAAATAAGGTTCCTGCTCTTTAAGCATAAGGATAAGCTCATCTCGTATTCTCTGAACATTCACTAACCTTAACAGTTCTTTTTCTTTAGCCTGAGACAGAAGTTTCTTCAATGAGGAAGAATATTTAAATCCTAATCTCACTTTCAGCCTCAGGCATCTTAATATTCTCGTAGGATCGTCTATGAAACTTTTAGAGTGAAGAACATTTAGTTGCTTTTGCCTTAAATCACGCCGTCCTCCAAACAAATCTATCAACTCTCCCCAGGTGTCTTTATTAAGACTTATTGCCATTGCATTTATAGTAAAATCTCTCCTTTGTAAATCCTCTTCTAAACTAGCCGGAGAAACTCTGGGCAAAGCACCGGCAAAGGCATAATCTTCCCTGCGGCAAGCTGATACATCTACTTTTATATCTGACAACTTAAGTGTGGCCGTATCGAAATCTGAATGTTTAATAATCTCTCCCCCCAACTCTTGCTGCAACAGTTGAGAAAACCTAATCCCTTCTCCTTCTACTGCTAAATCTATATCAAAATTCCTTTTGTCCAGAAGCATATCTCTCACTCCTCCTCCTACCAGAAAAACTCTAATTTTTCTCTGATCGCCTACCAAAGAAGCGGCCCGTAGGATGCGGGTAATATAGAAAGGGAGCTTATCAATTTTTTTACCTAGATTCATCACGCGCGTGGGTGAAATTTTTTATGTATTTCTTTAAGTCTTATTTTATTAATATGAGTATAAATTTGGGTAGTAGAAATACTGCTGTGCCCCAAAAGTTCCTGAACACTTCTCAGGTCTGCTCCTCCCTCTAGAAGATGTGTAGCGAAAGAATGTCTTAATGTATGAGGAGTTAGATATTTTCTAATACGTGCCTTTTGGGCATAAGATTTTATCATTTTCCAGATACTTTGACGGCTAAGCCTTTTCTTTTGACGGGAGACAAACAAATACTCACAGGACCTGCCACGCAACAAAGCTAGCCTTGCCTCTTGCAGATAACGTTGTATAAAATGTAAAGCCTTCCTGCCCAGAGGAACTATCCTTTCTTTTCCTCCTTTCCCCTTTACTTTTAAAAAACCGATGTCTAAATCTAAATCAGATTCTAATAAATTAGCTACTTCGCTTATTCTCAGACCCGTAGCATACATCAACTCCAGGATAGCCCGATCACGTAAGCCGGCTGACTTTCTAATATTGGGTTGCAATATAAGCTTTTCAACTTCAGAAATGCTTAATACTTCTGGAATTCTCTTCCAGAGTTTAGGAGAATCTATAAGGCTGGTAGGATCTGTTTTAACAAAGCCTTCCCGCAGAAGAAAACGATGAAAGCTTTTTAAAGCTGAAAGGCGACGAGCCAAAGAAGTAGTTTTAAAGCCTCTCTGTTTCTCATCAAGAATAAATTTCATAATATCATCTTTGGCAATCCCTTCCAAACTGTTTCTTCCTATCTTTTTAAGGAAATCCAGATAGATTTTTAAGTCCGTCTCATAAGAATAAATAGTATTAAGGGATAACTGCCTTTCCACTCTTAAATAGTCGATAAACATCTGCAGATATTCCTCCATTTGTCTTATTATATAGCAAAAGCCGCTCTTTGTAACTATTTACTTAAAAGAAGAAGAGATTTAGAAGAAGATTATCTACCGCCGGTCAAATAAAAACAGCCGTAATAATTGTTCCGGTATTCAAATTTTCCCTGTCCTTGCCAACTACTTTCATTAGTGCCATCAACCTGATTATTTATTAATTGAGCCACTGAGGAAGGGACAGCGTAAAACACAACATCATTGCCACTCGCCGTAGTCTCGGCTGTGCCATCACCATCCAAATCAAACCCATTACCTCCTTCTGAACTCTCCCAGCCTGAAGTACGATTATACATCCACACCCGGTTGCGCCAGGGATTATCGCCGGCAGAAAGAGGACTTTTAAGATAGGGACCGTTCCATCCATTAATTCCCGGATCAAAAGACAAACGATGGTAAGTAGCTCCCTTATACCAGGGAGTAGCATACTCTATCGCATACTGACCAGTATCCATATAATAACTGTCACAGGCAGTAGATAAAATATTAGCTGTAGATATTGCTTTGGCCGCTTTAGCTTTATCAATTACCCCCACTATATTAGGAAGCAATATAGAAGCCAAAACCCCAATTATGGCAATAACTACTATTAGCTCAATTAAAGTAAAACTCTTTCTTCTCATTTCTTCCCCCTTCAATTTTCTGCCATTCTTTCCATCTCTTCCTGGGCTATACGATTTATCTTTTCTATCTCCAAACGGTCCTTTTTACTTAACCGATTATGGTTAAGCAAACGTTTTGCCGCAAACGCAACCGAGACTATAAAGACTATTACTAAAATTCCTGCTATTATCTTATTATTTAATTTTTTCTCTCCCATTTTCTCCCTCCCTTCTGTTAGATTAAATTATAATGAAAAAGGGTAGTAAAATCAAGCATTTTGTCCCTTAAACAATGCTACCTTGTTTTTAAAACTTATTTATACGCAGAGAGAAAATTAATCTCCGGCAAGACAGTAAACTAATGTTTTCCCTACAAAGCTTGCTAGGAAGAGATTCTTATAGGACAGCCAACTGCAACCAAATAGGTACGTCCTTAAATGTTGCATTGGCTGCAAGCCAGACGAAGCCTGCTACAAAGAGGTTCTTACACAATGGCGAAGTCTGGCGGAGGGGGGGATTCGACAATGCTCTTGCCGTAGGCAAGTACTTTTATGCGTTGCCGAGAAAGCCGGCGTTCTAATTTAAGATTGTCCCAAAGGATAAGAAGGTATATCAAACAGAGGGGGGATTCGATAACGCTATCGCGAAGCGATTTTCAAAAAAGCGTTGCCGAGAAAGCTGGCGCCTTAAGTTAGAGATGTCCCAAAGGATAAAAAGATATATCAAACGGAGAGGGGGGGATTCGAACCCCCGAACCCTTAGGGGTTACGCGCTTTCCAAGCGCGCGCACTCGGCCAGACTATGCGACCTCTCCAAGAAATTTAAACCTAAAGTTTGCCAATTTTCTTAAGGTGTGCTTTTACTTTTTCCTCCGCCTTAAACCAAAATTCCCAGTCCCGTCCTTGTGGTTTCCCTGCTTCATCCCACAGCCGATAAGCCTTATCTTGAATAAAGTCAAAGATTTCCTCTTCTGTGAGCTTAACCGATTTTGAAAGACGTGAAGAAGTTCTTCTTGTTACGGAAGACTTCTTAGACTTAAGAGCCTCAGCCTTTTTTGTTTTTGTTTTCTTCTTCATCATTTCTCCCTCTCTTCCCAGCTTTCTATACTAAATGTTAGACGAAAGTTTCTGGCAAACGCCAGATCGACCAAAAATACCACGCAGAGATGCTGCAAGTTTTTCTCAAAGCCGCCCTCAGAAGAAGAAACAGAAAAAATAGGAAAAACTGCTACGCCGGCTTTTTCAAAGAAAAACTTAACATTAAACTTTCGAAAGGTATCTATTATATCTAAATGGTTACTTTGAGACAAGAAACAATCCTGAAACAGAGAGAAGTTATGACCCCCCAAAGAATAATAAGAATTATTTAAAGAAGGGATAAAAAGATTAAATTCTATTCCTATGAATTCATCCCTTATTAATTGCTCATTGCCACAGACAAAACGATAAGAAAATTCCGCACCTCTTTCTTCTCTCTTCAGATTTATTGACTTTTCAACCCTAATATCTTCTCTCGCTCCCTCTAGCTTAACCCTCCATTGATTCTCTGCCTGACTTATAGAATAACGAAAAGGCCACTGAGCCAAAGTATTCCGTAAACCATACTTCTTAAGAAAATCTAAACTCTCCTTCTTAGGAACGAAACCCTCAATAAGAGAGAGTTTGCGATAGGAGTCATAAACCAAATATTTATCCAGGTCCTTCTCTTTCGCTTTTACCAAATCATGTATACTTTTAGGATTATGACTGAAATCTGCTGCCCTCTTTCTACCCACATCCGCGTGGTAATTCTCCGGCCGACGGCTCAAACAGTTAGACAAATTAAGAAGCCACCTCTTGGCATCTATTTCCAAAATCGCCCCCCCCTGATGCGGCGCTACAATAATGTTTAGCTCTGGGTTGCGTAAAAATATTTCTTTCCCGCCATCTAGATTAAAGTCTTCTTCTTGCAAAGAAAAAGAAAGCTGGTTTTCCCTCTCCCATATCGTTTCTGCCCGCAAAAGATTCTGGTAAACTTCATCGCGCAGATGCCCTAAATAAAACCCGCCGAATATACCATGCCACCACGCACAATTACACTGTGCCATCCAGAGATAGCGTAAGGTTTTATCTTCTGACGATAAAGAGCCATCCCTCAAATTACGGCTGAGAAACAGCATCCGTTTATGCATATGGTTAATTTCCGGATATTTGCGCAGAAAATTACGAAAGTAACCTCCGCGCAAGAATACTTCTCCTCCCTTCAGGTTTCTTACTCTTTCTTTTACTTCTCTGAATGCTCCAAATGCTTCCGGCTCTAACACCCATTCCATCATTTCTGAATAAGAAGCGGTGGGTAAATAAACCAACCCCTCCGGTGAAAAACGCTCCAACGCTTGAGAGAAAGTTATAGTCTCAATCCAGTCCTGACTCTCATCTAAGAAACGGAAGAAGCCTTCCAACCATTTTTTCCCATATACCCACTCATAAGTGTGAGGCCAAAAACCAAACTTTTCCCCATCATCCATTATGGTAATTAAACGGTCTTCTTTATCATCCTTAAGAGACAAAAGCAGAGAACGAAGATTATCCAGAGTAGAAAAAGGAATATTGTAACGTAAAAGTTTACTAATAGGAAAAACGGCTATGGAATGCATATCTTCTTCTGTGCGGTAATAGCCAAAAAAGTTGTCTTTGAGAATACCAGCATATTTAAAATGGACATCATCTACTAAGGTATAGTTTATGCCTGCCTCTTTAATACTAGAAACTAAATTCTGCTCCCAAACTCGTTCCGTAAGCCATATTCCTTGCGGTTCCACAGAGAAATTGTCTTTAAGAAATCTATTCATATACTTTATTTGCCCTACTCTATCTTGCTGCGGAATTAAAGAAAGAATAGGTTCATAATAGCCTCCACTCAAGAACTCTATCTGCCTGCGTCCTGCTAAATCTTTTAGAAGATGAAATACTTCTTTCTTTTTATGTTCTTCTAACCAATCAAAAAGACAGCCGCTAAAATGAACGCTGCACTTAATATGGCTAAATTTGCTTAAGACCTCTAAGAAAGGAAGATAACACGTAGAATAAGCCTTCTCAAAAACCTCATCGAAATTTCCTAGCGGCTGATGATTGTGAACACCAAAAATCAAATAAAGCTTGGACATATCAGTTAGCCCTCCTTTAACGGTAAGGCATTCTTAGCTTTAGTACTTTCGATATGTGTTTAATGTAAGATAAGAATATATCCCTAAATTGGCCGTTGTCTTCAAATGTATTCCACCAGTTCCAATCACTACCTTCAATGATATAAAGAAATCTCAGCACTTTTGCAGCTAAAGAAGAAGGAATCTTCTTTCTCTTTCTTTCCCATTCCTCTCTCATTTTTTGTAACACTTCCCAGTTACGATTATTTGCTTCAGAACCAATCCAGACCCCAAAATTAGCATTGATCCAGGAACCGCTAGCTATGTATTTAAGAGTTCTGGCTTTATTCCTGCTTAAAAAACTACTGATTGTATCTGTATTAATTTCTTGTGTATGGCTGATTTCTCTATATATTTTTTCAAAAAAAGGACGTCCGTTATCTTCATAATACTCCCACGCGTTTTCGCCATCCATAGCTACTAAAATAAATTTTTCCTCAGAGGAAGAGGCAAAGAGCGAAGAAATATTCCTGCAGTGGGCAAGAAAATCGGAAGCTGCCTCCTCTTGAGAAGGCCAATGGTGGTAAGAAAAACCAATAGCATCTGAAAGATTCTTGTCACGGAATAAAACATTCACTCCTCTAAAACTATACGGCTGATAAATGAACTGGCGCTGCGACTTAACTAAGCCAAAATCCAATATATCCTGGCTAAAACTGCGAAAAAGTATGTCTTCGTCTGTAGCTATCCACTTAAATCCCTCTTTCTCATAAACATTAATTGCTTCTGCACTCACGCTACCCTCTGAAGGCCAAGAGCCATAAATTTTAGAACCAAAGATACTTTCTGCCTTCTTTCTGCTGGCGGCAATTTGCCAATGTGCATCTTGAGGAAAAGCAAAACGACGCGCGGGCAGTTTAATGCCTGCTTCGGCAGCAACATTAGTATCACACAAAAGCGGCAGGATAGGATGATAATAAGGACTGAGGCTTATCTCTATTTGCCCCGCTTTTAATAGCTTCTTATATAAAGGCAAGACTTTCTTAACGATACTTCTTTGCTGCTGAATAATATAACAACGCTCCTCTTGAGTAAATTTTCTCCCCTTTATTATAATATCTTTTAATCTCGTATCTTCTTCCCGGGTAAGAGAATGAAACCATACTAAGTTAAAATATGCCTGCAGATCACCTAAATCCTGCCATTTCCACTTTTTACTTTTCTTGGCTATATATTTATCGTACAATTCATAATAGCGAGGATAAGGCTTTATCATTCTCTCAAAATTAACCTGAAAGAAATTGCGGCAGATAAAGCTTGCCTCTTTATCTGTAAGATAGCGGGGATTTTTAAGGCTTAATTCTTCATAACAGTCTTCCGCTCCCTTCTCATAGCTTTCCAGTTGCTCCAGTAGCACTCCAGAAAAATTAAAGGTTGCTTTCACGCGAGGATATCTCGACAAAAGTAAAAGAAAAGGATAGTAGTCCTTTACCGCATGTAGCCTCACCCACGGCAAGGCAAACTTCTTCTCCCTTGCCCGCAAGTAGTAAGGTTGATGCATATGCCAGAGAAAAAGCAGAGTTATAGGTTTCATTCTTCAAGCAAATATGGCATAATTAATCTCAGGGAAGATGTTGTCTTTATCTTCTAGAATTCTTAAAACATCTTCTTCAACTTCTCTACGCCTAAACTGATAATAGAGAGTATAGAAATTTTGCAGGTGCTCTACAAAGCGTTTCCTGACATACTGAGTAAAAGTACCTGTTTTCATAATAAACGGCCAATCGCTCGACTGAGCCAGAAGCAGCTCACGGGCCATCTGATTCAGAACTCTTTTCTTAAGAAAAGACACCTTCTTATGCCGCGCCAAAGTATGCATAAGCTCACAAGCCCGGTGCAGATGGGGATAAATCCAGTCGTTACTGCCATTTAACCAGACCTCACTGTATCCCTTCCAGCCCCAGCTGGAGGCAGCAGGACGAATTTTCTGATTGCGGGGATAAAGACGCAAGTATTCAGAAGGAGTAATTAACTTAAAATCGCTCTGATCATAGTAAATCTTGCGGATAAGAAAGTCTAAAAAATTAACCCCCTCAAACCACCAATGGCCAAAAAGCTCCGCATCATAGGGAGAGACTATTATCGGCTTGCGTCCTCCCAGTTTGGAATACAAATACTCAATTTGCTTCTGACGATTAAACATAAAATTGCCGGCATGCTCGGCAGCCTTCTCCAAAGCTTGAGCCTGGTTATACGGCTTCTTGTGTTTGCCCGGGCCGGTAATACGGTAATATTTTATTCCCAAAAATATACGTGAGCCTACCGAAGGCATATAAGGCTTGAGATAATCGTAATCCAAATCAAACCCTATATCGCGGTAGTATTCCCGATAATTATAATCGCCGGGATAACCTTCTTTGGCTGACCATACACTCTTAGAAGTCTCCATATCCCGTCCGAATACGGCTACCTGCGCAGGGGTATAGTAAGAAGAATACACACCGAATTTAGGCCGCGGGCGGGAAAATAATAATCCGTGCGTTTCCAAAATAAAGTATTTTATGCCTACTTCCTTCAAATAACTATCCAAACCTTCAAAATAACCGCATTCAGGAAGCCAAATACCTTTAGGCTGGCGTTTAAATATGCACCGGTAAGAAGCTACAGCCGCCTTAATCTGAGCCCGTACTGCCGCGGGCTGATAAGCCAGAAGCGGCAGATAGCCGTGCGTAGCCCCGCAGGTAATTATTTCCAGCTTACCTTTCTCCTGTAAGGCTCTAAAACGAGAAAGAATATCTTTCTTCCATTTATCCAGGAAGGTATGCCTACTCTGGGTAAAAATATGATAATACATATAAGCTAACTGATTAAACTGTGGATGGTAGCGTGTCCTTGTGATTTCTTTCTCGCATAACTCTATCATTTTCTCCAAATAGTGGACATATCTTCGCTGCAGAAGTTCGTCTTCCAGCATAGAGCAAAGCGTAGGAGAAATATTCATAGTAAGCCGAAAATCTACTCCTTCCTCCCATAGCTTCTCCATCATCAGAAGCAAAGGAATGTAGGTTTCCGTTAAAGCTTCAAACAACCAACGTTCTTCCAAAAATTCCTCGTATTCAGGATGGCGTACAAAAGGAAGATGAGCATGAAGAATCAACGAAAGAAATCCTTTTTCGGCCATTTGTTAAAGAGTAAACCTTTCTACTTGGAGAGAAACTTTAACTTTATGCTTTCCAGAAGAAGAGCTTGCCTCAAAAGGGAAAGAAAACTTACCCTCAGGCAGGAGAAAACGCAGTCTAAAAGTGCCATCTTTAGCCAGCGGTACTTTTTTACTTCCTAATTTCAAAGTTGCATCCGGCTCCGTACGACCATAAATAATAAGTTCTGTCGCTAACTCAAAGAAAAAATTATCAGCGCTGACGTTAGAGGATGGTAAGAGATAGGAAGAAGAAAGGAAAGAAGATATCTGCCGCCGGAAAATCTCCTCGATTTTTCCTGCTACTTCCAGAGAACTCCTCCCCAAGTTATAAAGCCCCAGTATCTTCAGATACTCCTCCTCGGGCAGAATCCACTCTTCTTCTTCTGCATTGGAAAGCCCAAAGTAAGGCGTCGAAACTATATTGGAGCGAGCCAGAGAATAAAAACGCCCTTGCGGTGTAAGATAGCCTATTTCTACACAGAAAGCTGCCTCGGGTTTATTGACGTTAATATACCAATTGCCAAAGTAAATATTTTCTACTTCAATATCAAGAAATACTTCTTCCTTTAATCCCCTTACTTCATACACACGGACTACTCTTCTGCATTTATTCCGAAGTGCAAGAGGAATCTCCGCCCTAACATCTTTCTCCCGTTCGGGAGAAATATCCCAATAGGTATAAAGCCACCATGGGTCTCTCACCATAAGTACTATGCGGTTGTCGAAATAACGCTGCGGTAGTCTTATCTTCACATTCTCTTTTTCTTTTATTTCTCCTAAGCGATATTTATTTTGAGAGAAAGCTACCTTTTCTTCCGAAACAAGGGCACTTATGCTATCTAAAAGAGCGTTTTTCTCCTTTTTAGACTTGTAAAAAGAAGATAAATTGCTACTGCTCTCTAGTTTCTTCTTCTTAGAGCTTTGTCTTATCCTCCTTACTATCTTCTTTCTCCAGGAAACTCGGGATGATTTTGAGCGGGAGGAGCTTTTAGGAGAAGTTTTCTTATCTTTTTTCTCTGACTTTTTAACCTTCTTTCGTGTCTTATTCTTAAACGCTGCTACTTTCTTTTTAATCTTCCCTAACATTTCCCCCTCCTCTTTTGCCCCAGGTGAGAAGAAAATGATACCACACCCCCTTAAAAAGTCAATCTTTTTCCCTCATTAGGAAGAAAAAGAAAAAATTCAGAAATTCAGAAATAAAAGCAGAAGCCGAATTCTACCAGCCTCTCTTCTAAAGACAACTCAACCTTTTTGTATGATAAGGTTGTGAAATATGCAACATATTTACTAACCTAATTATATTAGGAAGAGATATCAAGAGAAAACTTTCATAAATTTTGGAAATGGGAAAACTCAGAATGTGGAAGATTAAAATAACCCAATTTTAACCCCTTTATGGCCTTAAGTTTCTGCCATAAATAAAGCATACCTAAAGGTTTCTCTTTGAAATCTTTCAAAACTACTTGTGAGAAAAATTCAGAATCAATGCTTAAATTACGCATCTGAACCATATCTACTTTATACTTCTTTACCAACCTCACCAGAGCCTCTACTTCACCCCTTGTATCATTAAAACCAGGAAAAAGTAAAAGGTTTAAGGAAACAAAAACTCCCCTCTTCTTAGCTACTTTCAATGATCTGATTACATCACTAAATTTATAACCCCTGGGGCGAAAATAAAGATTATAGAATTCTTCTCTGGCACTATTCAAGCTTATGCGTAAAGAACTAAGTCCCGCCGCGCCTAACTCATCAATCGCGGCAGGAATACTGGCATTAGTATTTAAATGAATTGTACCTCGCAAGGTGCGGCGACGGACAAACTTCAATGTTCTCACCAGTAGCTTTGACTCCATAAGCGGCTCTCCTTCACAACCTTGACCAAAACTAACTATTGGCTCAGAGGCAGAAAGAATGTGCTCTAGTGCTACTTCGGCAACTTCTTCTATGTGAGGACGAAAAGAGATACGCTGGTGCGAAGGTATAAATAAATCTTTCTGATAAGAGAGGCAGCCCCAGCAAGAGGCATTGCAACGGTTTGATACTACAAGAGACGCCTCCCAGCGATGCAGAAACAAATTTGTTGCGGCCAGACAACGGTAATTATAAGCACAATTAGCAAAATGACGCAGGAGGCGGTTTTGAGGATAACGCTTTAATAATTTCTCTATATTCTTCCTCAAGCTTATTCCTTTATAATAACGCGGCCACTGCCTCTGTCGACGGTCTACCCGCACAGCTGAGACAAAAAATCTACCGCCGAAAAATCCTACTGCGGTATAGGCCCAAAGAGGCAGTAAAATATTCCTATCTTCCCAAAAAGTTGCGGGAAGATGCAGGCGTAAATAGGCCGGAATAAGAAAAGCCCCTACCGCCCAGACACCTCTCCCTTCAAATAAAGACAAAACTTCGAAACTGCTGCTACCAGGATTAAAACCCAGAGGTCTGCGGCCGGGAAGAAAAAATAAACGACACCCTTGCGGCAAAGGAATTAACTCTTCCTTCAGAGGCAGCCTTAACCTCGTGCCTTCTTGCACCACCATTCTTAAAAAGGGATGGATGTATACTTTTCCCTCTCTATCAGAAAATACCATAAAAGGCCTCATTGGCTCAAATTCTTATTTGTTCCCTTTTGAGGAAGCGATATTCTCCCGGCCTCAGTCTGCCCAATCTTATATTGCCGATTCTGACCCGCTTTAAACTTAAAACTTTTATACCTAACTTCTTAAAAATACGGCGTATTTCTCTTTTCTTGCCTTCCGTAAGCAGCAGCGAAATCAATGACCCGTTCAGGCTTTTTTTTAACACCCGTACATATTTCACCCTCAATATATCACCCCCGTCTTCTATTCCTTCCTTCATCCTCCTGATATTTTTGTCTGAAAGTAAAGTATTAATTTTAACCTCGTATTCCTTTTCTATCTGAAACTTAGGATGGGACATCCGAAAACAAAGTTCTCCATCGTTGGTAAGAAGCATTAAACCACAACTATTTTTATCTAATCTGCCTACAGGATAAACTTTGCCCCATTTTTCAGGAATGAAATCGCCTAAATTCTTCTCGGCAAATCTGTCTTTAAAAACTGATACCACACCCACCGGCTTATAGAAGATAATATAAAGAGGCTTACTTCTGCTTAGTGCTTTTCCTTCAAATTCTACTTTATCAAATTCTTTTACCTGATAAGCAGGATTCTTAACTATGTTGCCATTAACTTTTATTCTCCCCTTCTTTATATATTCTCCTGCCTGACGGCGAGAAAGATGACTACTCTGGGCCAGAAAAACGCAAAGGCGCATAAAAAGTTCAGCGCTGGTGGGAAGGAAGCACGGCTTGAGTTACCGGCAAGACAGCCATAACACCAATGTTGCCTTTAGAAAAATCTATCCCTTCTGATTTTAAAATCTGCTGGAACTCATCAAGGAACCCTTTTTTTACCAGGGCTATTATTGTTTTATTGGCAGATTTTTTTTCTCCTATCAATTTACGCAAACCCGCAAATATCGGTACTTCATAAGCTAAAAAATGCCCCAGGCCTTCGCTTTCCAATATAGTAGCCCCTTCCGCACCAGCCTCTACCATAATGGAAAGGATTCTCTCTAGATACTCGACTCTATTGAGAACAATAATTAAAAACTCCATCATTTGCCTCCTGGTTTAAATTTATTTATCTCTCCTGCCTTCTCTAAAGACAATTTAGTAGCCAGAGGTCCTAAAATTTCTGTAAAAACCGTAGTAAAGAGCAGTATATTCACCGCCATTTCGGCTAGATTTTTACCCGCTATTCCTAAATGCCCAAATTCTCTCTCTACCACTACGGCCAGTGCTACAGCCACACCTATCTGAGGCCAAAGAGAAAAACCAATATACTTTCTCACTACGGCGGGAGCGCCACTAACAGCAGCCCCCATGCTGGCGCCTAAGTACTTACCAAAGATTCGGCTTAAAAGATAAATTAACCCTATCATCCCCACGCGGGGCAAGAGAGAAATATCAAGCTTGGTTCCGGCCAAACAAAAGAAAGCCGCCACTAAAGGAAAGCCTAGAAGAGTAATATTTTCTGAGACGGAGTTAATACGGCGCGGAGACAAATTAGAAGCAGTAATCGCCAGGCTCATCACCAAAAGAAGTTCTGATACATGCAGTTGCACGGCTAAACCTTCAGCTAAAAGAAAAAAACCGATAGCCAGAGCAAACGATTCTGTTCTCGTTTTTACCTTTCTTACCAAAAATCCTAAAATGAACCCTATTCCTACCCCTACCGCTACCGCTGTTAATATTTCTCTAAAGGGCACCAGCAGAAGGGAACGCCACGAAAGTGACTTATGATAAAAAAAAGATTTTGCCCAAGAGGAGGCAAAAGCATAAATCATCAAAGCAATAGCATCATCACTGCCCACCACTCCCAGAACTGTGGTAGTTAACGGTCCGCGCGACTTCATTTCATTGATTACCGCAACGGTAGCTGCGGGGGCCGTAGCTGAAGCTACCGCCCCTAAGATTAAAGCTACATAAACCTTATGAACAAAAATATAAACAGACAGACTCACCAGAACAAAAGCCCCCAAAGACTCAAAAATAGCAATAACAACAATAGACTTACCCAGAGTTTTAAGCCGGGAGAAGCTAAGTTCTGAACCAATAAGAAAAGCAATAATTCCCAGGGCAATATCGTTTAATAGAGAAACCTGAGCTACCTCAGAAGGAGTCACTATCTTAAGAAAAGACTTGCCCAACACTACGCCTGCTAAAACATAACCCACGACCATAGGCAGGCACAGACGAGAAACGCCCTTGCCTCCCAGGAAAGAAATTAATATAGCGGAACCCAGAATAATAAGAGTAGCCATGGATATTTATTATATGGCAAAAATAAGAAAAAGCAATTAAGCTCTTGTAAGAAATGATTTAGATAATAAAATATTTAAGATATGATAATCAAAGAAGCAAAAACCAATGGTTTCTGTTTCGGCGTAAAAAAAGCCATAGCTTTAGCAAAGAAGACGGCAAAAACTTCGCAGAAAAAAAATCTCTATATCATAGGAGATATTGTCCACAACGAGAAAGTAGTTAGGGATCTGGAATTAATGGGGATAAAAAAAGTAAACAGTATCAGCGAGATACCTTCTGGCGCCACGTTGGTTTTAAAAGCCCACGGCAGCCCTCCCCAGTTTTATCAACAAGCGAGAAAGAGAAGGCTCAAAGTGATAGACGCAACTTGCCCTATGGTGAAAGAAATACACAAAAAGGCACTCTATTGGGAAAAACAGGGCTGGAGAGTAATTGTATTTGGCGACAGAACCCACGAAGAAGTAATTGCTCTCTGTGGTTATTTAAAAAAACCTTTAGTGATTGAAAAAAGTAAAGAGGCCAAAAAGATTAAAAACTGTCAAAGAGCGGTCCTAATCTGCCAATCAACCCAGAGTATAGATGAAGCCTTAAATCTATTGAAAGAGCTGGCAAAAAAGATAAAAGAGATTGTTTTTCTTAATACCATATGCCAGGAAACACTTAATCGTCAGCAAGAAGTAAAGAACCTGGCCAAAGAATCTGACAAAATTTTGATAATCGGGTCAAGAAAAAGCGCCAACACCCGAAGGCTCTACCAGATATCGCGTAAAATTAATCCCTCTACGTTCTGGATCCAGGAAGCTAGTAACCTCAATTTAGATATATTCTCTCCCTCAGATAAGATAGGTCTAATCTCAGGAGCTTCCACGCCACGAGAGATAATAAAAGAAGTAAAAAATAAACTTCTCAACCGCAATTAAATATGCCTATTTGGAAAATAGTCAACCGGGAAGAATTAATATTTAAAGTGGAAAATAACAATTTATATCCTTATCTTTACTTTCCTCTCACCAACACGAAAGGCGATATTTTCTCCTGTATTACTCCTTATCTAAGCGGAGACATAAAGAAAAACCGCCACCAATTCTTAAATTATCCTGCTACCATCTACGACTTAGCCAATCCTTCCCATATTCGCCATATCTGGTTCTACTTCAGCAAGAACAATGTATTTAACCTTTCTCCCTTTATCGCTACGAGAGACAAAATGTCTGTTGAAGCCGGTCCTTTATGGTACAAATTCATAAGAATAAACAAGAGAAACCAGATAAAAGTCGAGACATTAAATTTTATTCCTGAAAATATGCCCTTAGAAGTAATGAAGATAGAAATAGAGAACCTCTCTACCCAAACCAAGAAATTTAGCCTCACTACTGCTTTAACCCTCTTTTGCCGTTCGGAAGATAACCTAAGAGACCATCGTCATGTTACTTCTCTTCTCAACCGTATAAAAATAAATAAATACGGAATAATCGTAAAACCTACCATGCACTTTGACGAGAGGGGCCATAAGGAAAACAAAACCTGTTATTTTCTGTTTGCCTACGCAGACAGAGACATAAAACCTACAGGATTCTTTCCTACTTTAGAAGAATTCTTAGGACCTTCTTTCAACTGGGCAAGGCCCGAAGCCGTATTCCTTAATAAATCTGCCTCTATCCATAATCTGCCCCGTTTTCAGGGAAAAGAAGCCTGCGGCTCGGTAAAATTTTCCCATATAGTGCTTAAGAGCAAACAAAAAATATCTCTATTTCTAGTTTACGGAATTAGTAGCAATCACAAAAACCTTTTTAATTACTTCTCCCAGGTCAATAACAAATCTAAAGTTGAAGCTAAATTTATGGCCTCAAGGCTGGCCTGGAAAAAGATTATCTCCCGCCTTCATATAGAAGGCGTTTCTTTGTATAAAGATTTCTTACTCAGCTGGATATCCCTTCAACCCCACCTGAGGAAGCTTTTTGGCTGTTCTTTTCTACCTCATTTTGACTACGGCAAAGGCGGCAGAGGCTGGCGCGACCTCTGGCAAGACCTATTGCTTTTGTTAATTTCAGAACCAGAGAAATCAAAAGACATAATTGTCAACAATTTCCGCGGCATAAGAATAGACGGCAGCAACGCTACCATCATTGGAAAAGGTAGTTTCATCGCTGACCGTAACAATATCCCCCGCGTCTGGTCTGACCACGGAGTATGGCCCTATCTTACTCTTAAATTATATATCAACCAGACAGGAGATTATGATATCCTCTTTCATCCGGCCCCCTATTTCCAAGACCACTGGCGTAAAAGAGCCAAAGAAATTACTCCTTACCTATCAAATAGTAACTATCTCCGTACCTCCAAAGGCCAGATATATTATGGCAGCATTCTGGAACATCTCTTAATAGAGAATCTGGTAGGCTTTTTCAACGTGGGCAAGCATATGCACACACTTATAGAGGGAGCCGATTGGAACGATGCCCTTGATATGGCAAAAGACAGGGGCGAGACTGTCACCTTTAGCAGCATGTACGCCGATAACTTAGAACAAATAGCCTGTGACCTGGAATTTTTAGATAGGAGTAAAAAACACCGCCAGATAAAGCTTCTGGCAGAAATCATCCCTCTTCTGAAAGGCCGCATAAATTACAGCTCTTTCAGCCAAAGAAGGAAAATACTCGAAGATTATCTGGAAAAAACAAAGAATGGAGTGGAAGGAAAAAAAATAACTTTAGAAATCAAAGAGATAATAGCTTCTCTCAAAGAGAAAGCACAATGGGTAAAAAATCATATAAGAAAAAATGAATGGAACAAGGAAATAAAGATGTTTAATGGTTATTATGATAATTATGGACGAGAGGTAGAAAAAAAAGAAAAAGCAAGAGTAAGAATTATGCTTCCTTCTCAAACTTTTATAATGCTAAGCAACACCTCCACCCCCCTTCAGGCAACTTCTTTATATAAAACTCTGCAAAAATTTCTAAAAGACAAAGAATATACTATTTTTCGTCTCAATACTGACTTTAAACAACTAAGGCTCGATTTAGGGCGAGGATTCGGATTTAACTATGGTGAGAAAGAAAATGGTTCCTATTTCTCCCATATGAATGTTATGCTCGCCGCAGCCTTGATACGGCAAGGGTTAATAAAAGAGGGAGAGGAAATTATTAATTCCCTTCTTAATCTCTGCCTGGCGGAAACAAGCAAATTTTATCCTAACCTCCCCGAATATTTTAGCCTTAATAAAGAAGGGCGTTATTTTTATCTTACCGGCTCCGCCAGCTGGCTTATGCTGGTAGTTCTGCGTCAGATTCTAGGCGTAAGCTCTAAGAAGGGCAACCTTCTTATTAAGCCGCAATTTACCACTAAGCTGTTTCCTTCTCCTTTAATAAAGATAAGGCTTAATTTTGCGGGGAAGAATCTAGAACTGACCTACCACAACCCTCATAAAAAAAGCTGGCCTCAATATCTCATATCAGAAATACGGCTTAACCGCCGTATAATTACTATAGGAACCTCTGAAACTATTATAGAAAGAAAGTATTTTCTCAACTCTCCCACATCTACAGTTAAATTAGAGATATATCTTAAATAGTCAATGCAGGCGGAAAGCAAGCTCGGAAAGAGTAGCTACTAAAAAACTTTTAAGGAATATTATTATCATTATTGCTACCAGCGGTGATAAATCAATACCTCCCACTACCAGGAAAGGGAGTAACTTCCGGATAAATTTTAAGAAAGGTTCGGTAGCCTGAACCAGAAACTGCACCAGAGGGTTAAAGGGATCGGGGTTAACCCAGCTGATAAGGGCTCGAATAATAATAAGCCAATAATAAATAGTTAAAATGACGCTTAAAATATAAGCCAGGCTAGAAATAAAATTGGCTACAATAAACATTCTTAGTTTTTAGAAAGAAAATTCTCCTGAGAGCTATTCAGGGCCGTTATGGGATAAGGAATAACGATTCCCTCTTGTTTATAACGGCGCTGGAGTCTTTTAACAAACTCGTGCTTAATCATATAACGGTCAACAAATTCTTTAGCTCTTAGAATCACCGTAAAATTTATACTGAAATCGGCAAAAGTATGAAATCTGATAAAAGGTTTGAACTCAGGCACGCCTCCCTCTACCTCTCTCATAACTTCTTCCCCTACCTCAATAGTTACTTTCTCTACCTTTTCTAAATCACTCTCATAATGAACTCCTACATCTACCAGTACGGCCAAATCTTTCTGAGGAAGATAATAATTAGTGATTATGGTCTGGGCCAATTTAGAGTTAGGAATTAAAATAATATTATTAGGCAACATCCTTATTTTAGTAAAACGCCAGGTTATATCCTCTACATACCCTTTCTGGCCCGACTCCAGTTCAATATAATCCCCTATTTTAATCTGCTTAGCCATAATAATATAGAAACCAGCAAACAAATTAGCCAATGTATCCTGTAATGCCAAGGCTACTGCCAAACCGCCAATGCCCAAAGTGGTAAGTAAAGGTGTTATAGAAATCCCTAAAAAATTGAGACCAATGAGAAAGCCTATAACCAAAACTACTATCTTAGTAACATTCTGTGTTAGGCCGGTTATGGGTAAAGCGATCTCTATTCTTTCTTCATAAGCAGCTATTAAATCGGGCAGAAGGCTCATTAAAAAGAGTGTTGCCGAGGCTATAGCTGAAATAATAATAATTTTGGTAAGGAAACCCCCTGCCACGGCAGGAAGTTTTAGATAAGAAAAAGCAAAATAAAGTCCTACCAGAAAGAACCAGAATAGCCAGGGACGGCCTAAGTGTTTAACAATAATATCATCAGCACGGAATCTCGTTTTTCGACTCGCTTTTTCTAGATAAGGAAATAAGACTCTGCGGCTAATAATGCCCAGCCATGCAAGAAATACTATAATGATACTTGCTACCGCCAAATGAATTATGAAACTCATTTCTCTCTCCTTCGTTTAGATTTTACAATAAAACGTTCTCTTTGCAATATCTAATTAAGCCTCCCTCAAAAGAATAAACCCCAGAAAGAAAAAAAGTATAGCTAAAAGCAGTTTCACTAGTCCCAGATGGCGCCGGCTGAACTCAGAGAATCTCGACGAACTTACACCCGCTAAAGAAAATAGAAATACCCCTACCAGGGGCAAAATAAACATTAAATTATAACCCAGAAGATACATAAGAGCCCGGAATCTAAAGGTAGAATTTTGCAAAATAAAAGTAATCGTGGGAAGATAAACCTGGCCCGTACATACAGCTTCTAATAAAGAAACCAAAATCCCGCTTAAAAAAGAAACTATAAATAAACCTACGAAATTACGACGGCCTTCTTGAGAACCACCAAAAAATACGTGAATAAGAGTATGTATAGTTTGTTTTAGTCTGTAAGGAAGCTGCAAGACCATTTGAGCAGTATTTTTCTTTCCATATTGAAGCCAGTCATAAAGAGAAATTCCCCCTAAGACAAAAGCTACCCCCGCTGTACTTAGATAAAAAACTTTAATTAAACGGTGAAAAACCTTTAATTTATAGAGAAAACTGAATATGCCTAATCCGATTGCCAAATAAGCCAGAAATACGGCTATAATAAACCCACAACCTATAATAAATATTTCTCTTTTGCGGTAACCTCTAAAGGACAAAAAAGCCATAAAAAATATTATACAGCTGAAAGCACAAGGATTTATACCGTCAATGGCACCCGCCAGCAAGACAGTAAACAAGTTGAAAGAGAGAAAATATTCTGTGAGATTATACTTAGCGGGAGAGATTTTTTTCTGAGAAGACGAAGAAGAGGCTATATATTTTCGTATAGTATAAAGTGCTGATTTCTTTATTTGCTTCCTCCCTATTAAAACTTTTTTTCCAATAACCATTACCGGCACTGCTCCGAAATCATCTTTTTTTACTCCCAGGATTCGCTCTATAGCTAAAAAGTGGCGAAAGTTGTCTTCTTTTTCTATGTTAAGAAGAGTAATCTTTAATTTATCGCCGTAAATATTTTGTAAACGGGGAATAGTTTCTTCTATAACTCTATGGCAGGCATGACAATGAGGAGAATAAAATAAAAATACTTCTGCTGCTTCCAGAGAAGAAGCTAAAGAGAGTAACATCAAAAAAACAAAAATAAATCTCTTCTTGCTAAAGGCCATAAATAAAATATTCTTGACCTTTGCTATTTTGCTGCTTTACTACGCCTTTTCTTATCAATATATCTAAATATTTTATTATTTCATTACGGTTGAGGCCAAACGCATACTCAAGGTCTTCAATGCTTGCGGGTCTTCTTTTGAGATAGGCGCCTATGTCCTTCTCGATATCAGTAAACATCTTTTGTTGTTTCTGGCGCGAGAAAGAATCAACAATTTCACAAATCTCGCCCAGCTGCTCTCTGGCAAATCGTTGCTGAGCGAGAGAAGGAATAAGATCGCCGTAACGTGCCGGGCGTACAGGAAGATTAATATGGATTTTATCGGGCTTAATCTTAGCTACAGCTGAAGCTAAGCGAGCTATTTCTCTCTTAGTAGTATTAATATCCCTTATCAGCATAATCTCTAACCATATCTTCCCTCTAAAACTACGACGCAACTTTATTAATCCTTCTATAATATTTTCGATGCGTATATTTTTGTAAGGTCGGTCTATAAGCTCAAAGGTCCTCTGCGTGGCTGCATCCAGCGAAGGAACTATCAAGTCTACTTCCTTGATTTCTTCTCTTACCTGACGGCGGGAGAGAAGGGAAGAATTTGTTATTAGAGCCAGGGGGATTTTACCTTGGCTGGATTTCTTTAAGAGTTTGATTATTTTATTGAGATTCTTATGCAAGGTCGGCTCTCCTGAACCAGAAATGGTAATGTAATCTATACGAGAAGACGAAAGAAGCTTACGGTTTAGTTGATACTTAAGCCCTTTTAAATCCACAAACTCAAAACGGCGTATTGTCTTATGAGTAGTCTTCCCCAACTGACAATAAATACAGTCAAAAGAACAACTCTTACAAGGAGTAAGGTCTATACCCAGAGAAAACCCCAGACGACGCGAAGGCACAGGACCATAAACATAATTTTTAGATAAAGCAGGCTTATTCATTTAACAACCTCCGAAATAATTTCTTTCAGCTGAGGATAAAGATAAGCATTGGAAGCAATGTAGCCTATGGTTTTGGGATTTACCTTTTCATTACCTAAACTCTTAAATACACCGCCGGCCTCTTTAACTATACAGACACTGCCGGCAAAGTCCCAGGGCCGGTCGTGAAACTCCACCACGAAATCAAGTTTACCTTCGGCCAAATAAGTAAGCTGCCGCACAGAAGAGCCAAACATCCTGATATTAAAAGCCCCAACCGAAATTTTGCCCAATGCCTCCAACATAACCTGAGGAGAATAGCGAATACTGGAATCAAAAGACCCCGAAGCTTCAGGCATATATCTTACTTCAGATACAGATATCCTCTCAATATTTTTGTAAGCACCTTCTCCCTTAGTGGCATAATATAACTCTTTGTCTTTAGGTATGTAAACCACGCCTAATACAAACTCATCCTGCTTTCTATCCCAAAGACCCAGAGATACGCCAAATACATCTATCCCGCGGATAAAATTGTGCGTACCATCTAAAGGGTCTATAATCCAGACAAAGTCAGCCTCAGTACGGAAACGCTCTTTCTCTTCCGCTATGACTCCGTGGGAAGGAAACTCCTTTTGTATCTTCTTAACTATCAAGTTCTCTGCTTCCCGGTCAAGGTTAGTAGCAAGATTCCTGTCGCCTTTCTTAATGACCTGAGAAATCTGACCAAAATTTTTTTCCAAATAATTTCCCGCCTCAACTGCTATTTGTCTGGCTGTATCCAAAAAACCTTTCATTTGTCTTTTCTCTGCAATTTTTTCTTTACCAGCTCTGCTACTTTCTTGCCCGAAGCAAGCATGGCGCCAAAGGTAGGCCCCATACGGGGAATACCAAAAACCGCCGCCACACTCATACCGCAAACAAAAAGCCCCGGATATACTTCCGAAGTTTTTTCCACAACTAAATCCTCAGATTTTTCTATCCACATTGCTGCCTCGCCTTCTAAAGACATAAGTTTTCTTTGTGACAGCTTTTTTACGGCATAAGCTTCATGGCCCGAAGCATCAATCACTATTTTAGTCTCCAGAGCCAGAGGGTCTAAACACCTTATAGGAGCAGGCATATAATCAAGCGCCGACCAGTTAATTACTACACCACATACTCTGTTTTTCTTTAGAACCAGGTCTTCTAAAGCTGTCAGATTTAGAACCCTGGTTCCTGCTTTCAAACTTGAAGCTACCAGAGTAGCACAAGCTAAGGGGGCAGAAGAAATATACAAATCTTTTTTATAGGAAGAATAGGATATGCCAACTTCTTCTAAAATCAAATGAGCGGGGGCACGGAAGGTAACCGTATTCATAAAACACCCCCCGCTCCAGAATCCTCCCCCTAGATAATTATTACGCTCTATCAATACCACCTTAACACCATAATCAGAAAGATATTTAGCCGCTGTCAACCCGGAAGGTCCGGCTCCTACTATAATACAATCCGATTCTAAACTCTGCTGCAGATGATGCAGAAAACCCTCGATGATTGCGGCTGATATTTCTTTTTCCCCCTCCGAGACGAACTTAACTTTTTTCATCGTTCTCCTTTCTCCTGAATATTTGTTTTTAAGGCTTCTGGTTAAAGACTAAAAAACGTGCGCTATTTTTTTAATAGTTTTCTATCAAAGATGTTATCTAAGCCCAAAATACACGCCGGGTCAAGTATCTTTTTCAATTCTGCCATTTCTTCCAAATGCTTGCGACCGTACATAATCTCCAAGTAAGGCTTCTTAATCTTCCCTATGCCGTGTTCTGCTGATATAGTTCCTCCCAGAGCAATGGCCTTTTCAATAAACTCCATAATGTAGCCTTTAGCCAGAAAGGATTCTTCGCGATTCTGAGGCAAGAAATTAAAATGAAGATGGTTCTGACCGATGTGGCCAAAATTAACGTAGTTTATGCGAGAACGCAAAGCAACTTCTTTGTAGAAATAATACATAGAATGAAATTTGTCGTCAGGTACAGCAATATCCGTAGCTTCCTTGGTTTGACTATATTTTCTCAGATATTCATTTACCGCCTGAGGCAAATGATGACGAAATTGATAAAGTTTCTGTCGTTCAGCTTCCGTCTCGGCAAACCAGCATTTATCAATACTGGCTCCCGACTTCTCGATAAACTCATACCAATAATCAAGCATTAAATCCGCCTGTTGCTCTGAATCAATTTCCTGCTCAAAATAGATAGCACATTGAGCAGACGGGATAAAGGAATAGAAAGGACGTAAGAACTCTAAAGAATTAAAGTCAAAAAATTCCACTACGCAGGGATATTGAAAAGAATGCAGACGAAGTTGTTTTATCCTCTCTACAAACTCTAAAGCTTTCTCTTCCGCGTCAAAAAATACTATACCGTCAAAGAGATTGTAAGGCCTTTTGTGAAGTAAAAGTTCTACTTCCAATATGCAGCTTAAAGTCCCCTCCTGGCCAATAAATAGATCAATCAAATCCATATCATCATCTACAAAGTATCCTGCCGACGATTTTACGCTGGGCATATGATAAGTGGGAAGATTAAATTTGTATTCACGGCCGTTTATACTAAATTTAAATTTTCTCTTTCTGGCAAATATGGAACCGCGCTCAATTTCCCAGATATCACCATTAGTCATAGCCATCTTGATTCTCTTTACATAATTCCGGATAGAGCCATACTTAAAACTGCGGGGGCCTGAAGCGCAAGTAGAAACTACACCTCCTATAAAAGCTAGGGGTTCGGTAGGCTGAGACCTAAGAGTTAACCCCTGTTTATTAGCCTCCTCTTCTATCCGTTCTAAAGTCACTCCTGCTTCTGCTACAATAGTACTTTTCTTTTTATCTAGCTCTTTTATGCGATTCAGGTTTTCTAAAGACAAAACAGCCCCCTCTAAAGGAACACGCGCTCCGGTAGTACCAGTACCCGCAGCAGAAATAGTAAGTGGAATCTCTTCTTCCGCTGCTTGTAAAAGTACATCACTCACCTCTTTCTCATTCTCAGGGATAAAAAGTAAGGAAGCATCTCCTTTCAAATTAGAGGTATCCTCTAAATAACTTAGAAATTCGTCTTTGTTTTTTTTAATAACCATTCTTCAGAAACTAAAAACTACGCCTAGCGAGACAGCCGCTTCATCAAAAAAACGGCATTCTAAATTGAACCATTGCCGCTGAGTTTTATCAAGATAAATATCAACTCCCAGAATTATTCCTACCAGCTCACTATTTTCTGAGCGTTTTCTTTTACGGATGTCGCCGGCTTTTTCAATTAAGTCCATACGGGAGAGTTTTACCCCCGCATAAGGAACAAAATATCGGCTTAAGTTATAAGAAACTAAAAAAGAAAACTGCCAATCGTCAAGGATAACCTTTCTTTTTTCTTTCCCTACATATTGATGGTCAGGATGAACACTAATATGTTGAAAACCAAAAACTGACTTTATCTTATCAGTAGCGTGGCGGTAAAGTTTCACTCTAAACCCATAGCCTCCGGCAAAATTGCCGGGATAGTCTATGCGTGAAATATTTTCTGGACGATTTCTTATGTTACCCCATCCTAGCTTACCATCAAAACATAACCAAGGTGTAAGGCCGAAACTGCCGGTAATAAAAGTCTGGTAGGAACGCAGTTTCCCCCATTCTCTCTCTAAATTACGCCGCAGAACAACATTAGTCTGCCACCCCCAATGCCAATGACCCTTTTTGGGCATATGAGTGCCATAAGCAGGTGCGGCAAAGGAAGAGAGGGAATTTAGGCCTATGGCGCTTATTAATATTGCCAAACCCAAATATCGTTTCATTTCCCTCCTCCTAATTTAGAAAGTCAGAAATATAGATATTCCTATCCCTATCAATAGCAATGAAGCCACTCGTATATAAAATATAGGAATTTTCTCTATGTATCTACTGAGATTTTCCGAGAACTTGCGGTTAAGAAGAAATAAAGCCTTGATTATTACTATCAAACCCAACAAAGCAACCAACTTTGCTGCTACAAAAGAAAAACGAAAGAAAGAAAGTAAAAATCCACCTGTTATTAACAAGAGGATAAAGGTTAAGCGTCTATACTTCTTGAATATTTTTTTACGCACATAACTACGAAAGCTCTCGGGTCTAAATAACCAGATTACCCCCAGAATAATCCATAAAACAGCAATTACCTTTAAGAAAATTGTCCTCATGTTTATTTATAATATCACATTTGAGGATTTTATAAATATTTTTTTAGATTTAGATAAAGGGAAGCCTTTCTCTAAGACAAATAAAAATGGCTCCCGATAACTCGGGAGCCATTTAAACCCGATAGAGTCCTAATTAATCCTGGCTAATAAGCATATACAAGGTAACAGGACTCCCGCTTCCATACTGTACATAGCCGGAAGCAGTCCCTGCTGTTCCGTCAACTTGCAAATCTATCTTACCTGCAGCAGTAGAAGGAACACTGGTAAGCTGGATATAACGAGCAGCATCGTTGGTTCCGTCACCATCCCAGTCTCTGGCACTGTCATTCTCAAAAGTATAACTTCCTCCCCATCTGTCTACGGCCGGCCACTTCTCTAAATACGGACCATCCCAGCCTGTAGAACCATCATCAGTTACAAACCCGGCAGTAGTAGAACCGTCAGCAGGCCATGTCCCTACATCAGAATAATAAGCCATGGCCGCAGTTTTTATGGACTTATAATCTGCAATAGTCGCCGAAACTTTCGCCTTCTCAATTGCTTTAAACGCATTAGGAGCAATAATAGCAGCCAGAATCGCAATAATAGCAATAACGACAATCAACTCAATTAAAGTAAAACCTTTACGTCCCATCTTATTCACCTCCTTTCTCATACTTTATCAATTTGTATTCTAACAGACAAAATACAAAATTGCACGTGCTTTTTATCTACCTCTCTTTCTGGTATATTTTCATAACTAATAACCCTGTACCAAAATAAATCCCAAATTCCCTCCGCTATGACTCCCCTGCCACGTCTGAACACGGCCTGTATCTAAATTACCATCGTCTAATTTGTCGTCTATCTTTTCTCGCGAAGCAAGAGGAATGCGATGACCTGAATTTCCTCTGGCATTGTCAATCCACAATACATGCTCACTATCAATGCCGTCGCCATTCTGGTCTAGATAATTATAGTCCCACCAATACCATCCTCCCCAGGGATTCCTAAACCATCTATCTATATAAGGACCCTCCCACATAACCGCAGCCTGAGAGGCACCAGAACCATGGGCAGGAGAACTCACAAAACCTTCGCCTCTATCAGCAGGAGAAAGAGGATCGTGGGCTGAATCGTCTCCCCAATTACTACCCGGCCAATAACCGGTATCTGAGTACATATTATAAGCAGCGGTCTTGATGGTCTTAGAGTCTTCTGCTACGCGGGCAATCTTCGCCTTCTCAATCGCCCTGAAGGCATTGGGGGCAATGATGGCGGCGAGAATAGCGATAATGGCGATGACAACTACTAACTCAATCAGTGTAAATACTCTCTTGGTAAGAATAAAAATAGAAGATTGGCTTGCCGTTTTAGAAGAAAAAGGGAACAAAAACATAAAAGTAATAAAAATATAATTAATAAAAAACTCTTTTTTCTCTGTTTAAAGTATACAATAAAAAGTGGAAGAGTTCAATGGTATATTAATTAGAAACACAACATCTAAGGAGCACCGTCGTGAATAACCATAATTACTAACTCACCACTGGCAGCATGTAATCCCCTGCCATCTCCCTGAACATACCCCGTAGCAAGATTGCCGTCATCTATAGTCTCATCAATTTTAATCATTGAATGGAGAGGAATTCGTCCTTGATTATCAGAATAGCTAGTTTCCGGACGGTCATCATCTAAAAGTACATTTCCATCATTAATTCCGTCATCGTCTAAATCGATGTCTATCTCCCATCCAACATTTCCTCCCCACGGATGAGGATTCCACTTCTCAACATACGGCCCATCCCAGCCATTTACTCCGGAATCAGTCAGGAAAGGGTTAACTGCCGAAGTCAAACCATATGTAGGAGGCCAATTACCAGTATCAGAGTAATAATCCAAAGCAGCAACCTTAATAGTACGCGTCTCGCTAATTGCCCTAGCCACCTTCGCCTTCTCAATCGCCCTGAAGGCATTGGGGGCAATGATGGCGGCGAGAATA
>JAGGSQ010000040.1 GCA_021159015.1 Candidatus Omnitrophota bacterium | reverse complement strand
TGAGAAGGGAAAAGGGTTTAAAAAAAAAAAAAAAGAAGTAAAAGAAGGTGATATTATTGTCGCTAAACAGGGTTTGCGGAAAGTATTGGCTATTGGTAGGGTTTTTTCTAAAGATGGAAAAGTAGCATATTTCTCTGTCGAACAGGGTTTTGAAAGAACTAGAAATAAAAATAATCCCCATGCTAATTTTATAAATGTTAAATGGAAAATAAAAAATCTCACTTTTGAAGATAGGATTTTTCGCATTGGAAGATTTGGCGAAATATATAATATGGTAGTAAAAAGGCATCAAAAGAAATACCTTCCTATGATTTTTAAAGAAATTGAGGCTCTTTGGAAAGAGAGATATGAGCTATTAAGTTAAACGGAATGAGGACTAACAATGCTTGAAAAAGACATAGAGAATTTAATTGCCCGTTATCCGGAAGAATTTTTTCCTGATGAAGGGTTTAAGTTGAAAGGCCAGCAGGTGCAGATAGGGAAGTTGGTTGCTGATATTGTTTTTATAGATAGAAAGGGCAGAGGAATTATTGTTGAAGTTTAAAGGGGTATTCTTAAAAGAAAAGTTATTGGTCAGATTGTTGGATATTATGGGATGATTAAGACTATTAGTCCTAAGGAAAAGATAAGATTGATTCTTTATGCTAACTCTATACCTGAAGAAAAGATAGTATTTCTTAAAAAGGTAGGTATTAGATGTAAAGAAATTACTGCTGAGGATATAAAAAGAATTGTCAGTAAACATAAATATAAGTTGTCAGAAGGAGTGTCAGGAATTAGGGATAAAAAATACGGATATTCTGTGCACAAGTACAATAACAATGTGTTAATAGATAAAAAATATGCTAGAGAATCTTTAATAAATTTGATTATCTAAGGGAAGTGTTGCCTCATACTAATTTAGCAAAACAGTCAGGTTCAAGGGCGTATAGAATACTGGAGAGATATTTCCAAAATTTTAAGAAAGGTAAGAAAACAATAGTTATAAATGCGAAAGAATTTGATAAAGAAAAAGGATATTTTGGTTCTACCACCAGAAGTGAATTAGCTGAAACTGCCAGAGTTTTTGGATATGAATCTATATTTTATCAAGATGTTGTAAAACCTCATAAATTTGTGCAGGCGTAATAGAAAAGTTAAGATAACTATTATATACAAAATTTGTGTCACCAAATAGGTATATCTTAAATATTACCGTTAATTTGGTTGCAAACAGACTCAAGCATTCGTACAAATGGGAAATGATCTATAAAGGAATACCTTTTTGAATCGCATCATTAAGCTTTTTCATCATATATCCTATCCCTTTGCAACCGCTTAGTGGACTAAGAATGTTTTTCGATGAGAAGGTGTCACGTAATGCTTTTACATAATTTTCCCCTCCCAATATTACTATCTGTTCATAATTATACAATCTTTTTTCTTTTACTTGGATAGATAACTCCTTTTTAGTTATGGGATTTGTTGCTTTATTATTGAAACTAACATTATAAGGTCTAGGAATTATATCATCCGGAAATAAAAAGCCATATTTTGCAGAAAGAATGCACCAAGAAGAAGGATAGAATTTACTTGCGTATTCTTTACATTTTTTGGCGAATTGTCCGATGTATACGTCTTTTGCCTTAGTGGGGCCAGCCTTTGGATTTTTGTCCCAGATTTTTTTACTGCCACAAGGGATTATGCAAAGGGTTTTCATGTTTCTAAATCTACGATATTATTATTTATATAAATTTTTCCTTTAATACAAAGTTCTTTCATTTCACATTTATTGAAAACAGGACAGGAATTTGTTGTTTTATCCCGTTTAGAACATCCATATTTTGACAAATGCCAAAGAGGTTCATCTAAATCTAAGGCGATCATCTGTCTATTTCTGATATTTAGCCCTTTTACACTCTCGAACCAGGCTTTTCTTATGTATTCGAATAATTTATCTAGTTTAGTTTTAACGGATCCTCTTACAATGCCGATTGCTAATGTTGCCCTTGCTACATGAATATCTACAGGAATAGGGACTTTATCCAGGTTTCTCAATAGTGTTATACCGGCATTATCTTTTAGCATTCTTAGCCACAATGGGCCTATTTTAGGGCCGCGTAGGTATGGGTAATCCGGAACTATTTCTTCGTTATATAAGTGCGAGTCGGTTTCTAAACATTTTAGAATATTTAAAGCGTCCCAACGGCAGTTCTCAAGAAAATTGATAGGGTTACCTCTCCATTTCTTGTAAAAAGTAGTTCCGATTGTTTGCCAGATACGGGCATCTTTGTCCGGCTTTTTTGAGAGTTTATATTTTTGCATATCGTTGGCAACTTTTTCAAAAGAAGCCTCAGATAGTAATTTTGGGTTGAACAAATAATTTGTTTTTGGGTCATTGAAAGTCTTTCTAGAACTTTCCCAGAGTGAGGGAGCATCTCTTTGATAATCTATAGCAACAGTAAGAGTTAAAAATATTATATGTTCAATAGAGCCTTTCTTAATTCCTGCAGGAATTAAGTCTTCCGGCATTTCCGTTTTTCCATGAATTCCTGTTGTTGAAAAAGAATTGTAAAGAAGTTTTGCTGCCTCTTTGCCTTTCTTGGCATCAATTACAACCGGTATATCCATGTATTTTGCTATTTTACTTTTGTTCTAGCCGAACTAAATCTATATACCTTTTACAATAATTTTCCAAGAGAAAAAATGGTTGCTTTCTTGTCTTTTTCTATATCCACCACTTATCATCCCTGCCGGTAATATCGTCTAAATAGTCGTAATCTTCCAGTTCTTCATCCAGCTTTTCAGATTCTTTGTCTTCTTTATCTTTTTTAGAGTTTCCTTTGGTTTGGGAAGAAGAGAATAGGAGTTTTCCTATAAACAAAACCGCAATTATTGCTATTATTACCCACATCTCCAAACCCATTATATATCATTTCTGCGGTATTTTTCAATGCGGCATTCCTCAAAGTCCTTCTGCAACCATACAGGTACGTCCTTATATGTTGCACCTGCAACCAAATAGGTACGTCCTTAAATGTTGCAGGTGGCAGAAGACCCTTGTCCACCCGCCGGGTGGACAAAAAAGGTTTAATGCTTAATTGACAAGTAGCAAGGTTTTGCTATAATGAGGCTCTAACCGAAAGGCTAAAAAAGGAGAGTTATGAAAAAAGAAGTAAGTTCCGACCGTAAAAAAGCTTTGGAGCTGGCGCTTTCCCAGATAGAAAAGGAATTCGGCAAAGGAGCCATAATGCGCCTGGGAGATTCCGTAAAGCTTGACGTAGAAGCTATCCCTACGGGAATTATCACCTTGGATAAAGCTTTGGGTATAGGGGGGCTGCCGCGGGGAAGAGTGGTAGAGATATTCGGACCGGAGTCTTCCGGTAAGACCACACTCACTTTGAGCATTATAGCCGAGGCGCAAAAGAAAGGAGGAGTGGCGGCTTTTGTGGATGCGGAACATGCCTTTGACCCTTCTTATGCCAAAGTTATCGGCGTAAATTTGGAAGATTTACTTATCTCTCAGCCGGATACCGGCGAACAGGCTTTAGAAATCACCGAGACTCTGGTGCGTTCCAATGCTGTTGATATTATCGTAATTGATTCCGTAGCCGCACTTGTGCCGCGGGTGGAAATTGAAGGCGATATGGGAGAAGCCCAAATAGGCCTGCAGGCGCGCCTTATGTCGCAGGCTTTAAGAAAACTTACGGCGGCTATCAGCAAGTCAAAGACCTGCGTGATTTTTATCAATCAGATAAGGATGAAAATCGGCGTGATGTTTGGCAATCCCGAAACTACTCCCGGCGGCAGAGCTTTAAAATTTTATGCCTCAGTAAGAATTGATTTGAGAAAAACCGGAAACATTACCTATCAGGACAAAAATATTGGCGCCAAAGTAAGGGCCAAAGTAGTGAAAAATAAAGTTGCGCCTCCCTTTAGAGAAGCCCATTTTGAAATTCTCTACAAGGAAGGCGTCTCCAAAATCGGCAATATGATTGACTGCGCTATTGATTTGGGCATTGTCAAAAAATCCGGCAGCTGGTTTTCTTATAAGGAAAGCAAAATTGCCCAGGGCCTTCAGCAGGCGAAAGAAGTCCTTAAGTCCAATGAGAAACTTCTTGCAGAAATAAGGAAAGAAGTAGAGGAAAAGATATACCAGTAATTCTAAACAGGAGGCAGCTGTATGTCTAAGAAAAAGTTGTTTCAGGCCGTGGTTCTTGTTTCTACAGGCCTGGTAATAGGCATAACCTTGAGTCTTAAGTCTAATCTTTTTCAGGTTTCGCAGGCTCAGATAGAAAATAAGCCTTTAGGGGGAGGGTACAACCTGCAGCAGCAAACGGAAAATGTAGCCAGCATTGTGGGAAAAGCCGTAGTTTCAATCAGTACGGAGATAACTCAGAGGGTAAGCGGATTTTCGGAATCACCTTTTGGCTTTGGGCCGGAAGATAGATTCTTCCGCCAGTTTTTTGAGGACTTTTTTGGCAATTTTCCCCGCCAATATAAAGAAAGGGGTTTGGGGAGCGGGGTAATAATAGACAAGGGAGGCTACATTCTTACTAACGAGCACGTAATTGATAGAGCCGATAAGATAAAAGTGAAACTTTCCGATGGCAGGGAGTTTAAGGCCAAAGTGGTAGGAAAAGATGTGCGTTCTGATCTGGCGGTAATTAAAATCAATGCCCATAATTTGCCGGTAGCTGAGCTGGGAGATTCTGATGCCCTAAAAACCGGCCAGTGGGTAGAGGCAATCGGCAATCCTTTCGGATTTGCCATAGACAGTCCTCAGCCTACGGTTACTGTGGGAGTGATTAGCGCTTTAGACAGAGACCTGCCGGGGCTGGGAGCCAGAGAAGGCCGTAATTATTCCGGTATGATTCAGACAGATGCAGCCATTAATCCGGGGAACTCCGGCGGACCATTGGTGGATATGGAAGGGAAAGTTATAGGAATTAATACCGCTATCATTACTACTTCGGGAGGCTATCAGGGGATAGGTTTTGCTATTCCTATAAATAAAGCCAAAAGTATTTTGCGGCGTTTGATTAAAGGAGAAAAGATAGCTTACGGCTGGTTGGGAGTAAGTATACAGAACTTAAATCAGAACTTGCAGGAGTACTTCGGCTTGAAAGAGAGAAAAGGAGTTATTGTGGTAAAGGTATTCAAGTCTTCTCCGGCAGCTAAAGCAGGAATTAAAGAAGGAGACGTAATACTGGAGTTTAACCATAAAAAGATTAAGAGAGTCTCGCAGTTAGTTAATATTGTGGGAGATATGCCGCCGGGAAGCAAAGCAGAAGTTGTAGTCTTAAGAAAGGGACAGCGCAGAATTTTGGTTATTACTTTAGGCAAACGTCCGGAGAATGTGCAGGATTTGGGTGTGAAGGGAGCTTCTTTTCGGGGTATGCAAGTAGAGGATATTAGGCCGGATTTAGCAGAGAGGTTCCGCCTTAAAGAAACAGAAGGCGTGGTTATTGTTTATATTAAGCCCGACTCTCCTGCTGACAGGGCCGGCCTTGAAATAGGCGATGTCATCCTCTCGGTGGAAGGGAAACAAATTACTAACAAGGCTGATTTTATCGCCGCCGTTAAAAATCTGAAAGGGAGCTGCTTAATAAAGACCAGCCGGGGGTTTTTTGTTATCAAAGAAGAATAACCGTGCGAGAGAAAAAATAATCGCAGCCGCTTATCGCTTGCTTAAATTACGGCTGCGTTCAAAAAAAGAACTGTACCAGAAGCTAAAAAGGCGCAAGTTTCCCGATTCTTTAATAAACAAGGTAATAAAAGAACTTGAGGGGAAAGGACTTCTGAACGATAAAGATTTTGCCCTCTTTTGGGCCAGAAGCCGCCTGGAACGGGGATGGGCAGAGTTGAGGATAAAACAAGAGCTGCGGCAGAAAGGTATTGATGAAGAAACACAAGAGGAAGTTTTCAGGATTCTGGAAAAAGAAATAAGAAAGGAAGATATTCTGAAAGAATTATTTGAGCGCCGCTGGCAAAGGCTTGAGGGAGAAGATGCGGCAAAGCGGCGCAGGAAAATTTTTGGGTTTTTCCTGCGGCGGGGTTTTTCCTATTCAGAAATTGAAAGAATCTGGGAGCAACATTCATAATGTATATTACCGATGATTTGAGAAATAAATTTCTTAAGTTTTTTGCCTCGCGCGGACACAAAGTATTTCCTTCTGATTCGCTTATTCCCAAAAATGACCCTACGCTTCTTTTTACCTCCGCCGGGATGAACCAATTTAAGGATTATTTTCTGGGGAAATTGCAAGATACCAAAAGAGCTACAAGTTGCCAGAGGTGCCTGCGGACGGGAGATTTAGAGAAAGTAGGAAAGACTGATTACCATCATACTTTCTTTGAAATGCTGGGCAATTTTTCTTTCGGCGATTACTTCAAAAAAGAGGCTATCAGCTGGGCCTGGGAGTTTCTTACTAAGGAATTGGGGCTGAATGAAGAAAGACTCTGGGTATCTGTTTATAAGGAGGACGAAGAAGCTTATCAAATATGGCAGAAGTCCATAGGAATTAAAAAGGATAGAATAATCCGCCTGGGGGCGGAAGATAATTTCTGGCCGGCTAATGCACCCCAAGACGGTCCTGACGGCCCCTGCGGGCCGTGCTCTGAGATATTTTTTGACTGGGGCAAAGCCCGCGGCTGTGGCCGGCCTGATTGTTCACCGGCGCATTCCTGCGGGCGCTTTACAGAGATATGGAATTTAGTTTTTACCCAATTTAACCGCCAGGGAAAAAATAATCTTGTGCCGCTTCCGGCAAAAAATATCGATACCGGCATGGGGCTGGAACGTCTGAGCGCAGTAGCGCAGGGAAAATTCAGCAATTTTGATATTGATAGTTTCCTTCCCCTTAAAGAAGAAGTGGCGAAATTCCTGAAAAATTCTGATACTTTCTCGATTAATGCTATAGTAGATCATATCCGTGCTATTGTGTTTTCTATTTTTGACGGAATTTACCCTTCTAATGAAGACCGCGGCTATGTAGTAAGGCGTCTTATTAGAAGAGCACTTTGGTTTGGATTTAAGGCAGGACGCAAGAAGCCTTTCCTTTACAAACTTCCGCCTCTGGTAGCCGAGGTTATGAAAGAAGCTTATGGAGAGGTAAAAGAGAAGAGAGAATATATAGCCGGGGTTATCCTTAAGGAGGAAGAAAGGTTTCTGGAGACACTGGAGAGGGGAAGGAAGATTCTCTTTTCTTTTTTTGCCGGGCACAAAACCGACTCCCATAAAAAACTGGAAGGTGAATTTGTTTTCCGCCTTTATGACACTTACGGCTTCCCTTTTGAGCTTACTAAGACTATTGCTGCAGAGGAGGGATTTTTAGTGCAGGAAGAGGAATTTCAAAGGTTAGTTGAACAACAAAGGGAACGCTCCCGCCAGGGAAGCAAATTTGAAGATTCAGTTTTTGCAAAGGGAGATATGGAAATCAACAAAAGCTTAAAGCCAACAGTCTTTGTTGGTTATGAGAATCTTTCTGCCGAGGCTGAGGTTGTAGATGTAGAAGAAGGAGAAAAAAACATAGTAGTCTTAGATCAGACGCCTTTTTATCCTACCTCCGGCGGCCAGATGCATGATAAAGGCAGGATAAAAAACGAAAAGGCAGTGTTTATAGTAGAAGAGGTATTTAAAAATGGCGAGGTTATTTTTCATAAAGGGTATTTTGAGGAGGGTAGTTTTAGAGCCGGCGATAAAGTAGGGGCGGAAGTTGACTCGCACCGCAGAATGGCGTTGGCGCGGGCCCATACCACTACACATCTTTTACAGGCGGCCCTGAGGAAGGTTTTAGGAGAACATATTCAACAGCAGGGTTCGCTGGTAGATGAGGACTATTTTAGATTTGACTTCAGTCATTTTAAGAAACTCTCTGCGGAAGAATTGAAGGAAGTAGAACTCCTTGTTAATGATTATATCGCTTCGGGTTGGAAGGTAGAGAAAAAGATAATGAGCCGCGAGGAAGCAAAAAGAAAAGGGGCTTTGGCTTTTTTTGAGGAGAAATACGGGGAAAAGGTAAGAGTGGTAAGTATTAGCGATGTCAGCTGCGAGCTCTGTGGCGGTACGCACCTGGATAATACTTCCCAGGCTCTGGTATTTTTGGTTGTTTCGGAAAGCTCTATTGCCAGCGGTATACGCCGCATAGAGGCCCAGGCAGGTAAGAGGGCGCAGAGGTTGCTTTTAACATCTCAGGAAAGTCTTAAAGAGGTAAATTCTCTTCTCCATACTGATTTATCTCAACTCACTGAAAAAGTAAATAGGTTGATAGAGGATAATAAAAGATTGCAGCGCCGGAATTACATTCTAAGATGGGAAGTGTTTGAAAAAGTTACCGCGGTTCAAATTTTGTCTCGTCCCCAAAAAGTGAAAGGATTTGATGTGTTTGTTTTTAGACTTAAGGATGCTGACAGTGGTTTTTTGCGTCAAGCCATAGATTTCTTAAGAAAACAAAAGCAGAAGGCTTTATTTCTGGGTATATTAGAGCAGAGAGGGAAAATTCTATTTAATATCGCGGTTGCTTCTGATTTAAACAGAATCGACTGCGGTTATATTGCTAAAAGAATCGGCACTGTTTTGGGAGGTTCGGGGGGAGGGAAAAAGGACTTCGCTTTTGGAGGCATTAAAGAAAAGCTGAGTCTGGATAAGATAAAACAAATATTGCAGGAAGTGTTGCATGAAGTTAATCAGGGCTAAATCTAAAGCTTTAGAGTTTCTTACGCGGCGCAAATCTGAAAGCCGCAAGAGAGAGAAAATTGTAAGGAAAATTATCGAGGATGTAAAATCGCGCGGCGATAGAGCCCTGAGTTTTTATACGCGGAAGTTCGACAGAGTTAAAGTGCCGCCGCATTCTTTTCTGGTGAGAGAGCGAGAAATTAGTGCTGCTTTCAATGAAATAAATTCTGAAGTAATTTATGCCTTGAAGGCGGCTATAGAAAATGTGACTAGTTTTTACCGTAAGCAGATTCCCCGTAATATTAAAATTAAGACTAATGAGGGAAAAGTTCTGGAAGAACGTTTTATACCGCTGGAAAGCGTGGGCGTGTATGTGCCGGCAGGAAAAATGCCTCTGGTTTCTAGTGTTTATATGTCTGTAGTGCCGGCAAAAGTAGCAGGGGTGAAAAGGATAGTTTTAGCTACGCCGCCTACTTCTCAAGGCTTTGTAAATTCTTACATTTTAGCGGTGGCTTCTTTGCTTAAGGTGAAGGAAGTGTATAAAATAGGCGGCGCTCAGGCCATTGCGGCGTTGGCTTACGGTACAGAATCTGTAAGGCCTGTGGACAAAATTGTAGGGGCTGGTAACGAATATGTAACTGAGGCTAAACGCCAAGTGTTTGGGCGGGTGGGTATTGATATGCTGGCCGGGCCAACAGAAGTAGTGATTGTGGCCGGCCGCAAGAGCAATTATGAATACATTGTTAAAGATTTAGAAGCACAAATTGAACACGGCAAGGGGGCAGTGGGAATAGTAGTGAGTCTGAGCAAGTCTCTCACCAAAAAGTTACGTCAGCTTAATATTAATAACGGCTATGTTGTGCCGGCTAAAAATATAGAGGGAGCGGCGCAAGTCGTTAATGCTTTAGCCCCGGAACATCTGGAAGTGATGATTGGCAATGTGGCTAAATTTATGAAGATGCTGCGACATAGTGGAACAGTTTTTATTGGCAGCTATTCTCCTACCGCGTTAGGAGACTATACCGCAGGGCCCAGCCATATCTTACCTACTTCGTCCAGTGCGCGGTTTTTCTCAGGACTGTCCGTTTATGATTTTTTTAAGAGGGTGAATGTGGTTAAATATTCCCGTCGGGCTCTTTTGAAAGAGGCGGGTTTTTTAGAAAAGATAGCCTCGCTGGAAGGAGCACGCCGGCATGCTGAAAGCGTAAAAATAAGGCTGAAATCTTAAAAAGCTTGCAAGCGCGGGTATTGTTGTTAAAATTAGTTTAGGATGAGAAAAGTAAAAGTAAAGAGAAAAACGCACGAAACAGAAATTGAAATAGCTCTCAATTTAGATGGCCAGGGCGAATACGACATAAAAACGAAAATTTCTTTCCTGGACCATATGCTGGCCCAACTGGCAAAACACGGACTTTTTGACCTGCAGCTCAAGGCCAGGGGCGATTTAGAGGTAGATATTCATCATACTAACGAAGATATAGGCATAGCCCTGGGGCAGGCTTTTAAGAAAGCTCTGGGTAGTAAGGCGAGGCTGGTGCGCTTTGGCTTTGCTTATAGTATACTCGATGAAGCAGAAGCTCGTTGTGTGGTAGATATATCCGGCCGGGCTTTTTTGGATATTAATCCGCTTAAAAAAAGGCTAAAGGGTGAAAATTATAGCTTTAGTTATTTTCATCAGTTTCTGCGCGCTTTTGTACATACAGCTCAGATAAGTCTGCATGTGGATATACTGAAGGGAGACGATTTTCACCATATTCTGGAAAGTTGTTTTAAAGCTCTAGCTCTTTCCTTACGTCAGGCCTGCCAGAAAGACAAAAGAAAAAAAGGAATTCCTTCCACCAAAGGCCGCATAGAAGCTTAGGCCATGGTTGTAGTTGTTGATTACGGGGCAGGGAACTTAGAAAGCGTCAAGAAGGCCATATCTTTTTTGGGTTTCTCGGTGTGTTTCTCAAACCGCGCCACCGATATCAAAAAGGCTGATAAACTGATTCTTCCCGGCGTAGGAGATTTCTCCTGGGGAATGAAGAATATTATCAAGCGCCGGATGCGAGAGGAACTCGTACGTTTTATAAAAAGAGGGCGTCCCTTTTTAGGGATATGTTTAGGCCTGCAGCTTCTTTTTGAGGAGAGCGAAGAATCCGGAAGAATAAGAGGGTTGGGGATACTTAAAGGGAGAGTGAAAAAATTTCGTAGTCGCAAATTAACCGTTCCCCATATGGGCTGGAATCAGATTAGTATCCAGCGGCGGCGGGATATATTTCGTAAGATTCCTGATAATAGTTTTTTTTACTTTGCTCATTCTTATTATGTTGTGCCTGAAGAGGCAGAGCTTACAGCAGCCTTTACTGATTATGGTATTAAATTTTCTTCGGTAATAGTTAAAGACAATATTTATGCGGTTCAGTTTCATCCGGAAAAAAGCCAGAAAGCAGGCTTGAGGTTACTGGAAAACTTTCTTAAAGCAGTATGAAACTTATTGCGGCTATAGATATTTCAAAAGGGAAAGTTGTGCGCCTGCGTCAGGGAAAGAAAGGAGATTTCAAAGTCTACGGGAGCAGCCCTTTAGAATTTGCCCGGCGTTGGCAGAAAGAAGGGGCAGATGCTCTGCACATTATTGATTTGGATGCTGCCTGGGGAGGAGGAACTAACCTTGGGGTAATAGAGAAAATTACAAAAGAGATATCACTGGATGTAGAGGTAGGAGGAGGATTGCGAAGTCTGAGTAAGATAGAAGAGGTTTTGAGAGCCGGTGCGCGGCGGGCTATTATTGGAACGCGTGCTTTGGATGAGGACTTTCTTAAGCAGGCAGTTAAGAAATTCGGCGAAAAAGTTGCTGTGAGTATTGATGCGGTAGGTATGAATGTGGCGATTGAAGGCTGGCAGGAGAGAACGCCGGTAAATGTTTTAGAAATGGCAGAGATTGTTAAAAGACTGGGAGTAAAATGGGTAATTTATACTGACATAAGCCGTGATGGCACTTTGGGCGGGCCGAATATAGAAACGATGAAGAAGATAATTTCCTGCCGCGGCCCTCACTATATTCTTTCAGGAGGATTAAGCTCGCTGGCGGATATAAGGAAGATAAATAAAGAACTAGACTCTATATTTGGCGTGATTTTGGGTAAGGCTTTGTACGAGGGAAAAATAAAGCTGCCGGAAGCCAAGAAAGCGTTAGAGAAAGATGTTAGCTAAACGCATCATTCCCTGTTTAGATATAGATAAGGGAAGAGTAGTTAAAGGAGTAAATTTTCGTAATTTGAAAGATGCTGGTTCTGCTCTGAAGAATGCTCTTTTTTATGATAAAGAGCTGGCGGACGAACTGGTATTTTTAGATATTACCGCCAGCTGGCAGAGGAGAAAGATAGTGATTAATCTGGTAAAGAGAGTAAGCCGCAAGCTGTTTATTCCTTTTACGGTAGGGGGAGGTATAAAGAATTTGGAGGAGATAGGCGATATTTTGCGCAGTGGAGCAGATAAAGTCTCTATTAATACGCATGCCGTAAGAAAACCTGACTTTGTTACTCAGGCGGCACGCCGTTTCGGAAATCAATGTATAGTAGTGGCTATTGACGCCAAAAAAACTTCCGCTCATCGTTGGGGAGTTTTTATCGAGGGAGGAAGAAAAAAAACCTCTCTGGATGCGGTAAGCTGGGCAAAAGAGGTAGAGAAGAGAGGGGCAGGAGAAATATTGCTTACCAGTATGGATTTTGATGGGACTAAGGACGGTTATGATTATGGACTTACGCGTAGAGTTTCGCGGGCAGTAAAAATTCCGGTAATTGCCTCTGGCGGTGCGGGGAAGCCAGAGCATTTCTATGAAGTCTTGACTTACGGGGGAGCTCAGGCGGCTCTTGCCGCTTCGGTCTTTCATTATAGAAGATATAGCGTAAAATATATTAAAAATTATTTAAAAAGAAAAGGAGTGGAAGTAAGATTATGAAGAAAGAAATCACTCGACACAACTTCTCACAAGCTTTAGGAGAGCTTAAATTTGACAGCAGAGGTTTAATCCCCGCCATTATCCAGGATGCCAAAACCAAAGATGTGCTTATGCTGGCTTACATGAACCGGGAGTCTTTGGAAATTAGCTTCAAAGAGAGGAGAACCTGTTTTTTCTCTCGTTCACGCCAGAAACTCTGGCGTAAAGGAGAGACTTCCGGGCATATTCAGAAGATAAAACATATTTATTACGATTGTGATGGAGATACCCTTTTAATAGTAGTAGATCAGAAAGGTGTGGCTTGCCATACGGGAAGCTGGAGCTGCTTCTATCGGGAGATGGTGAAGAAGTAAGGGAGGAAATTAGCTTGACTTTGGCAGAATTTATAAAAGCAAGTAAAGATTATAATGTTATACCTTTAAGTATAGAAGTTATTTCGGACTTTGTCGGCCCCGTTGATTTGTATTTCAGCTTGCCTAAACGCCATTATAGTTTCCTTTTGGAGTCAGTAGAAGGAGAGGAAAAAATCTCACGTTTTTCTTTTATAGGGTTCGAGCCGCTTTATCTTTTTTCTAACCGCGGCAGAGAAATTACTATTAAGGACTTTCTTCAAAAAGAGACTTCCCATTTTATTACTACTACGGATGTATTGAAGGAATTGGAGAAATTTATGAGAAAGTTCCGTGTTAAAGGCATAAGGGGAGTGCGTTTCAGTGGAGGGTTCGTAGGATTTTTAGGATATGAGAACATCAGGCTTTTTGAGCCGGTTCTGGAAAAGAAAGAAATAAAGAAAAAAAACTTTGATTCTCAACTCGTGTTTACTAAGTATTTGATAATTTTTGACCATTTAAGAAAGACATTGCGCTTTGTTAACTTTGTAGTTATGCCTGAGAAAAATCTCAGCTCTAAAAATAGACGGAAGGTTTACGAGAGAGAAAGAAAAAACTTGCTTCAGATAGTAAGTTTGAGCAAAAAGACAAGAAGAGTTATGCCTCTTTATCTGAGAAAAGTTTTACCCGCAAGATTTGCTTCTAATTTCTCTTATCAAGAGTTCATAAAGGCCGTGAAAAAGGCTAAGTCTTATATCCGCAGAGGCGATATAATTCAGGTAGTTTTGTCGCAGGCGTTTCGCATTAAGTTTTCTGCTACTCCTTTTACTGTCTACCGCTATCTGCGTTTTCTCAATCCTTCTGCTTATATGTATTTTTTGCACTTTGAGGGTCTTAACATAATTGGCTCTTCTCCCGAGATGCTTTTGAGATGCGAGAAGAGAGAAATCGTTACGCGTCCTATTGCCGGTACGCGTCCTCGCGGCCGCACAGAAGAGGAAGACAGACAGTTAGCATCCGAACTTCTCCAGGATGAAAAGGAGCGGGCGGAACATATTATGCTTCTGGATTTAGGGCGAAATGATTTAGGGAGGGTAGCGGAGAAAAATACCGTCAGAGTTTCTGAGTTTATGAAGATTGAGCGCTTCTCTGCAGTTATGCACATTGTAAGTGAAGTAAGAGCAAGGCTTGCTAAAGGGAAAACAGCTTTTGATGCCTTGCGGGCTTGTTTCCCGGCCGGGACCGTAAGCGGCGCCCCCAAGATTCGGGCTATGCAGATAATTGAGGAGCTTGAGCCGCAGCCGCGGGGGATTTATGCCGGGTGCATAGGTTATTTTTCTTTCTCGGGCAACATAGATACGGCCATTGTTATCAGAACAATTGTTGCCAGGAAAAATGTAGCTTTTGTACAGGCAGGAGCAGGTATAGTCCTGAATTCTAAACCCCGGCGTGAATACTATGAAACTTTCCATAAAGCTAAGGCTTTACTGAAAGCGGTAAGTTTAGCAGAAGGTGCTTAATTTTTTTCTTGATTTTGAATGTTTTTTCGCTAAACTGGTTAAATATTGTGGCATAGATGTCAGAGGAAAGATAAGCGGAGGAAAGTATGAGTTTGAGGATAAGATTGCAGAGAGCAGGGAAATCCATTAAGCGCAGGCACCATTTTAAAATAGTAGTTATAGAGAGAAGCCGCAAGCGAGATGGTAAATTTGTTGATTCTTTAGGTTATTACGACCCTTCGCAAAATCCGGTTTTGCTTAAAGTTGATGTAGACAAATACCAAGATTGGGTTAAAAAAGGAGCAGAGCCATCTGAAACAGTAGTTTCTCTCTTCAGGAACTATCAGAGAAAGAATAAAAAAGAGGAGAAATAACATGCAAACTCAAACCCCGGGTATAATTGGCATAATGCCTTTGCTGCTGATTTTTATAGTTTTCTACTTTTTAGTAATTATGCCGCAGAAAAAGCAGCAACGTAAACACGCCGAGATGATAAAAAACATTAAAAAAAATGATGAAGTTGTGACCATCGGCGGTATTCATGGTACCGTAGTTAATATTAAAGAAAAAACTTTTGTGATAAGAGTGGACGACAATATTAAGATAGAGATAGATAAAACTGCTGTAGCTTCTGTAGTTTAAAGTGAAACAGCCCCACCGTCTTATAATTGTATCTTTCCTTTTAGTAGCAAGTTTTCTGTTAGTTTACCCTCTCCAGGAGAAAATAAATTTAGGCCTTGATTTGAAGGGTGGTATGCATCTGGTAATGAAGGTGGATACCAGCGGTCTTACTGCTAAAGAAAAAAGAGGTGCCTCGGAGCGGGCCTTGGAGATTATCAGAAACCGTATTGATGAACTGGGAGTGAAAGAACCGGTAATTCAGCCTCAGGGAGAAGATGAGCTTCTCATTCAACTGCCGGGAGTAGTAGACAGAGAGAGGGCTTTAAAGATAATCGGCCAGACGGCCCTTTTAGAGTTTAAGCTGGTAGAGGATGATGAAAAAGTTATTGAGGCTAACAAGAAGAAGCTGGATTCTGAGCATATTTGGGCTCCTTATCAGGGTGAAAAGATTCTTCTTAAGAAAAAAGCTTTAATCACCGGCGCGGATTTAGAAGATGCCCAAGTTGGTTTTGGTTCTTTAGGTATGCCTTATGTAAGCTTGAAGTTTAATGCGCAAGGCAGCAAGAAATTTGCCAAGATTACTGAGGAAAATGTAGGAAGAAGGCTGGCTATAATTTTAGATGGCAAGGTGAAGACGGCGCCGGTAATAAAGGAACCTATTCTTTCTGGTAACGCTCAGATCACGGGTAACTATTCTCTGGAAGAGGCTAATGATTTAAGTTTGGTTTTGCGTTCGGGTGCTTTGCCCTGTCCCCTGCGGGTAGAAGAGGAAAGAACGGTGGGGCCTTTACTGGGAGAAGATTCTATACGAAGAGGAATTAAGGCGACAGTCTTAGGAGTTATAGCGGTAAGCACTTTTATGGTGATATATTATTTTCTCGCCGGTGTGGTAGCAGTATTGGCCTTAGGTTTTAATCTACTTCTTATTTTAGCCGGCCTTTCTTTTTTGCATGCTACACTTACTTTGCCGGGAATTGCCGGTATTATTCTTACTTTAGGTATGGCTGTAGATGCCAATGTGCTGATATATGAAAGGATTAGAGAAGAGCTTTCGTTGGGGAGGCCTTTATCTTTTGCCCTTAAGCTGGGGTATGAAAGGGCTTTTAAGACAATATTTGATTCCAATGTTACTACCTTAATTGCGGCTTTGTGTCTTTTTATTTTCGGCACCGGCCCGATTAAAGGTTTTGGTATAACTTTGAGCTTGGGAATTGTAGCCAGTATGTTTACAGCTTTAGTATTTAGCCGCATGATGCTGGAATTCATTGCGAAAAAGAGGCATTCTAAGAATCTGGCAATGATGACTCTCTTAAAAAATCCCCATTTTGATTTTATTTCCAAGGTAAAATTTTGTTTGTTTGCTTCTACAATTATTATAGCCGTAGGAATATATCTATTTGGCATGCGCGGCCAGAGCATATACGGTATAGATTTTACCGGTGGTCAGATTCAGGAATATAAATTTGACAAAAATATTGACCTGGCTAAAGTGCGCAAGCTTCTCTTGCAGGCTGGATTGAAAGATATTACTCTTTATGATTTTAAGTCGCAGAAGAATACTCTGGGCATAAAAAGTTCCGAAGATACTTTTGCTCAAGTTAAAAGAGTCCTTGATAGCAATTTTGCTCCTTACCATATTTTAAGAATGGAAAAAGTAGGGCCGGTAGTAGGCAGGCTTCTTAAGAAGAAAGCCTGGGGGGCTATTTTCTTTGCCATTATAGGCATTTTATTTTATATTACCTTGAGATTCAAACATTTTGATTTTGCTCTTTCTGCCGTAGTAGCACTTTTCCATGATATACTTATTGCTTTAGGATTTCTGCTTTTCTTCTCTCACCAGATAGACTTATTGATAGTGACGGCTTTATTGACAATTGCCGGTTATTCAATTAATGATACTATTGTTGTTTATGACCGCATTAGAGAGATCTCGCCGCGTCTATACAAGAAGACGCTTTCGGAAGTGATAAATCAAGCTATAAATCAGACACTTTCACGTACGGTAATTACTTCTCTTACTACAATTTTGGTAGTTCTTTGTCTTTATTTTGTCGGTAGCCAGAATCTGAAAAGCTTCTCATTTGCTCTTTTAGTAGGATTTGTGAGCGGTACTTACTCTTCTATTTATATTGCCTCGCCTCTTGTGATTCTTCTGCGGAGAAAGGGTCGCAAGAAATAAATTTTTATAGCTATGGCTGATTTTAAAAACGAACTCAGCTGGTCTTTTTCGCGTGACCGCATATTTAGAGAATGCCTGCGCCAATATTATTACTATTATTACGCCGCCTGGGGTGGCTGGGAAAGGAATGCTTCTCTCTTATCTCGGAAAGCCTATTTGTTCAAGAATATGAAGAACCTTGATTTGTGGGCAGGGGATGTGTCACATCAGATAATAGAGTGGGTAATTAGAGGGAAGAAGCAGCATACATCAATTTCTCTTTCCGCCGCCTTAGCTAAAGCTGAAAAAATTTTCTATCAAGGTATAGAACAATCAGCCAATCAAATGTGGCGGTATAATATAAAAGGTAGTCTTAATCTCTTTGAGCACTACTACGAAAATAAGTCTCTTAATGATTTAGGAAAGGAAAAGTTTGAAGAAAAAATAGCAAAAAGTATTAAGAGGTTCTATGATTTGGGGATCCTGGAAAAATTAGAAGATGCAGAAGGAGAGGATTATCTTAGTCTGGAAGAATTGAGAAGTTTTTATTATTCCGGTGTTAAGATTTATATTAAGATAGATTTTGCCATAAAAAGAGACGGCCTTGTTTATCTTTATGACTGGAAAACGGGCAGAGAATCTTATCAAGATAGACTCCAGCTTCAGGCTTACGCGTTTTATGCCCAGAAGTCCTGGGGTGTCGAGTATAGCGCCATCAGGCTTTATCCCGTATATCTGACTCAAGACGATTTCTCTCTAAAAGCAATAGCGAATATTTCTCCGCAGGAACTGACAGACTATATAGACAAAAGTCTGAAAGCGATGAAAGAGAGATTAGTAGATGTAGATAATAACCAGGCAGTGATTGATAACTTTGTCCCCCAAAGGCAGCAATACAGGTGCCGCCATTGTTTTTTTAAAGAATTGTGTTTTCCCCCTTCTTCTCTTTAAACTTAATTTGTGTCTGGAGAGTAGAAATAAAATGACAGAGCGCTTGGTTCTATATGCAGGACAAGATGTTTCTTTGGGAGATGTCGTTGAGACTTTAATTTCTTTCGGCTACCGCCAGGTAAAATCTATTCTGGAAGAAGGAGATTTCAGCCGGCGGGGAGATGTATTGAATGTGTTTGCGGCAGGGTTTGTTTACCCGCTGAGAATTGAGTGGGAGTGGGAAACAGTCAGAAAGATAGTTAGTTTTGATATAAAAAGCGGTTTTTTTATCGAGAAGCACAATAGCGTTATTATTCTGCCTCTTTTAAGGAAAAAAAGAAAAAGTTTCTCTCTTTCTGAGCCTTTATTGGGGTTTCTGGACATAAAAGAATCGGATTATGTGGTTCATGTTGATTACGGTATTGGTATCTACAGAGGAAGAAAAGAGATTGAGAAAGGAGGCAGGAAGTACGATTTTTTAGAAATAGAATATGCCCGTAAGGAAAAGCTCTATATTCCTCAGGAGAAAGCTTATTTGCTTCAGAAGTATGTAAGTTTAGATAGAGTAAAGCCACCCCTTTCACGTCTTTCAACTTCGGAGTGGAAAAGAACTAAAGAAAGAGTCCAGAAATATGTACGTAAATTTGCCTTAGAGCTGGTGCGGGCGGAAGCCGCACGACGGGTATGGGGAGGATTTAAGTTTTCACCGCAAAGCGATTGGCAAAGGGAATTTGAAGCAAGTTTCCCCTACCAAGAAACAGAAGACCAAAAGAAAGCGTGGCAAGAGGTAAAGAAGGATATGGAGTCACCTTTTCCTATGGATAGACTTATTTGTGGCGATGTAGGTTATGGCAAGACGGAAGTAGCCATGCGAGCCGCTTTTAAGGCTGCTTTAGATTCGAAACAAGTTGCTTTTTTGGTTCCTACTACTATCTTAGCTCAGCAGCATTTTGAAAATTTCCGCCAGAGGATTGAGAAGTTTCCTCTGCGGGTTGAACTATTATGTCGTTTTCGGACGCTGGCGGAGCAGAAAAGAATTGTGGCTGAGATAAGGAAAGGAAAAGTAGATATTGTAATCGGAACGCAGCGATTACTTTCTCCTGATGTGGAATTCAAAGATTTAGGGCTTTTGATAGTAGATGAGGAACAGAAGTTTGGCGTAAAGCAGAAGGAGCATATAAAGCGTCTTAAAATTGGTGTGGATGTACTTACTTTGACAGCTACCCCTATCCCTCGTACTCTTTATATGAGCCTGGGGGGAATAAAGGCCGTATCAATTATAAATACTCCTCCGGCGCAGAGGATGGCAGTTAAGACTTTTGCCGGCGAGTTTAATCCTCAAATTTTGAAGAGGGCAATCATGCAAGAAGTTGAGCGGGGAGGACAAATATATATTATAGAGCCTTACATTAAAGACCTCGAGAGGATTAGGAGATTATTAACATCATTCTTTTCCTGGCGTCTTAAAATAGGAGTAGCTCATGGTTCTTTGCCCGCAGCAAGTTTGAAGAAAGTAATGTTAGAATTTATGAGAGGAAAATTAGATTGCTTAATTTCTACGGCTATAGTAGAATCAGGGATAGATATTCCGCAAGCTAATACTTTGGTTGTTGATAGGGCGGAAAATTTTGGTCTGGGTGATTTACACCAATTGAGGGGGCGGGTAGGAAGATTTGACCGCCAGGCCTATGCTTACTTTTTTTTCCGGGAGAAAGAACGTTTGTCGCCGGCAGCGCGGCAGCGTCTGGAGACAATAGAAAAACTGTCCTATTTAGGAGCAGGTTTTGATATCGCTATGAGAGATTTGGAGCTGAGGGGTGCGGGTAATATTTTGGGGCAACAGCAACATGGCTTTGTGTGGGCCGTAGGCCTGGATTTATACTGCCGCATGCTGAAGGCAGAAATAGAGAGAATGAGGAAGGAATTCAGGGTTTAGAGATGGAGGAGCGGAAATGAGTAAGATTTATATTTTTGTAGTCTTAACGGCAGTATTTTTTGCCAGAGCAGTGGTTCTGGAAGCAGAGACTGCAGATAGGATACTGGCGGTAGTAAATAAACACGTGATTACCCAGGTAGATATGAGAAATTACCTGGAAGGACTTCGCTTTCGCCTCTCACAGCAGTATCGAGGTTCTCAATTAGATAAGGTTTATAAGGAAGAGGCAAAAAGTGCTTTGGCGGACCTCATAGGAGATATCTTAATTGTAGAGGAAGCAGAGAAGGAGAAGATAGATATTCCGCAGGAGATGGTTGAAACACGTTTTTTACAGTTTCGCAAGAGTTTCTCATCTCCGGATGAGTTCGATGCTTATTTAAGACAGACAGGAACTAGCATAAGTGATATCAAGAAGAAAATAAAAAGGCAATTACTTATCCGGGAATTTATAAATAGAAAAGTAAGACCGACGATTGAAATAAAGCCTTCGGAGATAACTAATTACTACCGGACCCATCAAGAGCAGTTTAGGCATCCTGAGGAGATAGAGTATGAGTCTCTTAAGTTTGAGTCTAAAGTCTCGGCAGAGAATGCCTTAGCAGAAATAAAGAAGGAAGGATTTGCAAAGGCCAGACAGGATTATCCGCAGCAATTTCTTAGCGGAAGCATTAATATGCGCCAGTGCCGTTCTGAGCTCCTGCCGCTTTTTTCTCTTAAGGAAGGAGATTGTTCAGATATTATTGAAGTAGGGGATTCTTATTTTATTTTTTATGTGAAAAAAGTTAGGCCGGAAAGATTAATAAGTTTAAAAGAAGCTCAGACTACAATCTGGGGAATCATTTACCAGGATAAGTTTGCGCATAAGTTAGATGGGTTGATTGAGGAATTAAAGAAGAAAGCGGTTATAAAAATATATGCCAGGGAAAACAGTAATAATTAGTTCGGGTGATCCCGCAGGTATCGGACCGTGGGTAAGCATTAAAGCACTAGCCGAAGTAAGGCTTCCTTATAATACCAGGTGTGTTTTGATTGGGGATGAGTATATTTTAAGTAAAATTTCTGGCTATCGTTTAGTTAAGAAAAAAGTAAGAATAATTAATCTTAATAACGCCCGCCATATAAAGCCGGGAGTTATTAACAAGCAGAGCGGTAGGGCTTCTCTGGAATATTTGTATAAGGCAGTGGAGATGATGAAAGATAATCCTTCTGCTGCGTTAGTGACAGGGCCGGTTTCTAAAGAAGCTGTAAGTCTCAATGAGAGATTCTTGGGGCATACGGAATTTCTCGCGCGAGCTTTTTCTGCTTCAGAAGTTTTGATGATGATGGTGGGAAAGAAATTAAGAGTAGCGCTTCTCACTCGCCATCTTCTTCTGAGAAAAGTCTCTTTCTTCTTACGCCGCCATGATTTCTCTCAGAGTATAAGCCTTATGATTTCTGCTCTTAAGGGATGGTTTGGCATTTCTCGCCCGCGCGTGGGAGTGTGTAGTTTTAATCCTCATGCGGGAGTTGACACTTTCTTAAAGGAAGAGGAGAAAGCTATTCTTGCTATACTGAAGAAGTTTAAGAACCAGAGAGTAAATTTTATAGGGCCTTATCCTGCCGACAGTGTATTTAGAAAGGCCAGAGAAGAGAAATGGGACTGCGTGCTTTCTCTTTATCACGATCAGGCTATGATTCCTTTTCGCCTTTTAGAGTTTGAGAAAGGAGTAAATCTTACCGTAGGCCTTCCTATAGTTCGCACTTCTCCTGCTCACGGTGTAGCAGCAGGATTAGTAAGAACGCCTTATTTAATTAAGCCGGGGTCGATGAAGGAAGCTGTTAACTTAGCATCACGGCTTTTATCTCTGCAAAATTTATGAGCTCTCTTTCTTCTCTTAAGAGTTTAGGCCAGCATTTTCTCAGGCAACCTAAGATTCTGGCAAAAATAGCTCAGGCAGTAGGCAGGCGTGATGTTATTTTAGAGATAGGAGCGGGCAGAGGAGAACTTACCGCGTTTTTACTGCCTCAGGCAAAAAAACTTTTAGCGGTGGAAATTGACAGAAAGCTTTTTGCTCTTCTGAAAGTAAAATTTGATAAAAGTCGTCATATTGAGTTATACCATAAGGATATCCTTGAGTTTGATTTTAGGCGGCTGGGTAGAAAAATTACGGTAGTTGGCAATATCCCTTATTATTTAAGTAATAATTTAGTGTATTATCTGGTTGAGCAGCGGCAGTTTATTGATCAAGCTTTCTTGATGTTTCAGCATGAGTTTGGTTCTAAACTTATAGGAAGACGTCAACGTTCTTTTCTTACCTTTTTTCTTCAATATTATGCTCAAGTCGTGCCTCTTTTTAGTATACCGCCTTCTGCTTTTTATCCTTCCCCTAAAGTTAATTCACGGTTTATTTGTATAGATTTTGAGAAGCCTTACGGCAGGAGATGTTGGTGCGAGGATTTTCTTTGGCATATGTTGAAGGTTGTATTTTCTCAAAGAAGAAAGAAGATAGTCAATAGTCTCAAGTCTTTGGCGGGAAAAATAGACTCTAAAAAGATTCTGGCTGATCTGGGAATTTCTCAAGATGTGCGCCCCGAGGAGCTTGATTTAAAGGACTTTATAAGAATTGCTGAGCTGCTTTATCGTAGATTTAGAGAGGTTTAATATTCTGAGGCAGGAGACATTCTATGCCTAGTTTATGAGCCCATTTTATTAGGCCTTTATCGCAGGTAAGAAGTTTAGCCTTTAATTCTTTAGCCAAAATAATCAAATCAGCATCTTCTTTGCTGTCGATTATTCCTTCCCGTAGAGCCAGGCGATATTCCTGACGGAGAGATTGAATGATATCTCTTTCGTCAAGATTCTTGGTCTTTCTTACTGATTTCTCCGCCACACGCAGGCCTTTATTTACCCGTGCTCTTATTTCTTCGATTAGTTCGTAGATAAATAAAGCAGGCAGTTTTATTTCGTATTTGCGAGGGGGCTTGCGGGATACAGAGGTTAAAGTAGAAGGAGGGATTTTGGTGTAATCTATAAAGTTAGCCAGTTCTTCCATAACCGAAGGAGGCATATAGAGTTTAGCGCGTCTTTTTAATAAATCTATAATGTTGATAAAAGCTTCCTCAGGAGTTTTAGCAAATAATTTGTAAGAGGCAGGATTGACAAAAGTACTGGTATCGATAACTACAGCTTCTTTTTTCATGCCAAGATTCTATTATAAAAAATTCGCTTTTACAAGTAAAAACAGATGTGTTATAATCACCAAGCAAAGTCTTTAAAACTGTAATTTCTGGAGTAAAATTATTTATCTCTGGATATCATTTGTTTATAAGAATGAGGTATGTTATTTTTGTCTCGCTGGCGAGTATTTTTTCTTTCTCTGCTTTTGCTTCTTGGCAGTTTGATAAAATATCCGCACTCAGCAGCAATATCTTTCATATTGCTATTTCGTCTCTAGATAAAAACACTATTTTTGTCTCTTCTCAGTCAGAATTATTTCGAAGTGAAGATAAAGGAAAAAGCTGGGAAAGAATTTTTGTTACTAAATCAAACCCTATCAACTATATTGTCTTAGATAGTGCTAAAGAAGGAGGTGTATTTTTAGTAACAGCTGGCGGTCTATATTTAAGCCGGGATAAAGGTAACGATTTTCTGAAGATATATCGTCCCGCAGCAGCAGGCGAAGACACAGAAAAGCTTCTTTGTTTAGCTCAGCAAGGCAGAGCTCTCTATTTAGGCACTTCCCGCGGGCTTTACTCTTGCGATGCAGAAATATACAAGTGGCGCAGGATATCGGGTATGCCGGAGACGGAAGTTTATTATATTCTTCCTTCCGCCGCAGACCACAAGGCAATATTTCTGGCCACTGGCAGGGGGGGGTATAAATACAAGGAAGAAGAAGGCTTCAGGCGATTATTTGTTGTTCCTAACTCACCTGCCGAAGACAGCTATTCTCGCCGCCAACCTACGTGTTTGGTTTTAGGAGGAGGCAAAGTTTACCTGGGAACTTCCAGTGGGCTTTACCGGTGGGAAGAAAAAGGAAAGTTAGAAAAGATAGTAGATTTTCTGCCTCAAGTCAAAATAAATTCTCTTTGGTATGATAAAAATAGTTCCTGCCTTTATGTCGCTTCCGAGAAAGGCCTATATTCTTTTAATATCAGAAATAACAAAACAGAATGTCTTTACCGGGGAATTAGTAGTATTAAAATAAGGGATGTAGTAGAAGATAGCTACGGGAGGTTATGGGTAGCTACCGCTAAAGGAGTTTTTGTGAGTTCAAAATTGGGCTTGAATAATAAAAGAGAAGATGTTGCCTTTTCTCTTCTGCCTCAGCCTGATATCCGTGAGGTTCAGGAAGCAGCTCTGAGGTATAATGCAGTCCATCCTGAGAAAATAAAAAAGTGGAGGAGGGCTCTTAGGTACCGCGCTCTTATGCCTACGCTAAATTTGAGTTATGATAAAACTATTTACGGTACGGCCGGAACTAATAATTATAATAGTAGAGCATTTGTAGGTCCGCGCGATTGGAGCGTCTCTCTTTCCTGGGATATAGGAGACTTAGTATGGAATGCCTACGAAGACGATATTGATACGCGGGCCCGCCTTGATACTCAGTTGCGCCTGGACATATTGGATGATGTGAATCGGATATATTTTGAGAGGAAAAGGTTAGCACTGAAGCTAAAAGAAGAAGGAGGTTCTTTTAACACTGAGGATTTGCGTAAGACTAAGATGAGGATAGAGGAACTTACGGCCACACTGGATGGCTATACCGGCGGTTTTTTCTCCCGCCGCCTGAAAGAATTGCGATATGAGAAGAAGGATTAGTCGATAGATGAAAGTAAGGGCGGTAATATTAGCAGGAGGAGGTGGCAGTCGCCTCTGGCCTCTTTCTCGTTCTAATTCCCCTAAGCAATTTCTTGAGATTTTTGGGCATGAATCATTATTCCAGAGAACTTTAAAACGCACACTGCAGCTATTCTCTGCCCAGGATATATTTGTTATTACTTCTTTTGAGTACCGTTTTCGTACGTTCAACCAGATCGATTTTGTTAAAGGATTAAGCAGAAAACAGAAATCTCTTCTTAAGAAAAACATTCTTTTTGAACCAGCGCCACGCAGCACTCTGGGGGCAGTACTGTTTATGCTTAAGAATTTAGAGGTAAAATGTCAGGGAAAAGAAGTCTTTGTGGTATTTCCCTCGGATCATACCATTTCTCCTTTGGCCTCTTTTCGGCTTAGCGTAAAGAAAGGCATAAAACTGGCAAGAGAAAAAAAGATTGTGGTATTAGGAGTACGACCTTCTGGAGCTATGTCCGATTATGGCTATATTCTGCCTCAGTCTCAATCTTCCCGGGAGGGTATTTTCGCCATTAAGACATTTGTTGAGAAACCTTCGGTTGCTAAAGCGCGGGCCCTAATTAAAGAAGGAGCTTTGTGGAACTGTGGTATATTTTGTTTCCGGAAAGATGTATTTGAAAATGAGCTGGAGAAAGTTAATCCTCTGTTCTTCAAAATTTATCAAAAAGATAAGAGTGTTTTTAACCGGGAGTTTTCTTCTCTTCCCGTCCAATCTTTAGATTATGGCCTTATGGAAAAGACTAGCTTAGGATGGGGAGTAAGACTGGAGGGGAAATGGTCTGATTTAGGAACGTGGGAAAGCTTCTTCTCTTTTTTTTCCCGCCATCGAAGAGGTAAATATAAAACACAAATCTTAAGTTTTCTCAATGCTCATAACTGTGAGGTATGGGCAGATAAGTTAGTGGTAGCCGCGGGGGTTAAAGATCTTCTGGTTGTGGATAGTACAGATGCGCTACTTTTACTTAAAAAAGGCAAAAGTTCTTATGTGAAAGAGATTGTTAGATATTTAGGAGAAAAAAAATATCCCGAAGTTGACAATAATATTAAGGTCTGGCGTCCGTGGGGATATTATATGTTATTACAAAAAGGAGAGGGATATAAGGTAAAGGAGATTTTTTTGTATCCCCATAAGTGTTTATCTCTTCAGCGCCATAAATATCGCAGCGAACATTGGAATATAGTAGAGGGGACAGCAAAAATAATCCTGGGAAGAAAAACGATTATTCTGCGTAAGAATAGAAGTATATTTGTGAAAAAGGGGCAGAAGCATAAACTCTGCAACCCTTCTTCTTGCCGGCTTAGAATAATTGAAGTTCAGATTGGTAATTATCTCGAAGAAGACGATATCGAGAGGTTTGACAGTTATTAATAGAAATAAAAGTAATTTTAATTATTATCTTTTCTTACTGGCTGAATAAAAATATTGATAATGTATCCTATTCTGATAGAATCTGTTATGGTTAGTTCAGAAGACTACAAATTATGGGAGAGAGAGTTTTAGTTGTAGATAATGAGAAAGAGGTATCAAATTTTCTTGTGAGCTTCTTAAAACGCAGAAATATCAAGGTGTTTTCTGCTACTTCCGCTGCTACGGCGGTAGAGATTTATAAGAAAGAAAAGCCAAACGTTGTACTCCTGGATATAGTTATGCCGGATATGGATGGATTAACTCTTCTCCAAAGACTTAAAGCTATTGATAGCGGCCCCCATATCGGAATGCTTACCTCCAGAAAATCTTCTGTCGTAATTGCTGAGGTCAAAAAATTGGGAGCGGAAGTATTTCTCTCCAAGCCGGTAGAGCTTTCTGAGATTGACAAAGTAATCAAGGGTTTCTTAGGCCGTGATAGGGTATAGAAAGATCTTAGAACAGGCTGCCCGCCAGATGATTCTTATTCATGACCCCGATGTATTGATTCGTCTTATTATAAAAATAGTAATTAAAGCTATAGGTCTAGAACATGCAGGTTTTCTTCTCTATGAGGAAGAAAAAGGGTATTATACTTTGACCGTTTCAGGGGGAAAAAGCGGCACAAAACTATCCGAGGGCTTTGCGAGGGTGAGGCGGGAGAATCCTATGGTGAAATATTTTTCCTATGGTTATCGTTTCTGGAGAGACGATTTTCTTATTCATTCACGGATTAAGAGAACTTTAGAATCCAAAAAGATGCTTAAAGATCCCCTGCGTCGCCAGCTCCTTAAAGAATTGCAGTATCAGATGGAGCTTCATAAAGCTGAAGTATGCCTGCCCTGTTTTTTTCGAGATAAATTGGTAGGGATAGTAATTCTAGGCAAAAAAATGAAGAGGAAAACCTTTACTTTTTCAGAATTGGGCTATCTGTCTATTCTTGCTTCTGATGTAGCAATGGCAATTGAGAATGCTAAGCTCTTTCAAGGTATTAGAATTCAACTAGACAAAAATAGAAAACTCTTCTTGCGGATGATCGAAGTGTTAGGTGGTGCCATTGAAGCAAAAGACAAATATACCTCTGGTCATACTTCCCGTGTGGCTGTGCTTTCGCTTAAGATATTTGAAGAGCTTTGCCGGCGGGGTATAGTTAAAAAAAAGAATTACCAGGAGAAACTACGTATGAAAGAGATGCTTCATATTGCCGCTTTGCTGCATGATATTGGTAAAATTGGCATACCGGAACATATTATTAACAAACAGGGGCCTCTTACTCCAGAAGAGAGACATATTATCGAGCAACACCCTGTGATTGGCGTAAACATACTTTATCCCTTGCGTAAAGAATTTAAGGATGCGATTTTAGGGATAAAACATCATCACGAAAGGTACGACGGCCGAGGCTATCCCGAGGGCCGGCGGGGCTGCCATATACCCCTGATAGCAGCGATTATAGGGTTGGCGGATGCTTATGATGCTATGACTTCCGATCGTCCTTACCGAAAAGCTCTTGCTAAGGAAAGGGCGATAGGAGAGATAAGAAAAAACAAGGGGACTCAGTTTCGTCCGGATATAGTAGAGGCATTTCTTAATGTGCTAATGAGGGAGGAAGTTTGAAGTGGCAAAGAACATACTTATTCTTTATATTACTGAATCCTCCGGCCACTATCGGGCTGCCCTTTCTCTTAAAGAAGCCTTACTTCTAAAAAATAGTGATATTTCGGTTAGCCTGGTAAACGCTTTTCGCTATTACCATCCTCTCTCAGAAAAAGTTATAAATTTTTTTTACTATTTAAGTATAAAAAGATTTCCTTTTCTTTGGGGAAGGATTTACGACAAGAAAACAGTTATCCGTAACCTCAACCCTCTTAAATCCCTGATTCATTTTCTGAATTTAAAAAAAACCCGGAATCTCCTGGAGAAATTTCAGCCGGCCTGCATAATTACTACACAAGCTTTTCCCTGCGGCGTTGTTGCTTTCTATAAAAGATACTATCACTTAAGCATTCCTTTAGTGGGAGTTGTTACTGATTTCTTCCCTCACGGCTTCTGGCCTTACCGCGAGGTCGATTTTTATACTGTGGCTACGCCGGAAGCTAAAGATAAACTGGTAAGTGAAAACATACCCCGGGAGAAAATAAAAATTTTGGGTATTCCTATTATGCCCAAATTTGTGCAAGAAAACAACAGGAAAGCTGTAGCTTCTAAGTTTGGCCTTGCTCCCGATAAAAAAACCATTCTTCTTATGGGAGGAGGCTCCGGCTTAGGGCCTTTAGAGAAAATAGTCGAAGTGCTGGATAATTCCTATGTTGATTTTCAAATGATTGTAGTTTGCGGCAGAAACCGCAAGCTTTACCGGCGTCTTAGTAGTTACCGCCGCACCGCCAGAAAGGAGCTATTTTTGTTTTCCTATACAGAAGATGTAGATAAATTTATGGATTTTGCAGAGATAATTATCACTAAAGCAGGAGGAAGTACTATTTCTGAAGCTCTGGCCAAAAAAATGGCTATTATAGCTTTCAGGCCAATTCCAGGCCAGGAGGAGAATAATATTCGGTATTTGGAAGAGAGAGAGATTGCTTTCTTGGCCTGTGATTACGGAGAGATTAAACTGCAAGTAGAACGCCTCTTGCAGAATAGAGATATGTTGGAGCATATTCGGGAGAAAGCCTATAACTATGCTCATCCTGCTTCTTCTTTAGAGATTGCAGAGTTATCTTTAAAATTGATAGAATAGGAATGGAGTGGGTACTTTACAGAATAGGGATTTTTCTCTCTAATATTTTCTCACGTCGCCGCTCTTACGGAATAGCTTCTTTCCTGGGTCTGTTGCAATTCTGGTTCTCTTTTTCTGACCGGAGGGCGGTCTTAGAAAATATGAGAGTGATTCTCAAAGATAAATCTAAGGAAGAGATTCACAGAAAAGCTCAGCAAGTTTTTGTAAACTTTGCCAAATATTTAGTGGACTTTTTCCGTCTTAAACACTTAAATCTTGATTTTGTCAAACGCTATGTGGAAATAAGGAATAGGGAAATTTTAGATAGTCTTATGGTAAAAACGGGAATTATTATTGTTACGGCTCATATTGGTAATTGGGAATTAGGAGGAGCTGTGGCTGCTCTCTTAGGATATCCTCTTTATGCTATTGCTTTGCCCCATAAAAATAAAAATGTGAATTTATTTTTTGATGAGCAGAGAAAACATTTTGGCGTAGGCATAATTCCTGTCGGAGTAGCGGTACGGAGATGTTTCTCGCTTCTTAAGAAAAAAAAGATGGTAGCTTTTTTGGGAGATAGAGATTTTTTAGGAGGGGGGATAGAAGTAGAATTTTTAGGAGAGAAGGCTTATTTACCCTTGGGGGCGGCCGTTTTTTCGTATCGCACCCTTGCACCCATTGTGCCCAGCTTTTTTATAAGAAAGAAAGATGATAGTTTCTTTCTGGTTTTTGAGAAGCCCATTTATCCTGTAGATAAAGAAGGAAGACTGCGGTCTGAATATGAAATAATGAGAAATTACCTTGGAGTTATAGAGAAGTATATAAGGAAATATCCTGAACAGTGGTATATGTTTCAACCTTTCTGGAAGAAGGTATGAATACGTGGGTTATTATTCCGGCTTATAATGAGTCCCAGCATATTTATCAGCTGGTCAGAGAGATAAAATCTCTTAGTCTTCCTGTGATGGTAGTGGACGACGGTAGTTCTGATACTACTTATAAAGAGGCTGAGAGGGCCGCTGCTGATATATTGCTAAGAAGTGAGACCAACCGCGGCAAGGGAGCAGCTTTAGATATGGGGATAAGGTATCTTCTAGGACATACAAACCTTGAAGCCCTCATTATTATGGATGCGGATTTGCAGCATCTGACAGAAGAGATAGAAGTATTTCTTAAAAAGCTGGAAGAAGGAAGTGATTTCATAGTAGGCAACCGCATGCAGAACCCGATGGGAATGCCTCTTCTGCGCCTGTGGACAAATAAATTTATGTCTTTGCTTATCTCCCGCATCTGCCGCCAAAAAATTGTTGATAGTCAGTGCGGGTTTAAGGCAATAAAGAGAGAGGTCTTAGAGAAAATTAAGCTTGAAACTAGACGTTATGAAGTAGATTCAGAGATAATTCTTCAAGCTTGTAAGCAAGGATATACGATAGAAAGCGTACCTATTAGCAGTGTGTATCATAGAAAACAAAATAGCAGGATTAATCCTATACGTGATAGCTGGCGCTTCTTTTTGTTCCTTTGGCGGAGTAGATATGGATTATGATGGAAAACGCTACCAGATGGTAGAAGAACAACTGAAACCGCGGGGAATATCTTCCCCAAGAGTGTTGGCAGCTTTTACTCAAGTGCCGCGAGAAATTTTTGTCTTACCGGAAAAAAAAGCTCAAGCTTACGAAGATTTCCCTCTTTCTATTGGTCTGGGCCAGACAATTTCTCAGCCTTTTATGGTGGCGTTAATGACGCAGTTACTGGATCCGCAGCCGGGAGAGAAAATATTGGAAATTGGCACCGGTTCCGGTTATCAAACAGCTATACTCAGTTGTTTGGGAGCTAAAGTGTGGACAGTAGAAAGACTGAAGCTATTAGCGGAGAGGGCTCAGGATAATTTGTCCCAGGCAGGATACAAAGTTTTTGTGAAAGTAGGCGATGGGAGTCTGGGGTGGAAAGAGGAGTCCCCTTTTGATAAAATTGCCGTCACAGCCGCAGCACCTTCCATTCCTCCGCCTCTTCTGGATCAACTTAAGGAAGGAGGGAAATTGGTAATACCGCGCGGAGGATTGGTTTTTCAGAATTTAGTAGTGGTAAGAAAAGAAAAAGAAATAGTGAAAGAGGAAGATGTCTGCCGCTGCATATTTGTGCCTTTAGTGGGCAAGTATGGTCTTAAGAAATAGAAATGGTACATATCTATATCGGAAAGGGAAAAGGTAAAACCACTGCGGCTTTAGGTTTAGCACTGAGGGCATGGGGGTTTGGTAAGAAAGTGTATGTAGGAGAGTTCCTTAAGGATGTATACTGGCCTAGTGGCGAGTTAATGGCGGCAAGGAAGATAGGGCATTCTAATTTTGTGATAGAAAGGTTTCGGGGACAAGTGCATCCTATGTTTGTAAACAAGCCAGATATAAAGAGCCTTAAAAGATCTCTAAAAGAAAGCTTAAGCCGTATGGGAGAGCTTATAGATAAAAGCAGGTTTGACGTAGTGGTTCTGGATGAGTTATTAAATTGCGTAGAAAGCCATTTGGTTACCGCATTAGAAGTCAGGAAGATAATTGAGAAAGCAAAGGCAAAAGAAGTAGAATTGATTCTTACGGGCCGCGATGCTTCTTTGTTACTTAAGAGGGCGGCAGATTATGTAAGCCTGATAGAAGAGATAAAACATCCTTACCGAAAAGGTATTATGGCGCGAGAAGGAATTGATTATTAAGACATGGCTGTTCAAAAGGATATTGGATTTATATTGAGAAGCTTTAATTTTCGAGAAACCAGTAAGATTGCCTATATTTATACCCGCCAGAGAGGAAAAATAGGAGGTTTATTTAAAGGGTTTCGCCTTAAACGGCAACATTTTTCTACGCCTCTAGACATATTTTCTCTGAATGAATTTGTTTATTATCCTTCGCGCTCAAATTTGCATTTGGTTTCTGCCGCAGAATTAATAGATAACTATAGCTACTTGAGGGATATTCCTTCTCGTTTTTATCTCGCCAGTTATATGATGGAACTAGTAGATAAAATAATGCCCTTTCATTATCCTCAGGAAGAAATATTTGGTTTGATTAAAGTTATATTTGACAATTTCTCTACTTATTCTTTAGCTAATTCTCTGGCTATATTTCAAATAAAGATACTTAACCTTACTGGTTTTCGCCCTTCTTTAACTACCTGTCTTCGTTGCTCCCATGCGGTAGAAAAAGAAGGTTACTTCAGTTTCCGCTTAGGGGGGATGCTTTGTTTAAAATGTTTTTCTGCCGACCCGCAGGCAGATAAAGTTTCTGCGGATATAATAGCTTCCTTGAGATATATGCGTGATAAAGATTTTCCCCAGGTTTACAATTTAAAACCTTCACCTTCGACTATGAATAGCATCTTGAAGATGTTAGATGCTTTTATTAGTTACCATCTTCAGGCACGCCTGAGGAGCAAAATTTTTCTGGAAGTTTTTGTTTAGAGGTAGAATTTTGTATTGTTTATCTTTGGTGTATAATAATAAATAGGATGGGGCAGGAGAAAATAAGAAATCTTTACCAGAAAAAAGAAGAAGGAAAGAAGATTACCGCTTTGACTGCCTATGACTATTGTTTCTCTCTCATTCTGGATGAAGTAGGAATAGATATAATCCTGGTAGGTGATTCGCTGGCTAATGTAGTGTTGGGTCGCAAGGATACTAAAGAGCTGGCGTCTGAGGAAATGATGGTTTTTGCCCAAGCGGTGATAAAAACAGTTAAAAGCAGCTTGGTAATAGTGGATATGCCTTATCAGAGTTGCCATGTAGATTTAGCTTCCGGTCTTAGGAATGCAGAAAGATTCTTTTCTTCCGGCGCCGACGGCGTAAAAATAGAGTGGTTTGAAGGTTGCCTCAAGCTTATAGAAGCAGTGGTAAAAGCCGGCATACCCGTAATAGGCCATATTGGCCTTACCCCTCAGACAGCAGACAAACTAGGAGGGTTTAGGGTGCAGGGGCGTGATTACCGGCGGGCAAAAGAGCTTATTTATCAGGCCAGGAAATTGGAAGAGGCAGGATGTTTTAGCTTAGTGCTGGAGTGCATTCCTGCTTCCTTATCTGAAATTATAACTAAAAAGGTAAAGATTCCTACCATTGGTATTGGCGCGGGACCTTTTTGTGACGGCCAGATTCTGGTTCTCTACGATTTAATCGGCCTTTTTCAAAAGTACCGGCCTAAGTTTGTGCGGCAGTATATTAATATGTATAATTTGGTAAAAAAAGCGGTGGCTGATTTTAAAGAGGATGTCGAGAAGGGAAATTTTCCCCAGACTCAGGAGAGCTTCTCTTTGCCACAAGAAGTTTTAGAAAGGATCAGGCAAGATGAAGAAATCTGATTTTTTATCTCAACTGGTTTCTTTAGCTAAAAGGAGAGGATTTATTTTCCCGGCTTGCGATATTTATGGAGGTCTTTCCAGTATTTGGGATTACGGGCCTCTGGGAGCAAACCTAAAAAAGAACATTAAGGATTTGTGGTGGAAGAGTTATGTAGAAAGCCGCGACGATATTGTAGGGCTGGATGCAGCTGTTATTATGAGTCCGCCTGTATTTATGGCTTCAGGACATTTGGAGGGGTTTAATGATGTCCTGGTGGATTGTCCTGCTTGTCAGAGGCGCTTCAAACTGGAAGAGTTAAAAAAGAAGGGGGAGGTTTCTCTTTGTCCTGAGTGCGGCAGCGAAATAAACTTGGAAAAAAATATGCCGCGTTCTTTCAATCTTATGCTTAAAACTTTTTTAGGCGTGGTTGAAAATAAACAGCAAGAGGCATATTTACGTCCCGAGACGGCGCAAGGGATATTCGTAAATTTTCTTAATGTCCTTAATACTACTCATAAATCTCTTCCTTTTGGTATTGCTCAAATTGGTAAGTCGTTTCGTAATGAAGTTACTACTAAGACCTTTATTTTTCGTATGCGGGAATTTGAACAGATGGAGATTGAATATTTTGTGCGGCCCCAACACTCAGACAAGTATTATCATTATTGGGTAGAGGAACGTTTCCGCTGGTACCAGGAGAAATTAGGGATTAGAAAAGAGAATTTGCGCCTGCGCCAGCATACAAAGGAAGAATTAGCCCACTATGCCAAAGCCTGTACAGATATTGAATATCGCTATCCTTTCTCTACTACCTCCGAAGGATGGAAGGAACTGGAAGGCATAGCTAACCGCACTGATTATGATTTGAGGCGGCATTCTGAGTATAGCCATAAAGACCTAAGTTGTTTTTTGCCCCAGGAAGATAAGAGAATCATTCCTTATGTCATTGAGCCTTCCGGCGGTGTTGACCGGACAGTGCTGGCTGTTTTGTCCGATGCTTATGCGGAAGAGGAAGTGAGGGGAAAGAAGAGGGTGGTATTGAGATTACACAAGAATGTAGCTCCTTACAAGATAGCAGTATTTCCTTTACTCAAGAATAATCCTGGTCTGGTGGCTAAGGCTAAAAAAATATTTGAGCTCCTTAAAAATAAATATGTATGTGTTTATGATGACACTGCTTCTATTGGCCGTCTCTACCGCCGGCGGGATGAGATAGGCACACCTTTCTGTATTACGGTAGATGTGGAAAGTCTTAGTGATGATAAGGTAACCGTACGTGACCGGGATACAATGAAGCAGGAACGGATTGGGTGTAGTCAATTGATAGAGTATTTCGCAGGAAAGTTCCAGGTGTGATTTTTGTTTGAAATCTTAATAATTTTGTATATACTATACCAATATTAATCTTGGCTATAAAAAGAAGGAGGGAGCAGCGATGAAGAAGAAATATGTTTACTTTTTTGGCGGAGGCAAAGCCGAAGGTAATGGTAAGATGAAATCTCTTCTGGGAGGAAAAGGTGCGGGGCTGGCAGAAATGTCTCGCATTGGTCTTCCCGTTCCTCCTGGATTTACCATAACTACAGAAGTTTGTGCCGCATATTATAAAAGAGGCAGAAAATATCCTCCTCAACTTAAGGCAGAAGTTGAAGCAAATCTCAGGAAGTTAGAGAAACTTACCGGGAAGAAATTGGGAAGTATAAAGAATCCCCTTTTGGTCTCAGTTCGTTCTGGTGCGGCTATTTCTATGCCCGGAATGATGGATACTATTCTTAATCTTGGTCTTAATGACAAAAGCGTAGAAGCGCTAGGGTCGCTTACTAAAAATCTGCGCTTTGCCTGGGATTCTTACCGGCGTTTTATTCAGATGTTTGGTGATGTAGTAATGAATGTCCCGCATGCTAAATTTGAACATGAGCTGGAAGAGATAAAAAGGGAGATTGCCAGCCGCCGCGGCATTAGCAGAGCTCAAAAACTTAAACAGGAAGAGCTGAACCGGGCAGTTCCCGATACGGATTTAGGCGTGGAAGATTTGAAGAATCTGGTAAATAGGTATAAGAAAATTTTTCACAAAGCCACAGGACGTAGTTTTCCTCAGGATCCGCAGGAACAGTTGTGGCTGGCAATTGGAGCTGTATTTGGCTCCTGGAATAATGAAAGAGCCATCGCCTACCGTCAGATTAATGAAATTAAAGGTCTTCTGGGGACGGCAGTTAACGTCCAGACTATGGTCTTTGGCAATATGGGTGATGATTCTGGTACGGGCGTGGGTTTTACCCGCAATCCTTCCACAGGCGAAAATAAACTTTATGGCGAGTTTTTGATGAATGCTCAGGGTGAAGATGTGGTGGCAGGAATTCGTACTCCTCTGCCCCTGGAGAGACTTAAGAAGGAGAATGTACGTGTCTATAATCAGTTGCAGCAGGTAAGGAGAAAGTTGGAGAAACATTACCGTGATATGCAGGATTTTGAGTTTACTATTGAGAAAGGCAAGCTATATATGTTACAGACGCGTACCGGCAAGCGGACAGCCCAGGCAGCTGTAAAAATTGCCGTGGATATGGTCAAAGAGAAATTAATTAATGAAAAGGAGGCTATTCTTCGCATTGAGCCTAAACAGATAGACCAGCTTCTGCATCCTATGTTTGATAGCAAAGAGGAAAATAGAGCCTCTTCGGAGGGAAAAGTGTTTTCTCGCGCCGGACTTCCCGCTTCGCCCGGAGCAGCCGTAGGGCAAGTAGTATTTAGTGCTGAAGAGGCGGAAGCCTGGAAGAAAAAAGGCAGGCAGGTTATTTTGTGCCGCATTGAAACCTCGCCGGAAGACATAAAAGGCATGAATGCGGCAGAAGGTATTCTTACCGTGAGGGGCGGTATGACTTCTCATGCTGCCGTAGTAGCCAGAGGCATGGGCAAATGCTGTGTGGCTGGGGCAGGAGATATTGTGATTGAAGAGGCAAAGAGAATGATGAAGAGTGGCGATAAAGTAGTAAAAGAGGGAGATTGGGTTTCCCTTAATGGCAGCCGGGGAATAGTATACATAGGTAAAATAAGTCTTGTTCCTCCTCAGTTAAGCGGACCTTTTGCTACGGTGATGAAATGGGCTGATAAATTTAGGAAGTTGGGAGTAAGAACAAATGCCGATACGCCTTATGATGCGGCAGTGGCAGTAAAATTTGGCGCCGAAGGTGTCGGACTGTGCCGGACAGAACATATGTTTTTCAGCGGTAGACGCATAGTTTCTTTTCGCAAGATGATTTTGGCCGCTCCTAAATTCAGAGCCCTTTCCGAAACTCTGAAGAGAGGCGGTGATTCTGAAGAGAAAAAAGAGCTGGAAGAAGAACTCAAAAAGCAAAAGAAACAGTTGGATGAAGCTTTGGCAGAGCTTTTGCCTTTGCAGAGGGAAGATTTCGAGGGTATTTTTACGGCTTTAAAAGGAAGGCCTTGCACCATACGTTTGTTAGATCCACCTCTGCACGAATTTTTGCCGCATGACGAAGAAGGGCAGAAAGAACTGGCTAAATCTATGGGTCTAACTTGGCAAGAAGTAAAAGATACGGTTGATTCTTTAAAAGAACTTAATCCTATGCTGGGACATCGTGGTTGTCGCTTAGGTATTAGCTATCCTCAAATTACGGCTATGCAGACGCGGGCTATAATTGAGGCAGCGCTTAATGTAGCTAAGAAAAAAGTTAAAGTAAAACCTGAAATTATGGTTCCTCTCGTAGGCAATGTGAAGGAACTAAAGTTGCAGAAAGAAGTAATTTTAAATACCATAGAAGAAGTAAAGAAAGAAAAGCATATTAAGAAGCTTCCCTTTAGTGTGGCGGTGGGGACAATGATTGAAGTTCCCCGCGCCGCGGTAACTGCAGATGAGATTGCTCAGGAAGCAGAGTTCTTCTCTTTTGGGACCAATGACTTAACTCAAATGGGCTGTGGTTTCTCGCGAGATGATGCGGGAAAATTCCTGCAGGAATATGTAGACCTGGGAATTTACGATACAGATCCTTTCCAATCTTTAGATACGCAAGGCGTGGGAAGGTTGATAGAGACCGCTTGTCGTCTGGGAAGGAAAGGGCGTCCTAATCTGAAACTGGGGATTTGCGGAGAGCACGGGGGAGATCCCAAATCTATTCTTTTTTGCCACAAGGTAGGCTTGAATTATGTCAGTTGCTCTCCTTATCGCGTACCTATAGCGCGTTTGGCAGCAGCAGGGGCTAATATAAAAAGTCGCTAATCTTACATAATGGAGGCTATTAGAGCCTATATAGAAAAGATAAAAGATATACCTTTATTATCGGCAGAGGAAGAAAAAAAACTGGCGCGCTTAGCGAGACGCGGCAACAAGAAAGCACAGGAGAGGCTTATCAATTCTAATCTCAAGTTGGTAGTAAATATAGCTAAACGTTATACCCATTTTGGCTTGCCTCTTATGGATTTAATAGAAGAGGGGAATATTGGCTTAATTAAGGCGGTAGAAAAATATTATCCTTCCAAAGGTTATCGTTTTTCTACCTATGCCGCCTGGTGGATACGGCAAGCTATTACCCGAGCCTTAATTGATAAGTCTCGCACTATCAGGATACCCGTTTATATGAGTGAATTGATCTCAAAATATAAAAAGGCTGAAAACGAGCTTACTCAGAGACTAGGTTACAAACCAAGTCGGAAAGAGTTAGCTCAGAAGCTTAAATTTTCACAAAAGAAGGTAGCTCAGATCCAGATGTGGTTTAATAAGAAACTTTCGCTTAATCTTCCCCTAGGAGATGAGACTCACGCTGAACTTGTAGATGTAATAGAAGATGAGAGTTCTTCTTTGGAAGACATAAATCAATTTTTTCTTAGAGAGAAAGTAAAAGATATGTTGGATAGCTTGGAGGAGAGGGAGAAAGAAGTGATAAACCTCCGCTTTGGTATTACTACAGGTAAACCTGAGACCCTCGCAGAGGTGGCCAAAAAATTCAAAATATCTCGGGAGAGAGTGCGGCAAATTGAAGAAAGGGCGCTTAAAAAGCTACGCGAGTATGCAGAGGCGCGCCAGGAAGAATCTATTATTAAGGAGGTATGATGATTCAGGGTAGTATTGTAGCATTGGTTACGCCTTTTGATAGAAGAGGCAGGGTGGATGAGGAAAAGCTGCGTTTTCTTATTAATTGGCATATAAAAAATAAAACAGACGGCATTTTAGTTTGCGGCACCACAGGAGAAAGCGCTACCCTCTCTTTTGCTGAACATAAAAGAGTTATAAAGATTGCTAAAGAGGAAGTGCGCCAGCATATTCCTCTGGTAGCCGGATGCGGCTCTAATTCCACTCAGGAAGCGATAGAACTTACTCGCTATGCTCATAGTCTTAAAGTAGATGCGGCTTTAGTTATAACTCCTTATTACAACAAGCCTACGCAAGCCGGCCTTTATGCTCACTATAAAACAATAGCGACTCAGATAAAAATACCCCTTATTGTTTACAATGTACCTTCGCGGACGGGCATAAATATCCTGCCTCAGACTACGGCTCGTCTCTACAGAGACTTTCCTAATATTATAGGCATTAAAGAGGCCAGCGGCTCTTTAGACCAAATCACACGCCTTATGAACTTGGTAGATAGAAAGTTTATTCTTCTTTCCGGCAGCGATGAGATTACTTTGCCTATTTTGTCTGTAGGAGGCAGAGGAGTTGTTTCAGTAGTAGCTAATATTATGCCTCAGCAAACGCATGATCTGGTTAAAAGCTTTTTACAAGGGAAATTGGATAAAGCCAGGAAGCTCCAGCTCTATCTATATCCTCTAATCAAGAGCTTGTTTATTGAGACTAATCCTATTCCGGTAAAAACATCCTTGGCTCTTATGGGTTTGATTAGTCCTTATCTGCGTCTGCCGCTCTGTAAAATGCAGCAGGATAATCTTAAAAAATTGAAAAAGATTCTGAAAGAATACAAATTGGTAAAGTGATAAAGCTGGCGATTAACGGGGCTAGAGGGAGAATGGGGCAGAGGATATATACTCTGGCCCAGGAGGATGAGGGATTTAGAGTAGTAGCCTTGTGGGAAAAAGAGGGACATCCGGATATAGGAAAGAAAATAGGGGAGTTAACCATTAATTCCCACAGAGATAATATAAAAGAAGCCGATTGTATTATAGACTTTTCTTCACCTCTGGCTACTGTGGACTTAGTGAATGCGGCGGAAAGAGCCAAGAGGTGTTTGGTAGTGGGTACGACAGGTTTTGATGCTTTGCAGTTTTCCCGGATTGAGGCCGCGGCAAAACATATCCCCATTCTTCTTTCTCCTAATATGTCCATAGGGGTTAACTTATTGTTTCGGCTGGTGAAAGAGGCAGCAGGAGTGTTGTCTGACTATAAAATAAATATAGTGGAAGTGCACCATGTTCATAAAAAAGATGCTCCTTCCGGCACGGCCAAGAAAATAGCGTCTCTTATCAACTCTGGCGGCGGCGAGGTGAAAGATATTAAGTCAATCCGCGAAGATGAGATTGTAGGCGACCACCGTATAATTTTTGAGAGCGATTCTGATAAGATTGAGCTTCTTCACTCGGCTAAAACGCGGGATATATTTGCTCAGGGAGCCCTGCAGGCGGCAAAATGGCTGGTAAATAAGCCAGCGGGTCTTTATTCTATGGATAATGTATTGTTTGATACATGAAGAGATTTAAGCTGTCGCTTCGCCTAAATAAATTGTCCCCTTATTTATTTGCGGAAATAGACAACCAAAAACAACGTTTGCGCCAGCAGGGAAAGGCGCTTATTGATTTGAGTATTGGAGATCCTGATATATTGGCGCCCCGGGGTATGCTTAAAGTTCTTTGCCGCTCTGCCCGCCTGAAAGAAAACCAGCGTTATGCTTTAGATAGAGGCAAATATTCTTTGAGAGGGGCAATAAAGAGATGGTTCAGGAAGAGATTTGGCGTACTGCTTTCGGAAGAAAGAGAAATATTGCCTTTGATTGGTTCTAAAGAGGGATTGGTTCATTTTCCCTTAGCTTTTGTTAATCCTCAGGATTATATTATCCTTCCTTCTCCTGCTTATCCTGGTTATCAAGGCGCCGCTATTTTGGCGGGTGCAAGGATATATCACCTGTCGCTTAAAGAAGAAAATAATTTTCTGCCTGATTTAGAGAGGATTCCCCTACGTATTAGGAATAAGGCTAAAATTATCTACCTTAATTATCCCAATAATCCCACCACAGTCTTAGCACCCCCTGACTTTCTTAAGAGAGTGGTAAGTTTTTGTGCTAGGTATGGCATAATTGTGGTTTATGATAATGCTTATTCTGAGATATATTTTGGCCGCAAGCCCCTTAGTATTTTAGAAATAAAAGGAGCAAAAGAAATTGCCTGTGAGTTTCATTCCTTTTCCAAAACCTTTTCTATGACCGGATTCCGTATTGGCTGGGCTTGTGGTAACAAAAAGCTTATAGATGGTTTGCTTAAAGTGAAGACTAACGTTGATTCAGGTGTTTTTTCTGCTCTTCAGGATGCTGCCGCCTATAGTTTAGATAAGGAGGAGCAATATGTGGCTAATTTACGCAAGACAATTAAACGTCGGAGAGATATATTTTTGGAAGGTATAAAGAAATTAGGCTTTGAGAAAATATGGGCAGAAAGCACTTTTTATGTTTGGTCTAAACTTCCTTCTAAATTTCATTCTTCATTGTCTTTTTGCCAGCTATTATTAAGAAAAGGTGTAGTTTCTACTCCGGGTATTGGTTTTGGAAGTAATTCAGATAGATTTGTGCGTTTTGCTTTAACGGTAGATTTCCGTCAACTTAAGCAGGCTACAGCCCTAATGGGGAGAATTTAATGGAAGAAGCCTTTTTAGGGGTTGGTTCAAATCTGGGTAAGAGAAAAGAAAACATTGAGAGAGCTTTAGAGCTCTTGGGAAGTAATCCTCAGATAGTAATAGAGAAGATTTCCTCTTTTATAGAGACCTTGCCTCAAGGAGGACCACCGCAGGGAAAGTTCATCAATGCTGTGGTAAAGATTAGAACTTCTCTGGCACCGTATGAGCTGTTGCTTTTTTTGCAGGAGATTGAGAAGAGATTAGGACGAAAGAGGGAGGAACGCTGGGGGCCGCGTCCTATTGATTTAGATATACTTATCTATGGGAGAAAGAAGATTGCTTATCCTTATCTTCAGATTCCTCATCCTCGTTTGCAGGAAAGAGAATTTGTCCTGGGGCCGTTATCGGAAATAGAGCCGGCGTGGAAAGAAAAATTCGATGTTTTGGGTAGAACTTCTGAATAGTATTGCAAAAAACAGGTTTTTGGTCTATATTATTCCGCAGGAGGAGAAATGAAAATTTTTATTGATACGGCTAATTTGGAAGAAATCAATAAGGCAGTCTCTTTAGGAATTCTTGATGGTGTTACTACGAATCCTACTCTCTTAGCAAAAGAGAAATCAGAACCCCAGACGCAGATAAAGAAAATATGCGCCGTAGTTAAAGGTCCGGTGAGTGCGGAAGTTACCCACTATGATTATGAAGGTATGCTAAAAGATGCAGAGGAATTGTCGAGGCTTGCTCCTAATATTGTAATTAAGATTCCTCTTACTGAGACAGGGCTTAGGGTTACTAAAATTCTCTCCCGCAAGAGTATAAAGACAAACCTTACCCTTTGTTTCTCACCGCTGCAGGCGCTTTTGGCGGCCAAAGCGGGGGCAAGTTTTATTTCTCCTTTTGTGGGAAGGCTGGATGATATTAGTCATAGGGGAATGGACTTAGTTTGTGATATAAAGAAGATTTATGCTAATTACCATATAAATACGGAGATAATCGTGGCTTCGGTGCGTAACCCCCTGCACGTTCTAGAAGCAGCTAAGCTGGGTGCAGATATTGCTACTATACCTTATAAAGTAATAAGCCAATTGCTAAAACATCCTCTTACTGATATCGGCATTAAAAGGTTTATTGATGATTGGCGGAGTCTTGAGTCTTTCTTGAAGCATAAGAGTAATAGTGGTAGCTAGAGTAAGTATATTTCTCTTTCTGCTTTTTGTTAATATATCTCTAACCTTTGCTGTTCCTCTTTCTAAACAGGAAATTCCTATCGTAGTTAAGGGAGACAAAGTAAGTTACGATGCCCAGACTCATACTATGAAAGCCGAGGACAATGTGTGTATAGTTTATCGCGATATAAAAGCCTTTTGCGGGAAAGCAGAGGTTAATATGGATACTAAAGTAGGCAATCTCATAGGCAAAGTAAAAATAGAACATCCTAAAGGCACAATCTATGGCGATAAAATAAGATATGATTTTGCCCAAAAGACTGCCTCTATAGATAATCTGTATCTAGTATCTTCTCCTTTCTATGCCGGCGGAAAGACGGCGGAGAAAATAAGTGACAAAAAATATGTACTTAAAAACGGCTGGTTTACTACCTGTAACCCGCAATGCCCCCACTTTATGGATTATCGTATCTATGCTAAAAAAATAGAATTTTATCCTCATGATAAAATGGTAGCTAAAAATACCGTTATAAAAATAGGTAAAGTGCCCATACTTTACCTGCCTTATTATATGCAGCCGGCTAAGGACAAATTGCCGCGGGTAACAATTGTGCCGGGGAGAGATCATGATTTAGGTATGTATATGCTTACTGCGTGGCGCTATTATTTCAGTGAAGAATTTAAAGGGAGAATTCATCTTGATTATTACTCCAAAAAAGGATTCGGACGAGGTATTACTAACAAGTATAAATCAGATAAGTATGGAGAAGGAATAGCTAAAATTTATTATATTGCTGACAGAGATAAGCTGTCTTTTGATGAAGGGGCAAGCGTTGGTTCAGACCGCTATAAGGCACAGCTGCGTCACCGCTGGCAGATAACACCGCGGGACTATTTGCACTTGGAAATACACAAATTCTCTGATAAGTACTTTATGAAGGACTATTTTTATAACGAGTACCAGCGAGATAACCAGCCTCTTTCTTACATTTTGCTCAGCCATTCCTTTCCCTATGCTACCGCTTCTCTTCTAGCTCAAAAGAGAATGAATCGTTTTTATTCTCAGACAGAGTACTTGCCGCGTCTTAAACTAGATGTTTTCCGCCGCAAAATCGGCAGTTCTAATTTCTACTTTGATTCTACTACTAACCTGGCTAATCTTACTTACAAAAACGCATCTCCTTCCCACAGTGACAGTGATGCGCTAAGATTTGATACTCACAATATTTTTACTTACCAAAAGAGATTTGCCTGGCTTAATGTTAAACCTTATATAGGCATAAGGAATACGTTCTATTCCAAAAGTAAGTTTGGGGACGAATCTTTGTTGCGCAATATATTTGAAACAGGGATTCAATTTAGCACAAAGCTCTATAAGGAGTTTGACAAGAAGATTGAGTTTCTAGGAATTAAGACTGATGCTATCCGGCATATAATCACGCCTATTCTTAGCTATAGTTATCGCCATCCTCCTAGTGTAGCGCATGAGGAGCTGTTGCAGTTTGACAGTATAGATGAAATTGATAGAGAAAATAGGATAGTGTTTACTTTGGAAAACCGCTTCAAAGCAAAGTATAAGCACGATATCTGGGATCTTCTTTATTTTGCTCCTTCTTTAAGCTATGACTTTAAGGAGGAAAACCGCGGTAGCCATTTTACTGATTTGGGGATAGATTTAGAATTTCGCCCTTTTGCCGATGGGAGCGTTTATTTAGAGAATACCTCTACTTATAGTGTTGATTGGGGGCATATGAAAGAATCTACCACTGATATTACTTTTAAAGGAAAGCTTTACCAGTTCACCTTAGGTCATCGTTATATTCGGGAAGAGACTTCTCAATATACAGCTTTTTATTCCTATCAGTTTAATCCTAAATGGCAACTGAATATTTACACGCGCTTTGAGGCAAAAACGGGAAAGTTTGAAGAGCAGCAGTACTATTTGCGGCACGATTTTCACTGCTGGTGGCTGGATGTGGGTATTGATGTGGACAGGGACAAAGAATATACTTTCTGGGTAATAATGAGGATAAAAGCCTTCCCCGGCATAGGCATTAATTTTAGTCAGTCTTATAAAGGTCCTAAAGATAGATAATCCGATTTTTAGAAGGAGATAAGTTTATGCTTGCCAAGAATGACACAAAGTTTAATGTTGCCGTAATAGGAGCTGGCTACGTAGGATTAGTTGTTTCTGCCTGTTTGGCTAAATTAGGCAATAAAGTTATCTCAGTAGATAATAACAGAAAAAAAATAGAACTTCTAAAAAGTATGAAAATACCTAATTATGAGCCAGGGTTAGAAAACTTGGTAAGAGAGAATGTAAGAAGGAGAAAATTAGAGTTTTCCTCTGATTTAAAAAGAGCGGTAAGGAAATCGGATATTATTTTTATTGCCGTGGGCACTCCGGCCAAAGAGAATGGGGAAGCAGATTTGTCCGCGGTAGAGAGAGTAGCTTTTGGCATTTCTCAAGTTTTAGATGCTTATAAACTCATTGTAGAGAAGTCCACGGTGCCGGTAAGAACAGGAGAGAAAGTAAAAGAGACCATAAGAAGATATGCTAAGGGAGACATTGAGTTTGATGTGGCATCCAATCCGGAGTTTCTAAGAGAAGGTAGAGCCATAAGTGATTTTCTCAGGCCCGATAGAATTGTTATTGGGGTAGAATCAAAACGCGCCGCGTCTCTCCTTAAAGCTTTATATCGTCCCCTTAAAGCCCCTATTGTAGTTACAGACATTAATACCGCCGAGCTAATTAAGCATGCTTCTAATTCTTTTCTGGCTACTAAAATATCTTTTATTAATGCTGTCTCAATGATTTGCGAGAAAACCGGGGCTAATATTGAAGAGGTAGCTTTGGGAATGGGGTTGGACAGGAGAATAGGAAAGGAATTTCTAGCCGCAGGTATCGGTTGGGGAGGAAGCTGTTTTCCTAAAGATGTGGATGCTTTTATTCATATTGCCAAGAAGACTGGCTACAACTTTAGGCTTTTAGAAGAAGTACGGCACGTAAATATTTTCCAGAGGAGACATTTCTTAGAGAGGATTAAAGAAGAGCTGTGGATACTAAAAGGGAAAAATATAGCAATACTGGGTTTGGCTTTTAAGCCTAATACAGATGATTTAAGAGAATCACCTGCGCTTTATCTTATCAACGAGCTTCTGGAAGAGGAAGCTAAGTTGCGTGTTTACGATCCTCAAGCTATGAATAAAGCAAAAAAGTTTATCAGGAATGTCAAATTCTGTAGAGATAGTTATGAGGCAGTAAAAGGTGCAGACTGCATGATTTTAGCCACAGCATGGGAGGAATTTAAAAACCTCAACTTTAAAAAGATTAAGACTCTTATGCGTTACCCTTTTGTTGCAGATGGAAGAAACCTATATTCTTCCTCTCAATTGGGAAGCCTGGGTTTTAAATACATAGGTATTGGAAAATGATAGAGGCGAGGAAGATAAGAGAAAAAATCAAAAATAAGAAGGCCGTAATTTCGATAATCGGCCTAGGCTATGTAGGGTTGCCTTTAGCTTTGGAGTTTACCAGAAAGGGTTTTTTGGTTTATGGTTATGATAATAATAGCAGGAGGGTGAGTAAGTTAAAGAGAGGAGTAGAATATATCAGTGATGTCAAAGGGGAATTCGCTTTGCAACTAATCAAAAGAGGAAGATTTGTCCCCACTACTGATAAAAAAGTACTGGGTAAGAGCGATATAATTATAATTTGCGTTCCTACGCCTTTGCGCAAAGTAAAAATTCCCGATATTTCTTATATAATTATAGCTACAAAAGAAATAGCATCAGTTATGAAGCAAAATACTCTCGTGATATTAGAAAGTACTACCTATCCCGGTACCTGCCGTGAGGTGATTCTGCCTATACTAAAAAAGGCCAGGCAGGAGAAGTTCTTTCTGGCTTTTTCACCAGAGAGAATAGATCCCGGAAATAAACGCTACACTCTCAATAGGATTCCTAAGGTGGTAGGGGGGATTGATAATATCTCTGCCCGGTTAGCAGCTCAACTTTACCGCCAGATAGTTAAGAGGGTACATATCGTCTCTGCTCTTGAGACAGCAGAGATGGTTAAAATATTAGAAAATACTTTCAGACTTATAAACATTGCGTTAGTTAATGAATTTGCTCTTTTAGCCCATAAGCTAGGGATTAATATTTGGGAAGTGATTAAGGTGGCAGCAACTAAGCCCTTTGGTTTTATGCCTTTTTATCCCGGACCGGGTATTGGAGGACATTGTATTCCGGTTGATCCTCTCTATATAGCGTGGCGAGCCAAAAGAGCTGGATTTAAGACTAAGATGATTGATTTAGCCTTGCAGCTTAATAGATATATGCCAAAGTATATTGTCCAAAGAATAAAGTTAATGCTGAAGAAAAAAAATATTAGTTTTAAAAAAGCTAAAATATTAGTTATAGGAATAGCCTATAAAAAAGATGTAAAGGACTTAAGAGAGTCTGCTGCTTTAGATATACTGGAGATTCTGAAGAAAGAAAAGGTTAATGTGGCTTACTATGACCCTTTGATTCCTTATCTGAACATTAAGGGATTAAAGATGTACTCGGTAAAACTGGATAGAGCTAATCTAAAAGGATATGACTGTGTAGTTATTGTGACCGACCATTCAAATATTGACTATAAGTTAATTCAGCAATATTCTAAACTGGTATTTGATACGCGCAATGTATACTCTGGTAACTTTTCTAATGTAAGGAGGCTATAATGGAAAGCAGTAAGCTGAGAGGAAAAAGAATTTTGGTTACGGGGGGGGCGGGCTTTATTGGTTCTCATATAGTGGATAGGCTTCTGGAATACGGGGCAAAGGTTGTAGTTGTGGACAATATGGTTACGGGAGATATGGCGAATCTTAAACAAGCAGAAGGGAAAATAGAATTTGTCAAAGGAGACATAGGAGATGAGAGAGTTTTAGATGGAATATTAGAGAATACCGACTATGTATTACATCAAGCAGCACTGCGAAGTGTTCCTAAGTCTGTAGGGCGTCCTCTGGATTATCACTATAATAATGTAACCGCCACACTTGCTTTATTTCTCAAGGCTCATGAGAAAAAAGTAAAACGTATAGTATATGCTTCTTCCAGCTCGGTTTATGGAGAAAGAAAAAACTTTCCTGAGAAAGAAACAGACTTGCCTTCTCCTCTTTCTCCTTATGCCGCTACCAAGTTGATGGGAGAACATTACGCCTGTGTTTTCTCGCGTCTTTATAGACTGGAGGTCGTTTCCTTAAGGTATTTTAATGTATTTGGACCGCGGCAGTCTCTAGAGTCAAAATATGCGGTAGTAGTCCCGAAGTTTATCGTTTCTCTGATAAAAGGAGAACATCCGCCGGTTTATGGGGACGGAGAACAAGAAAGAGACTTTACCTATATAAACGATGTAGTGAGAGCTAATATCGCAGCTTTGCTGAAGGAAGGTATAGGAGGGGAGGTGTTCAATATTGCTTCCTCTTCTCCTTGTTCAGTTAACAGGTTGCTGAAAATTCTAAAAGGGATTATGGGAAAGAATATAGAGGCGGAGTTTTTTCCTCCTCGTCCCGGTGACGTAAGAAAGACTCATGCCGATATTTCTAAAGCAGAAAAAAAACTTGCCTGGGTTCCCCAGGAAAGTTTAGAGGAAGGTTTGCAAAAAACAGTGAAGTGGTTTGTCGACAATATTGAACGTTACCAGTGATGAAGATTTTCCTTAGCGGTGCTTGTGGGTTTATTGGTTCTCATCTCTGTCGTGCCTTTATTGAAAGAGGTTATAAAGTTATAGGAGTGGATAACTTAATTACTTCTTCCCAGGATAATTTAAGGGATATTATAAAAAATAAGAATTTTCTCTTTATTGAGCATGATATATCTAAAGAGTTATATATTGCCGATAAAATTGATTGGGTAATGCATTTTGCCTCACCCGCTTCTCCCCCTGATTATTCAAGATATCCCATAAAAACTTTAAAGGTTGGTTCACTGGGGACGTTGAATTGTTTAGGGATAGCCAAAGCAAAAAAAGCTAAGTTTTTTTTAGCTTCTACTTCTGAAGTGTATGGAGATCCTCAAGTTCATCCTCAGCCAGAAGAGTACTGGGGTAATGTAAATCCTATTGGTTTGCGTTCCTGTTACGATGAGTCAAAACGTTTGGCAGAAGCTCTTACTTTTGCTTATCACCGCCAACACAAAGTTAATATAAGAATTATTAGAATCTTTAATACCTATGGTCCTTTTATGCGCGCGGATGACGGAAGAGTAGTCTCTAATTTTATAAATCAAGCTTTAGAAGGAAAAGATTTGACTATTTATGGACAGGGGGAGCAGACAAGAAGTTTCTGCTATATCGATGATTTAGTAAGAGGAATCCTTAAGCTTATGGAGGTAGAATATCAACTACCTCTTAATTTGGGTAATCCTTCTGAAGTTAAAGTGGTTGATTTAGCCAGAAAGATAATCAAAATGACCAGGTCTTCTTCTACCATAAAATACTTGCCTCTGCCTCAAGATGATCCTAAAAGAAGATGTCCTGATATAAAAGAGGCTAAAAAAGTATTAGGTTGGAAGCCGAAAATCTCTTTGTCTGAAGGACTAAAGAAGACAATAGAATATTTCCGGAATTTAAAACATAGTGCTTAATATTATGGGAAAGGAGGAAGGATGCGTCTAGATAAATATATCCGAGCCATTAAAGACTTTCCTCAGAAGGGTATACTGTTTCGAGACATAACCACCTTGCTTAATGATGCGGCTGCTTTTTCCTATAGTATAAACAAGATGGCCAAGATATTTAAGGGAGAGAAAGTAGAGATGGTAGCTGGTATAGAGTCGCGGGGATTTATCTTTGGTTCCGCCTTAGCTTATAAACTTAAGTGTGGTTTTGTTCCTTTGCGCAAGCCAGAAAAACTGCCTGCTCCAGTATTTAAGGAAAGCTTTAGGCTTGAATACGGAACGGATTCTCTCCAGATGCATAGAGATGCTTTTAAACAAGGGGCACGTCTTATTATTGTTGATGATTTGTTGGCTACAGGTGGTACAGCTAAAGCAGCTTTAAGATTGGTGAAAAAATTACAGGCTGACGTGATAGGTTTAGCTTTCGTGGTGGAGTTGAAAGAGCTTAAGGGAAGAGAGAAGATTAGAGAAGTGCCAGTATATTCACTGGTGGAGTTTTAAGATGTATATATTTGCCCCCATAGCTCAGCAGGATAGAGCACTGGCCTCCTAAGCCGGAGGTGCCCGTTCGAATCGGGCTGGGGGCATATCAGAGAGAGTTTTATTTGTTCAGAAAACAAAAGTTGATTTATTTATGATTTTATGTTAAAATTTTTCCTGTGAAAAAGAGAGCAATAGCATTAGTTATTATATGGGGTATACTCTTAATGATTACTGCCTTAGCGTTGGCTTCTATATACCTTATGGGCAATGAAGCACGTATTGCGGAACATAAAGTGAAAAGAACTATGGCTTACTATCTGGCCAGAGCTGCTTGGGTATATGCGTTTGATAAGCTGAGAAATAATATTGCCTGGAGTGGTGAGTCAAATTTCTCTTTTCCTGCCGGAGAAAATAACAATTTGAGCGCAGATATTACGGTGGGCAATGTAAATAGCACGGGAACAATTTTAGACGGTACGAAAAAAGTCACCATTAGTGTTAATTATTAGGTTATTAATTCCTCCTAATTTTTAACTAAAAGCATCCCCATTATATAGTATATCGTGT
>JAGGSQ010000010.1 GCA_021159015.1 Candidatus Omnitrophota bacterium | reverse complement strand
TAACCTCAGGATACCTCATGCCGCTTTATTTTTACAGAAATTTTAGCACATTACCTAAGCAAGAACACCCTTTTTGGGAATATAGGAGGGTATGGGCATATTTAAAGTATAGAGAAAGGTTTAATATCAACAAGAAGAGGGTATTTCGGCTTATGAAGAAGAACAATCTTTTAGTAACAAAAGAAAACAAACTGAAAGCCAGATGAGCCAGAACTCCTTATAAATCAAAGCCAAAGCCTATAAGGCCTAATCAAATCTAGGGCATAGATATGACCAAGATACTTATACAGGATACAGGCTGGGTATACCTTCAAGTAGTATTAGACTGGTATACTAAAAAGATTACAGGATACAGCCTTTCTTTTACCTCAAAAACCGGCGACTGGCTTGATGCTTTAAATTCAGGCTTAAATAACCAATTTCCCTTTGGGATAAGAGATACTTTAAAAGGAGAATGCCTTTATCTTGTTTCTGACAACGGCTCGCAGCCAACATCTTTAAAATTTATGCAGGCCTGTAAAGATTCAGGCATAAAACAAATATTTACATCCTACAACAACCCCAAAGGCAATGCTGATACTGTCTGCCAAAGGCAGATCCGCCTCAGGCGGAAGAGGGTAATAAGAACCCTTAAAGAGGATTTAATCTGGATAAGAGAATCCCATTCAGTAGAAGAGTTAAGGCAGAACCTGAAGGTATGGATAGGCAATTATAATGCTGTTTATCCTCATTCTTCTCTTAATTACAAAACCCCTCTTCAATATGAGGAGGATTATTATAGATATAGATTAGATGCAAAACAAAAACCGGAAACTCAACAAATTTTTGTTTGACAAATGGGGAGCAGTACAACTATGATAAGGTTGTCCGCCGATAATATAGATCAAAAGAGGAGCATGCTAAAAAGGGTTAACGTATTTTGAACGGTTTCGGCGGTTTAAATCCGCGAATAGAATGTTATATATATTTAAAGAATCTAAATTGCCTAGATGAAAAAAAATATTTTATATATCAATCATATTTCTGAGCTAGGAGGTGGTGAATATGGCTTACTCAATTTGATAAAAGCTATGGATAAAGATAAATACAATCTCACTTTGCTATTACAAAATGAGGGTCCTCTGAGTAATGCTGTACAGAAAATTGGGGTGAGAGTCCGCTTTATAAAGATGCGTGGATGGAGAAAGATAAAAAACGTACCTCAGAACTATCTTTTTACTTTGCCTAAAATCAGAAAAATGGTCAAAGAATTAAAGATAGACCTGATTCATTGTAATACTTACAGGTTAAATCCATATTCAGTTTTAGTTGCTAAGTCCATTGGCATTCCTTGCATCACTCATATAAGATGGTTTACGAGGAAAGATCATATTAAAAAATTCAAGCTGGATAAAGCAGATTTACTAATAGCTATGTCTGATTATATGGCTTCTTTTTTTAAGAATAGCTCTTGCAATGTTAGAACTATATATGATGGTATTGATATAGACAAGTTTAAAAGGACAGAGAAAATCAGGAGAAAAATAAGAAAAGAGCTTAACATTGATAGCGATAAATTTTTAGTGGGTATGATTGCACAAATTACTCCCAGAAAAGGGCATAAAGATTTTATTAAGGCGGCTGCTTTAGTAAGGGATACACTTCCCAAAATTAGGTTTGTAGTGGTAGGAGGTTCAATAATAGATTCTACTTTATCGCTTCAGGAATTAAAAGATTATGCCGAAGAGGTAGGGGCTAGCAATTTAATATTTCTTGGACAAAGAGATGATGTTCCAGATATATTTTCTGCTTTAGATTGTTTTGTATTACCTTCACACACAGAACCTTTTGGGCTTGTGGTTATAGAAGCTATGGCTGCCAAAGTTCCCGTAGTAGCTACCTGTTCGGGGGGGCCAGAAGAGATTATTATTCCTGGAGAAAGTGGAATTTTGATTCCCATAAAGGATCCTAATGCTATAGCAAATGCAGTTACAAAAATGTTTTATGATAAAGATTTTAGAAATCACAGTATAGAAAATGCATATATACGAGTAAGAGATAAATTTGACATAAGCAAATATGCTGAAATTATGGATGAAACCTATAGGAAAATGTTTTAGTAGTCAGCAACAGATATTGTCTGGGTGATTCTTAAAAATAGCATTGAATTATATAATGTTCGACAGTGTATCTTCTCACACCTACGAGGTGTGATTTTGGCAATTGGCAATCCGCAACTGCAACCAAATAGGACTGTCCTTATATGTTACACTTGGCTGCAAGCCATACGAAGCTTACTACAAAGGGATCCTTGCAGAATAGCGAAGGATGGCGGGGTCGATGGGATTTGACAATGCTCTTGCTGAAAGCAAGTTTGTTTTTTGCATTGCCAAAGATAGACGTCTATTTCTATTTAAAGGTTATGGGGTAGATCTGGGGAGAATAAACGGGGTCGATGGGATTTGAACCCACGATCACCTGATCGACAGTCAGGGGACTTAAACCGGGCTAATCGACGACCCCATTTTTACTCTTTACAAAGTGAGAAGATTATAAAAAGTTTTAAGTATTATTGCAATATTTTTTCGGTAAATGGGCGGTAGAGGATTTGAACCTCTGACCTTCTGAATGTAAGCCAGACGCGCTCCCAACTGCGCCAACCGCCCGTAAAATCTCTCTATACCAAAATCAAAGAACACCTAATAAATATACCAGAATATAATAAATTTGCAATATTATCCTTTGGGCAGAGCGGTCATACAAAAGACCATGGTAAAAAGGGCTACTGTCTCAATAATCCCCAGAATCATTATATAGTTACCGAACCCTTTCCCCGTTTCGGCCAAAGCATCACAGGCGCGCGCCGCAGCTTTGCCCTGCATCCAGGCGGATATACCAATAGCTACCCCTCCCAAAAATCCGATGAGCATTTGATAAGGGTAAGAAGCAGGAGGGAGATTGGCTGTTTTGATAGCATTACGCAGAATCATACCGTAAATAGTCTGCGAAAGAGGAGCTCCGGCAAAGGCTACTAAAATAAAAGGCGCAGCTTTATTCTGCAAGAAAGCTTTTTTCCAAGCCCCAATTGCCGCCATACCAGCCACCCCTGTGCCAAAACCTGAACCAATTGCGGACAAAATAAGAGAAAGATTCATATCTCCCAATCCTGATACCATCAAAACCTCCTTTTTTCTAACCCCTTTCTATTTAAAAGGGTGATATTCTCTGCCCTGCCATTGCATACCCAAATGAGAAGAGAACTCCAGCATATTAAGCCTTATGCCATGCACAATAACCGCCATTATGCCTAGTAAAATATTAAGGACGTGGCCAAAAAATAAGATTAAAGCTGAGATAAAACTGCTTACAGGAGTACCAAAACCAAAATCCCCTGCCATGCCGTTAACACTCTGGGCTAGAACAACTGTGGCATACCCTACCGCAAAAAGCCTCAAGTAAGATACTACATCGGAAAAAGAACCAATTATCTTCAGAGGCAAGTCCTGCAAAGTTAAAAATAGAGAACGCATTAAGTTCTTCTCGGCTCGAGAAAAAAACGCCACAAGTAAGAGGCTTAAACTAAAAAGATAAGCTACAAAAGGCGCAAGAGCTTTTCCCAGAACCAGTTTCTGAGCCAAAAAAAATACAGAAATTATAATCCCTACCCAGCCTACCTCACCTAAAGAGAGACGGGAAGGGGAAAAACGTACTGCCCGCCAAAGATGAGCTATACTCAGGTGTATTGCTCCTATCAAAAAACTTATATACATAATGAAATTCTGGTTCTCAGCGATAAAGCTGTTTAACTTATCTACCACCAGACAACGCAAGAAAGGAAGCTGAGCAATTTTTTCATAGCCAAACCATGTCCCGCTTATTGCCCCCCAGATAATAGTAGCAATACTAAATACATACATAAGCATAAAAAACTCTCTGGGCGCCTTTCTTTTACGCTGCAGCAAAAAACTAGCCATAAGAAAGACCAAACCGTAGCCACCATCGCCTACCAGCATAGCGAAAAAAAGACTTAAGAAAAAAAGAAAAACCAGACTGATATCAAACTCTTTATAGCCGGGAACTGTTCCCATAAATTTAAACACCGGCTCAATAATTCTTATCCACCAGGGATTTCTAACTAAAGTGGGCACGGCAGAGAAATCTTCTGGCTCAGAAATTACCACCCCCCAGCGGTGTCTTTGAGCTAGAACCGAAAAACTTTTTTGCTGGTCGTAAGGAATATAACCTTGAATAAAAGCAATTTTGTCCCTGGCACTAAAATTTGCCCGTGCTCTCTGCCACTCCTCCTGCCGCTTAAGTTCTTTGAGGTAAGTTTCCAGCTGAAGTTTTAATTCCCCTTCTGAATTCATTTCTGAGGAGATAGCATCAAGACGTAGCAGAATATTATGTTTCTCTCTCCTAATCTCTTCCAGGCTCCTCTGCGGCCACGCTTCTTTCTGGCAGCCGGCTACTCCCCCAAAGCTACCTTCGCTAAATACAGCAACCAAATAAGTGCCACCTTTCTTTTTCAATATGGTATAGGCCAGACCTTCTAAACTCCGCAAATCTCTCCGCCTACAGCGCAAAAGCACTATTTCTATTCCCTTCCCCTTAAGATAATCTACATCTGCCAAAGAAACCTTCCCCCACTCTTCATACCAAGCCGCATCCTTCTCTATAGCCTTCTGCTGAGACAAAAGAGTTTCTTTCTCTTTAGCTAAATCAATGATTCTTCTAGCGACAAGAGAGAGATTTTCTTCTTTCCTGCGCTTCGGCGCATTGCGGGAAGGAAGCGAGAGGCTTTTTATAATCCCCAGTGCTTCCTCTACAATCTTCTGCTCTTCCTTTAAACTTAATAATCCAGGACCAGAAGGAATCTCTCTTTCTTTAATATGCAGAAGACCCCACTGCCGCAGGGCAGAAAGAGCTTCTTCTTTTTCGTCTTCATAAACCAAAAGCGTTACTTCTTTCATCGGCACAATCATATTTTTAGCGCTTCCCTCCTTGCTGCAGCTTTGGCTTTAGCGATTTTACCCCGCACTACTTCGGCGGTCTGCATATCGCCCAGATATATTTTAATAACCCGAATGTTTTCTTGCGTGCGAGGAATCATTACTTTCTCAAAAAGATTAACCCTTTGCGTAGCTATGCGTAATTCCTCTCCCACCAGCTCCTCCTGCCTTTTTAATACGCTTAAGGCTGCTTTCTCTCTTAAGATTGCCTCTATCTTTTCTAAGGCAAAATCCACCCACAAAGGAGTCTGCATAAAGTCATAGGGTTTTTTCTCTATCTCTGCCTCCTGAAAAACAGGAATTTCTACGCCGGCAACATTGCCTACAGTAGTATTTATCTTTTTTACCGTTAGCCAACCTTTAAGAGAACTTTGAGCAAATACTTCTATCCACCCTTCTACTTCTGTTCTGGCTTGCTTAATTATTCCTTCTCTTTCCTCTCTTTGCTTTTTTATCCTTGCCAGCTCGAGTTGCAATTGTTGTTTCTTAAGCTGAAGCATGGGAAGATAACGCTGGAACATTTTCAGCGCATCTTTCTCTTTCTTAAGCTGATTCTTGGTAAGTTTAAGTTTTCCCGGCATATTATTGCGGCCAGAATTTATCAATCAATTCGCTACGCAAACCTGTCTCCTGCGGCAAGAAACAGCTTTTCAGTATACGCCAGCCGTTATCCAAAGCCTTCTCCAGGGGAATATTAACAGCTAAATCCATCATTTCTCTCTCAAACATTTCACCATATTTTATAAGTTTCTCATCCCACCTACTCATTCTAAATCCCATAGCTCTTTTCTCTTCTGTCTCTTTATATTTAGCATAAAGCTGAATCATGCCGTCCATTATGGCCCGGTGGTCAGGGCGGGTTTTGTCATTAACCAGCTGTTTTAAACGGCTCAAAGAGCCAAAGGGCTCAATTCTCCCCCCTCTTAGGTAGAATTGACCCTCTGTAATGTAGCCTGTATTATCAGGAATAGGATGAGTAACATCATCTCCCGGCATAGTAGTTACGGCTAAAATAGTTATAGAACCGGCGCCTTCAAAATCTACGGCTTTTTCATAACGCGCCGCCAACTGAGAATAAAGGTCGCCGGGATAACCACGATTAGAAGGAACTTGTTCCATAGTGATAGCTATCTCTTTTAAAGCATCGCAGAAATTAGTCATATCCGTAAGCAATACTAAAACACGCCTGCCTTCCAAGGCAAAGCTCTCTGCTACTGCCAAAGACAAATCCGGCACCATTATCCCTTCTACGATAGGGTCAGAAGCAGTATGAATAAACAGGACCGAGCGGCTTAAAGCCCCGCCTTCTTCTAGAACACGGCGGAAGAAAAGGTACTGGTCATATCTCAATCCGATACCCCCCAAAATAATAATATCTACCTCTGCCTGGAGAGCAATGCGGGCTAATAACTCGTTATAAGGTTCGCCGGAAACAGAGAATATAGGAAGTTTCTGTGATTCTACAAGAGAATTAAACACATCTATCATAGGGATATTAGTCCTAATCATATGCCGGGGGATAATACGCTTGGCCGGATTTACCGAAGGACCTTTAATTTCTATCAGCTTGCCCTCAATACTCGGACCTTTATCCAGGGGGAGTCCGGAGCCATTAAATATTCTTCCTAGCATATTATGAGAAAAAACCACCTTCATAGAACGTCCTAAGAACCTAACCTCATCCGCGGTAGAAATTCCCCGTGCCCCTAAAAACACCTGTAAGGAAACTAAGTCTTTATCCAGCTTTATTACTTGAGCCAGAGAGCGGCCTCTTTTAGTTTTTACCTCTGCTAGCTCTTCATAAGCTATTCCCTGAGCTCTTACCGTAATTACATTGCCCACAATACTTAATATGCGGTTATATATCTTTTTCATTCCCTTCCTTTAAAAACTTGTCTATTTTACTCTCCTGCTTCTTAAATTCCTCGCTCTGCCAGGCTAAGTAGTTCCAGTCAATAAATAGCTGTCTTAAGGAATAGAAAAAAATGCGGGCTTCGTCTTTAGAAGTAAAAGAGAATCTCTTCTTAAGCACTTCCCACACCTTGTCAAAGACATACTCCTGGCGGTCACGAGGCGTCTGAGCATCAACGGGGTCAAAAGCATTCTGCTGCAAGTACACACTATCGAGAAATTCTGACTTAAGATACATTACGAAATCTTCCAGAGAAGTTCCCTCTTCTCCTACTACCTTCATCATCTGGGCTACAGAATTGCCTTCTTTTAATGTGTTATGAGCAAAAAGTCTTTTATCTTCTGCAATAAAGCTCTCATAGCGACTCCAGCTCTCCAAGGGGTCAATAGAGGGAAAACGCCGTGCATTAGCTCTCTCGCGCGAAAGGCCATGGAAAGCACCCACTACTTTCAATGTGGCCTGTGTTACCGGTTCTTCAAAATTGCCGCCTGCCGGCGAAACCGTGCCGCCGATAGTGAGACTGGCTAAATTCCCGCCAGGTAACCTTACTCTCCCGGCCCGCTCGTAGAACTCGGCAATATGCGACTCCAGATAAGCCGGATAAGCTTCCTCACCCGGTATCTCCTCCAGTCTTCCTGATACTTCCCGCATTGCCTGCGCCCAGCGGGAGGTAGAATCAGCCAATAAAAGAACGTCCAACCCCATCTGACGATAATACTCAGCCAGAGTAGCAGCGGTATAAACGGAAGCCTCTCTGGCAGCTACCGGCATAGAGCTGGTATTACAGATAATAATTGTTCTCTCCATAAGCGTCTTACCCGTACGGGGGTCAGGAATTTTAGGAAATTCCCTCAAAGTTTCCACTACTTCTCCGGCCCGCTCACCGCAAGCAGCAATAACCACCACATCCACTTCGGCATAACGGCTGGTAATCTGTTGCAAAACGGTTTTACCCGCGCCAAAAGGACCCGGGATACAATAAGTACCGCCTTTAGCCACAGGGAAAAAAGTATCAATAATCCGTACCCGCGTCACTAAAGGTTCCGAAGGGGCCAGTCGTTCTTTATAAGCCTTAACAGGAATTTTTACCGGCCACCTAAATACCATTTTAACTTCATAAGCCTTGCTGTTTTTATCTTCTACCACGGCTACAGTATCTTTTATTTTATAGTCTGCCTCTGGCCCGATTTTTATAACCTTATAGCGGCCGGCGAAATTAAAGGGGAGCATAATATAGTGCTTGAAAATCCCCTCGGCTACCCAGCCTAGATACTCTCCTGCTCCTATTCTGTCTCCTTCTTTAACCAACGGAGTAAAATGCCATTTCTTTTCTTCATCCAGTGCTCCGAGAGACACACCTCTCTTAAGAAAAAAGCCGTATTGAGAAGCGATTATCTCCAGAGGATTCTGCAGACCGTCATAAATTCTAGACAAAAGCCCCGGCCCTAGCTCCACAGCAAGCATCTGAGAAGTAAATTCAACCTTATCTCCTACCTTTATGCCCCGTGTATCTTCAAAAACCTGCATGTAAGCAATCTGACCCCGGATTCTGATTACTTCCGACATAAGCCTCTCTTGCGGCAAAATAACATATCCCACTTCGTTCTGAGAAACACTGCCCGAAAATTCTACCGTAATCATATTGCCGTTGATACCTAAGATTATGCCTTCTTTATCTTTCATAGCTCCACCAATGCTTCAAAATTAAGCCGCCCCTTTTCTTTATTAAAACTAAACCAATATTCCAGAAGAGAAAGCTTGAGGCTGTAAATTACCAAATAATCAAAATCAAAAAAATGTCCCTCTTCTAACTCATCTAAAAACTCCCACCTTCTGCTAATTAGTTCGTATTCGCACTCCAGAGGATTTTTGTCCTTCAGACTCTCTGTCAACTCAGACCCGGAACTCTTGCGTCCCTTCTGGCGCCAGAAAGATAGCTCCTTCCGTAGCTGGTATTCAAATTTCTTCCAACGTCTTAAAATTAAAGGCTCACCCGGCAAAATGCGGAAGTTGTCAAAACGGCTCTCTTGAAGAATACTCTGCTCTTTCTTTCCCAGCCATTCCTCGGCACAGCTTAATAACTCCTCTCTTCTAAATACCGGAGGCTGAGGAAAGGAAAGATAAGGAAGGCTGGCATTTAAATAATAATATTTATCCATTGCTGGCTGAGATAATTTCGTTTATTTTCGGGCTAAGATATTCGCTCAGGATTTCTGCTAAAGATTCATCGCTAAAGTCATAATAATAATCTTCTCCTTCTGCTTTTATATAAAAACCTTTTTCTAATTGAGGGCTTAAAATTACTTTCATACCGCCTTTAGCTTGGCGCTGAAACTTATTAAGAATAAAATCGCGCAGAGCTTCTGCCTTCTGGCTTAAGACAATCTCCAGTCCTTTCTCCTCCTGGGTCTTTAGCCAATTATCTACAATCCGGATTATAAGCTCTTTTAAAAAATCATCTCTCCAGACGCTAGAAATTTCTCTTTTCAGTAAAGAAGAGCAAATATTTTTTATTTCCTGTTTAAGCTGAAGCATAATATCTCGTTTGGCCTGGATGAGAACGTCTTTTGTCTGCTGCTGAATTTCTGCTGCTTCCTTTTTGGCCTGACTTTCCAAACGCAGAGCCTCAGCCTGAGCCTCGAGGACTATTTTCTTTGCTTCTGCTTTAGCCTGTTCTATGATTTCCTCACGCTTCCTCTTCCCCTCCTCAATGCCTCTTTCCTTAATCCTGGCAATAAGATTATCCAGCTTTTCTTCCATCTTTCCTCCTTATTAGGTAGAATAAGGATTTTAACTCTGGTCTTTCTTTTGTCAATAATAAACTAACGGCTCAATAACTCTGTAGCGGCCTTGAGGATATTAGGGCTTTCTGTTATCGGCCTTCCTACCACAATGTAATCTGCTCCCTGTGAAAAAGCAAAAGAGGCCGTAGCAATTCTTTGTTGGTCGTCGCTAACTTTAGTACGAATGCCCGGCGTAACAATTTTTAGAACAGGAAAATGCTCTTTGATTTTTTTTGCTTCCGGCGCGGCACAAACTATACCATCTATCTTACTCAAGAACCCTACTTCCGCAAGCTTTAAGACTCTCATTAAAGAAGCCTTTTTGCTGGTTAGCTCACTTACCCCCATTATTAAGGGACGCCTTATTTTCCGGCGGCGGCAAAAAGACTCAAGCTCTTCTCTTAATGCCTCTAGAGCCTCTCTACCCGCACTTAAATGTACCGTAAAAGACCATACGCCTAAATCAGCGGCGGCAAAAGAAGCTTTAATCATAGTATGAGGAATATCATAAAACTTCAAATCCAGAAACACCTCTTTCCCCTGACGACAAATTTTCTTTACCACTCTAGGGCCCCAACGCGTAAAAGCTACTGAGCCTATTTTAAACTTATCTATTTTCCGCCCCAAAAGCCTCACGGTTTTATTTAAACGCAACTCACTTTCCATATCTAAAGCTATGATAAGCCTTTTCCACTGTTTCATACCTTTAGACTCCCCCTTAATTCTCTTATATTATCTATTTTGTTTCTGCGACAGAAATTCTTCAGTCCTTCATAAATATTTTCTCCTGCCTGCGGGTTTAAAAAATTAGCTGTTCCTATGCTCACCAGGGTTGCACCGCAAATAATAAATTCTAAGGCGTCCTGCCAATTGCTTATGCCTCCTCCCGCGATCAAAGGCGCCCGCAAACTCTTGTAAATCTGCCAAGTCCTATAAAGAGCCAAAGGCTTAATTGCCGGCCCTGACAACCCTCCGCTGGCATTACGCCCCAGAAACGGCCGGCGCGTATTTATATCTACGCGCAGGGCAAAAAAAGTATTTACTAAAGACAAGGCATCAGCTCCTGCGGCAAGAGCTTTTCTGGCTACAGCCACAATATCAGTTACTTCGGGGCTGAGTTTGGCAATAATAAATTTGTCTGTTTTACGCCTTATATCTTTGATAATGCGGTAGGTCTGGCGAGGACTCTGAGCAAAAAGAGCTTTTTTCCTCACGTTGGGACAAGAAAGATTAACTTCTAAAAACTTTAGGTCCTCAATCTTGTCCAAGCCAGAAGCAATAATACTGAATCCTGCTTCATCTTCCGAAGAGAAACTTACTATTATCTGGGTAGAAATTTTCTTCAGAGAAGAAAACTTCTTCACTAACCACGCCAGCCCTTTATTTTCCAAACCGATAGAATTAATTATGCCGCAGTCTACTTCAAAGATACGCGGCGGCGGATTACCGGAGCGAGGTTTAAGAGTTATAGTTTTAGTAGTAAGGGCACCTACTTTTCTAAAATCAACCAGTCCCCTCAGCTCTTGTCCAAAACCGGCTGTGCCCGCAGCCAAAACGAGAGGGCTGGAAAAATTATGATTTGATATTTTTACTCTTAGCATTTAACCTCCCCATATCATGCGCAGAGAAATGGACAGGAGTAAGAGGCCAAATATTCTTTTAAGAAGAAGGTCGGGAATTTTTTGTACAAATTCTGCCCCTACTAAAGCTCCCAGAAAAAAACCTATACACACCCAAAGGGCAACTTTAATTTTTACATCTCCTGCTATATAGTAGCGCCAAGCAGCCAGAAGCCCAATAGGCGGCACCATTAAAGCCAAAGTTGTACCCTGGGCCTGGTGCTGGCTCATACCTAAAAGAAAAACAAAGGCAGGAATTAAAATTGAGCCGCCGCCAATACCTAAGAAGCCACTCAATACGCCTGCCAATAACCCTAGACTGAGATAAAACAAACTCATTTCTCCTCCTTTATCGTTTAACTTAGAAACTGGGCTCAATACAAATAGTCTTATACTTACCTGAGCCTTTAAGCCCTCCTTTTATGAAATAGAAATTAGTTAAATATTTCATCTTGCAGAAAGCAGGCCATTTGCGGTAAGGTTCAATATTGAAGGCTGAACGAAAAAAACGCCAGAGGAATACTAGAAACAAAACAACACTCACTCCTAAGAACCATCCTCTAACAAATATTCCTATAATACTTAAGAAGGCAAAGAGGTGCATAAGATGAAAATTGCCCACATAAATAAACCCCCGCCAAGGAAAGGGAATTTTCCACTCCGGATGGTGTGGCCAACGCTCGATAAACTGGAAAATAATCTCCATTTCCTTCCCGGCATGCGCAGCCAGAAGGGGCGGATGAGCCTGAGCATAACTTTGCCATACCCGCAAGAGTGATTTGAGATTGGCGCGGTGCATATGTTTGACAAAAGCCTGCGGCAAAAAATAAAACTTCCATCCTTTTTTCCTTACCCGCAGACAAAAATCTATATCTTCTCCTGTAGGCAAAGACCAGAAACTTCTTTGGGCGTCTTCTACTGCCTGGCGGCGGTAGGCTACATTAGCGGTGACAAAAAAATAGGCGCGGTGACCGCAAATCTCGGTAGGGCTGTTAGTAACAAAAGAAGGATAATATCCTTCCTCTAGATTGCCATAACGCCAAGACACGCGATTAAACCCAAATGCTTCGCAATATATCTCTACTAAGTTATCTGGTTCTACGCGTAAGGTATAGATTTCTCCCCCTACCGCTCCTATCTTTTCATCACGGCTGAATACTTCTAACATTCTCTCTATCCAATCTTCTACGGGAGCGCAGTCTCCGTCGGTAAAGAATATAAAATCGCCCTTTGCCTCCTGCAGCGCTTTAGTGCGGGCAAAGCCAGGAGAAGGACAATGAGGAATCTCAATAAGTTTTATAAAAGGATGCTCCTGCTGATAACGTTTTACTATCTCTACTGTTTCATCGGTTGAGCCACCATCGGCAATGATTATTTCCATATTCTCACCCAGATATTTCAGGCGCAAAATATAGGCAAAAGTTTTATCTATAGTACGAGAAGCATTTCTTACGGGGATAATTAAAGAAACAAAATCTTTCTCCATCTCTTTCTCCCTTCTCTTTAGGCAAAGACCACCTCGTCCAGGTTAAACACAGGTCCTTGTTGACAAAGAAGTTTGTAGCCAGACTTTGTCTCTATAGCACAGCCGCGGCAAACACCTAAACCGCAGGCAATAACTCTCTCAAACGAGAACCATACCTTCCCTATTTTGTATGTACGCTCTACTCTTTGCAGGCTCTCAGCCATCCCCCAAGGGCCACAGCCAAAAACGCATAAATCTTTTCCTTTTATTCTTTCTTTTTCCAGCCAGCGAGAAAACACAGAAACTATATCTCCTTTTTCTCCGGCTGAGCCGTCTAAAGTAGCAGTATAGACCATAAAACCATAATTCCGCAATTCTTTTTTTACTACTAATTCCTTCTTAGTAGCAGCACCTACAAAGAGCAGTTTTTGAGAAGAAAGGCTGGATAGCTTCTCTCCTAAAAAGCTCAAGGGCGCTATACCTATACCTCCTCCTATAAGCACCACTCGTTTGTATTTGGCCATAGCAAGCCAATCAAATTTCTTCCCCAGAGGGCCGCAAATTCTTAGACTTTCCCCTTTAGCCATATCAGCCAAAGCCTGTGTAGCTTTACCTCTTACTTTAAACAGTAGATACACAATATCTGATTCTATTTTATGAATGCTGAACGGCCGCGGCAAAAATACGTCTTTTTCCTGTAGATAAATATTGACAAACTGGCCCGGTTGAGCCCGTGGGGCAAGATAAGAAGACTTAAAGCCTAAAAGAAAAATCTTCTTTCTCACCTGACGCAAAGTTACTATTTTCTCTTCAAAAATTCTCATTATACTTTTGCTACCAGGGGGACAAAAATTTCAGCGGGCATAAGCCCTCTCACCGCATTTCCCAAATAAACCCTCTGGCAATTCTCTATATCCGTATGACTAAGCCTCTTTTCCTGCACCAAGCCCTTTTCCATAAGATATCTGCGCAATACGCCATTAAGCAGGCCAGACCTAACTGGCGGCGTATAGATAAGGCCGTCTTGCCTTAAGAAAATATTGGTAAAAGAGCCTTCGGTAATCTCTCCTTGCTGGTTGAGGAAGATAACTTCATCAAAGCCTTCTCTTTGCGCTTTTCTCAACTCTTGCTGATAAAGATGCCGCTGAGTAGTTTTGTGGTAGATGAACACACTCTCAGAATCAATATAACAGTGAGATATTCTTACTCTCAAAGGCAAAGATAAATGTCGCAATTCCTGCCAGGTTATATTTAGCTCTCCCTCCTGGGACAAAAGAAGCCTGACTTTATACATTCTACTCCTTTTCAACTTTACGGCTAAAGAGAAAAGGGCATTCTCAATCTTTTCTGCCGCATAAGGTATCTGGAAATAAGCTGCTGACTCCTGAAGTCGCTGGAGATGAAGCGGGAGAAGAAAATATTGTCCCTGGTAAAGGCGTAGGCTTTCTATGAGAGAAAAGGGAGGAAGCTTTTTTTCTAAGAATCCAGCCTTGGCGAGGCATTCTTTATATTCCTCTGCTGCTGTAGAATCATACACCAGACCGCTACCTATGCCTAAAGTAGCTCTCTTCCCCTCCAGACAAATAGTACGTATAGCTACATTAAATACCGCTTCTTGCGAAGGCAAAATATAGCCTATAGCCCCTGTATATACTTCCCGCCTTTCTCCTTCCTGTTCTGCGATTATCTCCATAGTTCTTACCTTAGGCGCCCCGGTCACAGAACCAGAAGGAAAGAGAGCGCGGAAAATATCATAATAACCTGCGTCAATTCTAAGACAAGCTTCAACTACAGAAACCATCTGCCACAAAGAGCGCAATTTTTCCAGGCGGAAGAGCTCTTTTACCTTTACTGAGCCTGCCTCAGCTATACGGCCTAAATCATTACGCAGCATATCCAGCACCATTAAGTTTTCAGCCTGGTTTTTCTCATCATTTCTCAAATAGCTTCTTATTTTATCATCTTCTTCTATAAACCTGCCTCGCCGTGCTGTCCCCTTCATCGGCATAACGGTTATTGTTCTCTGGCGGCGAGAAAAGAACAATTCGGGAGAAAAAGAAAGCACTTTGCGCTGCCCATCATTTACAAAAGCCAGATACTTTACAGGCTGGGCGCGGCGCAAATCCACAAAGAAAGAGGCTAAAGACCCCCGTAAATCAAATCTCTGACGAAAAGTAAAGTTCACCTCGTAACTCTCGCCATCGGCTATATATTCTCTAATCTGCTGAAAATGGCAGTAGTATTCTTTAAAACTAAGACTAGGAACAATCTTCCCCCGCCGCCAGGAAGGAGATAGAACAGGGTGGTGGTGACTTAGAATCTCCTTTTTGTCTTGAAACTTATCAAAAACTCCCAGCCAAGCTAAAGGTAAAGAAGAAGCGGAAAGATAACGGTGCAGTTTCGGCTCAAAGATATAGCCAAACTCATAGCTAAAGTAACCGGCGAGGAAATTTCCTTTTTTAAGCTCAGACTCTATTTGAAGAAAAAAGTCTTCGACTTTGCCTCCGGCGTAAAATACTAATTCCCGCTGCGGAGAAGCAAAAATAACTGCTTCGTTGTCCGCCAGGCAATCTTCAAATAAAAATCCCCTCTGAGAGTTCAGATAGTCAACCAAAATACGGATCTCGTTCTCGCTCAGCATTATTTCTGGCAAGTAGGGCAAAAATAAGTACCTCTACCGGCAATAATTTTCCTCTGAATAATATCACCGCAGACAAAACAAGGCATATTTTTCCTCTGATAAACCTTCAAAGAAAACTGCATTTTCCCTTTCTTCCCTTCGGCATCACGGTAATCGCTAATAGTAGTGCCTTTATATTTTATGGCCTTTCTCAACAGCTGTTTTATACGCGTGAGTAAATTCTTGCTTTCAGAAAGAGTTAAAGAAGAAGCCGGCCGGAAGGGATTTATTTTGGCAGCAAAGAGTGCCTCGCAGGCATAAATATTCCCCAGCCCCGCAATCTTTTGTTGGTCGAGGAGAAAAGCTTTAATTTTACTTCTGCTTCTTTGCAGTTGCCTGTACCAGGTATGGTAAGAATATGAAAATGGCTCTGGCCCCAGCCTTTTCAAAAAATCAAGACTTTCGGTATTATCTACCAGTCTTATCTCGCCCAATGTCCGAGCATCCATATAATTTAACCAGCGACCATCATCAAGCAGAAAGCAAAGCCGCGCTCTTTCTTCCCTTTTGCCATATTGTAGCCCTCCGGCTATGCGCAAGTGAATAGCCAAGAACCCCTTATCTAATTCTAAAATCAACATTTTGCCTCTTCGCTTTACTCTTTCTATACGGCGTCCTCGAAGAGAATTTATAAAAGACCTAAGGGAGTCCGGATTTTTAATAAGCCGCGGCACAAAAACTTCCACCCGCTTTATTCTTTTTCCTTTTACGTTTCTGTTTAAACTTCTCTTTATAGTCTCTACTTCCGGCAGCTCTGGCATCAGGAACTCTTTACCAATTTCACCCACACCTCTCTTCGGCGTGGTCCGTCAAACTCCGCTAAGAATATTCCCTGCCATCTCCCCAGCAAGAGATATCCCTTCTCGATTAACAGCGGCAGGCTGCTATTAACCAAAACACTCTTAATATGAGCATCGGCATTGCCTTCTCTATGCCGAAAAGAAGAGCCGGGGGGGACTAATTTTTTCAGGTGAGAAATAATATCCCGCTGCACGTCTCTATCGGCATTCTCATTTATCAATATACCGCAGGTAGTATGAGGAACAAAAATTAGACAAATTCCTTCTTTTATTTGTTGCCTATTTACAATCTCTTCTACCTGAGGGGTGATTTCCACAAATTCTTCTCTAGAGCGGGTATTAATAATCAGTTTATCTAACATAATACAAAGTAAATTTATTAATCTTCTTTAAAAGCATAAAGGGGAGTTTATCTTCTTTCCGCCCCACAAGTAAAAAAGGACGAGGACAGGAAGCAAGATTTCTTCCCGCCAGCCTGAGGGGATAGTCCAGGTAGAGCGAGAGAGACAAAAGATTGTCTTGCATTACACAAATAGGCATCAAGGAAGAAGCTTCTGAACTAACCAACTTTGCCAGCCGACGCAAGCCATTTCTTTGACTGACTACAGGCATAATAAAAACCAAAGCCAAAGAGAGTAATAACGCCCAAGCGGATAAGAAATAAGCAAAAGCTTTCTCTTTCCCCCGCAGCGTAAAGAAATAAAGCAACAAGCAGACCAAAACAAACAAGAAGAAAACAGAATAACTCACTATATTTTTTCTAAACCACACTCCTCCTGCTAATAAGACAAAAAACAGAGAACCGAATAGAATATAGATTATAGCTAGTCTTTTTTTCTTATCACGCGCCAGCTCGACAGCTGCCAAAGAAGCTACAGGTACAGTCAAAGGAAGCAGATACATAACGTTCTTACTTTGAATCAAAGTAAGCACTAAAATTCCTCCTCCTATCCAACAAAGATAAAACATTTCCCATTCCGCTATTTTTCTTATAGAGAAGTGGTAAAAATAGGGGAAAAGCAGCAGGCTCCAGGGGAAAAACGCTGCACCAAAAAATAAAAAGTAGTAAAAAACGCCCCGGGCATGGGCAAAAGGCGCAAAGGCCCTTCCCCAGGTCTGAATAAAAAGCATATGGCGCAAGTAGCCCGGATCTGCCAAATTAAATCCTATCAGCCAGGCCAGAATAAATCCCACCGCACAAAACCAGCTTATAAGAAACCCCTTCCACAAAAATACTTTTTTCCGCCACAAGGCAAACAGTAAAGTAGAAACAAAAGGGATAAAGAAACCGAACCCGCCCTTAGTAAAACAAGCTAAAAAACTAAATATGCCGCTAAGGACAAAAAGAACTCTTCTTTCTCTTTTGTAACCAAGATAGAATATAATCAGACTTAAGCTTAAGAACAAATTATATAGCATATCCATACGGATAATCACACTCATACTAAAATAAATACTGCTGGTAATAATTAGCCAGAAACTCAAAGCAGCGGCGGAAGAATTTTCCTTTCTCAGGAAGGAAACATTAATCTTTGCTAAAATAAAGGCTAAGATTACATTAAAAAGCACCAGAGCTACTTTGGCTATATTTAGCTTTAAATGAGCTAAAGGAGAAACCAGCCAGAAATAGAAAGGGGGCTTCTGATAATATTTCTGGGGACCAAATTTTATAATCAAAGGATTCGCCTCAGAAATGTGGCGGGCGATATAAACAATGCGTGTTTCATCAGGATAAAACAAATCGCGCCGCAGGGTGCCAAGAATAATAACCGCTACAGCTATAAAAAAGAGGAGTGAAGTAATAATAATCTGCCTATTTTTTCTTACTAATAAAATAAAGGTTGCGGGCATAAATCAACACTCCTACACTTTGTCCTACAATAAATACAGGGTCACGGCGGTAAATAGCATAAACCAGAAGCAGGAGTCCTCCCGAAATACTAAAATACCAGAAGGCTACAGGAATGGTACTCTCTTTTTTCTTCTCGCTTACCAGCCACTGAATAAAAAAACGCAGGAAGAATAAAAACTGTCCTAAAAATCCTATGACTATCCAGATAAACTCAATTTTTTCTTTCATTACGAACTACATCCAACTTAATTAGTCGTCTCTTAAGCCAGTACACTCCCCCTAAATCAAACAAGCCCTCCCAGAGGCGGCGCCAAAGAGTATATTTACTCTTACCAAAACGGCGCGGACGATGGTTGACTTCTATTTGTAAGATACGACAATCTCTAATTTGTAAAAGATAGGCAAAGAAACGGTGAAAGTTGTAGAAGAAAAAAAAATTATTCTCTAAGCACCTGCGATGAAAACAGCGCAAAGAACATCCCGTATCAATAGTATTGTCTCTCAGCACAATCTTGCGGGACAAGAAAGCTATCTGAGAAGAAATATGTCTGAGGAGACTATCTTTTCTCTTTTTTCTGATTCCCTGAATTAAGTCGAACTCGTCCCTATATCTAACTATTTTAGCAATATCCGCCGCATCATTCTGTAAATCTGCATCAAGCGTAATAATCCATCTGCCGCGCGCCTTTTGAAACCCGGCATAAAAGGCGGCGCTCTGGCCTTTATGATGAGCGAAATGAACTACTTCTACTGTCGAAGATTCCTTTTGCAAACTGTCTAGAACTGAACCTGAGCCATCTGTGCTTCTATCGTCTATATATATAATTTCATACACCTCGCCTATCTCGTCCATTACCTGTACTAACTCTCTGTGGAGCTCAACCAAAGATTCTTCTTCATTAAATACCGGCACAACTACCGAATAAACTATATCACTCATTAGGTACAGAATAGTTTAAGGTCTTGTGATGTTCCTGGATAGACTTAATCTTTAATTTTTCTTTCTTCAACACTTCTATTCCTTCTACTGATGCCTGTGCGCCAGAAATGGTAGTAATACAAGGAATGCCGTAGATAATAGCCTGGGAGCGAATCTTCACTTCATCTTGACGAGGAATAGAACCAGAAGGAGTATTAATAATTAGATGCACTTTTTTATCTTTTATATAATCTAAAATATTGGGCCGACCTTCAGAAATACGCGGCAGGGCCTTTACGGGTATATTGCTTTTAGAAAGAACTTTGGCCGTACCCGCCGTAGCAATAATTTCAAATCCTAACTCAAACAGCTTTTTGGCGATAAAGACTACCGAGCGTTTGTCGCTGTTCTTAACACTGATAAATACTCTTCCCTCCAGAGGCAAGACTTGAGAAGAAGCTATCTGACTTTTTATGTAGGCTTGGGCAAAACTTTCTCCAATGCCCATAACTTCGCCGGTTGATTTCATCTCTGGCCCCAGAATAATATCAACGCCGCTAAAACGATTAAAAGGGAAAACTGATTCTTTTACGCAAGTATAAGGAGGAACGATTTCCTTTTTTAGCCCCAGTTCATCCAATGTCTTACCTAACATTACTTTTGCCGCAAGTTTGGCCAAAGGCACACCAATAGCTTTAGAAACAAAAGGAATAGTGCGTGAAGCACGAGGATTTACTTCTAAAACATACAAGACATTGTTCTTAACCGCGTACTGAATATTCATCAAACCCTTTATTTTTAGCTCCTCTGCCAACACATAAGTAGCCTTTCTAATTTCTTCTATCATCTCGTCAGAAATGCTAAAAGGCGGCAGGCACATGGCGGAATCTCCTGAATGAATTCCTGCTTCTTCTATATGCTCTAATATTCCCCCGATAATAAATTGCTTACCGTCACCGATCCCGTCTACATCAACTTCAATCGCCTCTTCTAAAAACTTATCTATTAATATCGGCTGCAGAGGTGAAGCTATAATAGCTTTTTTAATATATTTCTCTAAAGAAACTTCGTCATAAACTATTTCCATGGCTCGCCCTCCCAAAACATAAGAGGGCCTTACTACTACCGGATAACCTATTTCCCGCGCAATTCTTTTTGCTTCATAAAAAGAAGTAGCCGTGGCATTAGCTGGCTGACGCAGGCGGCATTTCTTTAAGAGTTGCTTGAATTTCTCACGGTCTTCAGCGCGGTCTATAGAAAAAGCTGATGTCCCCAGTATCTCAATTCCAGCTCGCTCCAGGCCTAAGGCCAGATTAAGAGGAGTCTGGCCGCCAAACTGCAGAATTACCCCTCGGGGCTTTTCTCTACGGGCAATATTTAGGACGTCTTCTAAAGTAATGGGTTCAAAATATAGCTTGTCGGAAGTATCATAGTCAGTAGAAACTGTCTCCGGATTGGAATTAACCATAATGACTTCAATGTTTTCTTCCTGCAAAGAGAATGCCGCATGCACACAACAATAATCAAATTCAATCCCCTGCCCAATACGGTTAGGACCGCCACCTAGAATCATCACTTTGTTCCTGGTACTTATGCGTGCCTCATCTTCTTTCTCGTAAGTAGAGTAAAAATAAGGGGTGTAGGCTTCAAATTCTGCCGCACAAGTATCTACCAGTTTATACACGCAGTTTATACTATGTTTATAGCGTAACATCGCAATCTTATCCTCGCCCGCATTTATCAGCCGCGCAATCTGCTTATCGGAAAACCCCAGTTCTTTGGCTTTCTTGAGGCGTTTTATATCCAGGGCATGCTGGGAAGACAGTTCTCTCTCAAAATCAATAATCTCCTTTATATTCTGCAAGAACCAGGGGTCAATCTTGGTAAGAGAAGCTACTTCCGAGAGAGAAAACCCCAGGCGGAACGCATCGCCAATGTAAAAAATACGTTCGGCATTGGGACGAATAAGGTAGGCTTTGATTTCTTCTTTAACATCCTGCGGATGGATTTTATAACGGCGCAAATCTATCTGGGGCTCCAGCCCTGCCTTGCCAATTTCCAACCCTCTCAAACCCTTTTGTAAGGCTTCTTTGAATGTCCGGCCAATAGCCATAACTTCTCCTACTGACTTCATGGAAGTAGTAAGCGTAGTATCAGCCTGAGGAAATTTCTCAAAAGTCCAGCGGGGTATCTTTACCACACAATAATCGAGCACCGGTTCAAAAGAAGCCGGTGTCTCACGGGTTATATCATTAGGAATCTCATCCAAGGTATACCCTACAGCAAGTTTTGCCGCAATCTTGGCAATAGGAAATCCTGTGGCTTTGGAAGCTAGGGCAGAAGAACGAGAAACCCGTGGATTCATCTCGATTATTACCAGACGGCCGTCCTGGGGATTAAAGGCAAACTGAATATTAGAACCACCTGTCTCTACTCCAATAGCCCTAATAGCTCTAATTGCCTCCTGACGCATTCTTTGGTATTGGCGATCCGTAAGAGTCTGCTGCGGGGCCACAGTTATAGAATCTCCGGTATGAATACCCATAGGGTCAAAATTTTCAATGGAACAAATGATGACTACATTATCCTTCCTGTCTCGCATAACCTCCAACTCAAACTCTTTCCAGCCCAGAACCGCTTCTTCTACGAGAACTTCTGAAACCAGACTCTGTTTCAGCCCTATTTCTATTAAGGAAAAGAATTCTTCGCGGTTAAATACTATGCCACCTCCTGTACCTCCTAAGGTAAAAGCAGGCCTCAGAACACAAGGCAGGCCTACATATTCCAAAGCCGAGGCAGCTTCTGACAGCTTATACACTATTTGCGAACGGGGAGTCTCTATTCCTGCCTTAGCCATGGTCTCTTTAAAAAGTTTGCGGTCTTCTGCTTTAGCTATGGCCTGAGCATTGGCGCCGATTAATTCTACGCCGTATTTTTTAAATATTCCCTCCTTAGCCGCGGAAAAAGCTACATTAAGGGCCGTTTGCCCTCCCAAAGTAGGCAGGCACGCCTGCGGCTTTTCTTTCTTAATAATTTTCTCTAAAACCTCCACGGTAATCGGCTCAATGTAAGTACGGAAAGCAAATTCAGGATCAGTCATAATGGTAGCGGGATTAGAATTAAGCAGCACTACCCGATATCCTTCTTCTGCTAAGGCTTTACAGGCTTGTGTACCGGAATAGTCAAACTCACAGGCCTGGGAAATAATTATGGGCCCCGAGCCAATAATCAATATCTTATCCAAATCTTTACGTTTAGGCATATCTCATTTAGCAAATATTTTATCGGTCATTTTCCTAAATCCCGAAAAAATATACTGGGCATCAAAAGGGCCAGGGCCAGCCTCGGGATGAAACTGCACACTGAATAAGGGTAATCTTCTATGACGCAGACCTTCGGGTGTATTATCGTAAAGATTTATATGAGTTTGGACTACATCTTTATCAGATAGGTCCTGAGTATCAACAATAAAATTGTGGTTCTGGGCCGTAATATCAATTTTGCCAGTAGCCAGGTCTTTTACCGGATGGTTACCGCCATGATGGCCAAATTTAAGCTTGCGCGACTTACCTCCCAAAGCTAAGCCTAAAATTTGATGCCCCAAGCAGATCCCCATTACGGCCAGCTTCAAGCTGCCTTGACGCAGGCCTGAAATTATTTTTCCCGCCAGTTCTATGGCCGGCTCTACCGCTTGCGGATCACCCGGACCGTTAGAAAACAAAATTGCCTGCGGATTTATCCTCAGAACATCTTTCAGTTCTGACTCATAGGGAAAAACTACTACCTTCTCGAAATAACTCTTAAGAAAACGCAGGATACTGTGTTTTATGCCGCAATCAATAACTGCTACGGTATGTTTCCTCTCAAACTTTAGCTGTGGCCAATCCTCTCTCCATTCATGCACCTGGCGGCAGCTCACTAACCTTACCAGGTCTCTACCGACAATAGAAGGAGCCTTGGCTAACTTATTTCTCAGACTATTAAAATTAAAATCTTCCGTAGAAATAATCCCTTTCAGTAACCCTTTAAGACGCAAGTGTCTTACTAAAGCCCGCGTATCAATGTGTTCTAAGGCCAAAATTTTATTCTGGCGCAAATAGTCAGACAGGGATTTCTTAGCCTGGAAATTAGAATAAATCTGAGAGTTTTCTCTTACAATAAATCCCTCCACCTGCACCCGCCGCGATTCTATATCCGAGCCACTTATACCATAATTACCTATTAAGGGATAACTCATACAAACAATTTGGCCACGATAAGAAGGATCCGTAAGAATTTCTTCATAACCAGACATAGAAGTATTAAATACCACTTCTCCTATTGTCTCACCCCGGATGGTAAAGCTCTCGCCTTCCAACCAGAATCCATCCTCTAAAAATAAAATAGCACGCCTCATTTTATCCGCATTCTCTTTATCTCTTTTATGGCCAAGGAGGGATTTTTAACCTCTTTTACGCCTTTTATCTTCCACGTTTTTATCCCTAAAACCCTTTTACCTTCACAAAGGGCAAAAGCAATCTCAGACAAAGTACCATATTCACCGTCCACAGCAACAATAACATCTGAAGCCCTTACTACCAGTATATTTCTCGCATAGCCTAAGCCGGTAGGAATCTTAATATTTAAATAAGGATTGGCTTCGTGACCGTCGGAACTAGGTAAGATTCCTATGCTTAAACCGCCCGCTTCCCTAACTCCCCGGCAAGCTGCTTCCATTACTCCTCCCCCGCCACCGCAAATTAAAACCCAGCTCTGTCGGGCAATTAAATAACCCAGCTCTTCGGCTAGAGCTGCTATGTTCCTGCTACACCTATGTCCCCCTACAATACCTACATTCATTATCTATTTACAACAGTATGCGCCTGGGCAGACTTGAACTGCCACCTCAGGCTCCGGAGGCCTGTGCTCTATCCGGTTGAGCTACAGGCGCATTTCCTACCATTTTAAAAAAAGAAGCTAATTCTCTTTTTATATAATCTCTATCACAGCAATTTCTGCCGCGCAAAAGACCAGAAAATACTACTTTCGCTCCTTTAGCTTCTAAATCCTGCTGCAGCTCCTTGCGGGCTCTTTCCTTGCCTGCGCCAGAGCCGTAAGTTAAAACTATAGCTGCCTTCTTATCTTTCAGCTTCAGCTTTTCTACTGCCCCTCTTAAAGCAGGGGTATAAGTAAGAGCCCAGACCGGCGAAGCAAATAAGATAAGCTCATAAGAAGTAATGTCTAAATCCGCTAATTCAATCTCGGCAGCCTGTCTCCTCGCTGTTCTAAAACACTGGCCTAGAAAGGAAGTGGTTTCTTTCCGGGGCTTAAGCTGAAAAAGGCGGCAGAAACTTCCTTTTTCTTCCCACCCCTTTTTAATATATTCCACAGCCGCTTTAGTGTTGCCGGAGAAAGAATAAAATAATATAGCTAGATTCATTAGAAAAGTGACATCTGTTGTTTGTTTTCTTCTTCCTCGTCAAATATACCAATCTCACCGTATTCGCCGTCAAAACCTGGCTTAATCTTAACTTTTCTTTCTCTTACCCTCAATATGCCTTCGGCTACTTTAGCAGGCAGGCAAGAAAATAACTTCTCTCTTTCTAACTGCAGAAGTATTTTTATTTCTGCCCCTACATCGGAAATAATCTCTTCGTACTGCCTCTCTACCTGACGGCTACCTTTCTTCACGCCTCTTGCTTCAGCAATAATTTCATCTAAAGGAATAAGGCTGCGGTAATCAATAGAGCCAGGAGGCATAAAACCTTCGGCGCGATCTCCCAATTCTTCTACACGGCTTAATACTCCTACCGTCAAAGGCCTACCGCATACCGGGCAAATACCTCTATATTCTTTCCTTTGAGCCGGACTAAGACGTATGTTACAATTACGGTGACCGTCATAATGGTATTTGCCTTCCTGAGGAAACATCTCTATGGTAAAAAGAAACTTTTCTTTGTCCTTTTTCTCTAAAGCTTCTTTTATCTGCCAATAGTTGAGATAAGTAGAAAATACATTAGCCTCTCTGCCCAGACGAGAAGGAGAATGAGCATCAGAATTGGAAACCAGGGCGAAATTATCCAAGGCACTCCAACGCCAGTTCATCGGCGGGTCGGAAGACAAACCTGTTTCCAGAGCCGTAATCTTATCCGTATATTTGCCAAAAGCCTCTTCTAAAGAATTGAATCCGGAGTTGGAACCAAAAAGGGAATACCAGGGAGTCCAGATGTGAGCAGGAATAAGCATAATCTGGGGCGAAATCTTGAATAGCTCTTCTGCCAGTCTCTGACAACTCATACTTAAAATAGGACGTCCATCAGAAGCCAGGTTACCGTAGAAAGAAAGCATGCGGTTTATCTCTCCTGCTACTTTTAGAGAGGGAGCCATAATTACATTATGTACGCGATAGCTACGGTTATTTTGCGAGAATATGTTTGAGACCTCAACTGACAAAATAAAATATACTCCCTCTCGTACCAGAAAGCCTTCTTTTTCCGCCCTCTCCAGGTTGTTCTTTATTTCCTGAAGCCAAAGATGATGCGTAAAATCTCCCGTGCCTACCAGATTGATTCCTTTCTTCTTGGCCCATCTGACCAGTTGCGGAATATTCATCTCGGAAGAAGTAGCGCGAGAAAAACGGGAATGAATATGAAAGTCAGCAATAAACATTATTTCTTATAAACTATCTTACCACCAGAAATAGTGTACTCTACTACGCCGGGAAGTTTTCTGCCTAAAAAAGGCGTATTTTTAGATCGCGATACTATGCTTTCTTTATCTACCACCCACTCTTTTTCTAAATCAACAATCACCAGGTCTGCCCGTAATCCTTCTCTGATTTCTCCTCTTTCCTCCAATCCTAGAATTTTAGCCGGACGGTAAGAAAGCCTATCAGCTATAACTTCTAAACTAAGTACCTTCTCTTTTACTAATTGATAAGAAAGCGAAAAAGCAAACTCTAACCCAATCATACCAAAACTTGCCTCTTGAAAACTCTTCTCTTTTTCTAAGAAACTATGCGGGGCATGATCGGTAGCAATACAATCTATAACTCCACTCTTTAGGGCCTTGCGGATAGCCTGTTTGTCATCTTCGGTACCTAGAGGCGGATTCACTTTAAAATTGGCGTGGAAATTATTCCTTTCTATATCTTTTACGCTGAGACTGAAATAATGCGGACAAGTTTCGCAGCTAATTCCAATTTTGTCTTTTTTGGCACACTCTATAAGCCGCAGAGAACGGCGGCGACTTATATGTGCCAGGTGCAGACGAGAAGCAGTAAAATAAGCCAGCTCTATCTCTCTAGCTACAGCTACACTCTCAGCAACTTCTGCAATAGCCGGCATACCCCATTTAGCACTGATGTCTGACTCTAACATCACTCCTGCCGCCAGACTCTTTTCCTCCGCGTGAGAAATGAGGAGCAAATTATACATCTTAGCATATTCTAAAGCGCGGCGTAATAAGAGCGAGGAGGCAACAGGATCACCATCATCGCTCACCGCCAGACATCCTGCCTCTTTCAGATAGCCAAATTCAGCCAGCTCTTTTCCCTTTCTCTCTTTAGTAATAGTGCCGACAGGATAAATATCTACTATACCTATATTCTGCGAGACCTTTCTTATCCAGAAAGCAATCTCATAATTGTCTATAGGGGGAGTGGTATTGGGCATACAAAGAATAGTAGTAAAACCTCCCTTGGCAGCCGCTAAGGCTCCACTTAAGAGCGTTTCTTCGTCCTCCCGGCCTGGTGTACGCAGGTGAGTATGCATATCAATAAACCCTGCAAAAACAAACTTTCCCGAGGCTCTAATCACCTCATCTGCCTCTTGAGAGGAAATTTTTTTAGAAACTTTAGCAATGGTTGAATCTTTTACCAGAATATCCTTTTTCTCTGTTCGGTCATGGTGAACCAAAGTAGCACCTTTAATTAGAATTTTCATTCTGCCGCTCCCTTTAACAAATACAAGACCGCCATCCTTACGGCCAAGCCGTTACTGGCCTGATTAAGAATAGAAGGCATAATTTTCTCTTTTAAAGAGGAGGCTATTTCCACATCCCAGTTTACCGGCCCCGGATGCATAATTACTGCATCGCGCCGTGCCCCTTTAAGGATATCGGGATTTAAGCCAAAATGCTGGCGGTACTCGCGTAGAGAAGGAATAAGTTTCTCACTCTGACGCTCGTTTTGCAGGCGCAGCATAATTATTACATCTGCTTCTTTCACTGCCTTTCTGAGATCATAGGTAATTCTTACCGGCAAGGCAGAAAAATCCCGGCCTAAAAGCGTAGGGGGAGCACAAAGCCATACTTCACATCCCATATGGCTAAATCCCCAGATATTAGAACGGGCTACACGGGAATAAGCAATATCACCTACAACAACTACCTTTAGCCCTGTCAGTTTCTTCAGGCGCTGTTTTACCGTGAACATATCTAAAAGTGCCTGCGTAGGATGTTCGTTAGCCCCGTCGCCGGCGTTAACTACACAGGCTTTTGTACGTTGTGCCAAATATACAGAAGCAGCTGAGAAACTATGACGGATAACAAATATATCTACAGCATAGGCTTCCATATTTTTCAAAGTATCCAGAATACTCTCGCCTTTCTGGATGCTGCTAGCAGAAGAAGAAAAGTTAATGACGTCTGCACTCAAGCGTTTAGCAGCTAATTCAAAAGAGATGCGTGTGCGGGTAGAAGGCTCAAAGAATAAATTTACCACCGTCTTACCGCGCAGAGAAGGAACCTTCTTTATCTGACGCCGAGGAATCTCGCGAAAATATTCTGCCTGTCCCAGAATTAATTCTATGTCTTTCTTGTCTAAATCTTTCAAACCTAAAAGATGCCTCCGCTGCCACATAATTAATCTTTCTCCCAGATAACTACTTCATCCTTACCGTCTATTTCCTCTACTTTCACCGCCACCTCTTCCTGGAGAGAAGTAGGAATATTCTTGCCTATGAAATCGGCCCGAATGGGCAACTGACGATGGCCGCGGTCTACTAACACTACTAGTTTCACTGCTTCTGGACGGCCGAAATCCATAAGAGCATCTAAAGCCGCTCGTGCGCTGCGACCCGTAAATAAAACATCGTCTACAAGAATCACTATTTTTCCGTCCAGAGCAAAATCAATTTTAGTACTTCTCACCTCGGGATTAGGACCAATGGCGGTTAAGTCATCGCGATAAAGAGTTATGTCTATGGTTCCTAAGGGAATATCTACTTTTTCCAGGCTATCTATTATTCTTTTCAAACGATAAGCCAGATTCACGCCGCGGCGTTGTATCCCTATCAGGCAAATCTTACTTACTTGGGGAACTCCTTCAATTATCTGATGAGCAATACGGCGCAGAGTTTTATGAAAATCGTCTTTATTGAGGATTAAGGCTTTACGTTTGTAACCCATTGTTATGCAAGTAGCTATAAAAAAACCCACCGCAAAAGTGGGAAAACAATTTTTTATATTTTTTCATATTTCTCTCCTTTCGGCCTCACAGGGCACGATTAAAGGTGCATTTAGTATAGTCAAAATAATGTTTTTGTCAAGAAAATAGTTATTTTTTATATTTTTCTCTTTCCCGGATCCCTGGTGCCACCTTTAGATGTTTCATTGGGAAAAATCTTTTATAACATTACGAAAAAGAACATGAGCCAAAGAGAGTGCTACCACTCCTATTAAAAGACAAAAGAATACATCCCAGGAGAATCCCGATATTGCTATTCCCAGAGCTGTCCCGGAAGCCGGTGGATGGCGGGTATCAGTAAGAGCCATAAAAAACATTGATATGCCTACAGCTAGTGCATACATAACTACTGATTCAGAATGAGGAGGAACAAAGAAAGCACAAAAGGCGCCCGAGAAAAAACCAATTAAGTGACCACCAATAATATTTTTAGGGCGAGCTATACGCTTCTGAGGCGTCATAAAAACAATAAAAGCGGTTGAACCAATAGAAGCTACAATAACCAGATGATGCATGCCCGAAATCAAAAGAGCTATCCCTATAACAAGAGAAGCAAGCAGACTTTGAACAAGGTAGTATTTCCCATAATCTTTAATCTCTTTTATTGTCTTTCTAACTCCCAACTTCATATAAAATTGACCGGCAGGTTAAATACCATGGGTAAGACATCAGGGATAAATTTTTATAGAGATACTTTTGGAGCTGAGGGGATTTGAACCCCTGACCCCTACGCTGCCAGCGTAGTGCTCTCCCAGCTGAGCTACAGCCCCATAATAAAATCTAATATTACCATTGTCGGCTATGATTGTCAATTGACAAAGAAAATTAATGATGTTATGATTTATTGCTCCAATTACTTTGAAAGGAAATTGGTGTTGATTCAAGCAGCGCATCTGTAGCAAAAGCAGGCAGTCTTATCAGGAGGCAATGTTTCTCTATTGCCCGCGAATGTTGCGGAGAAATATACGTTGTTCTTTTAAATTAAGTCTTATTTGAAGACAGATGTTATCGCTGGGATGGCGGACAGAAGTATCTGCGAAGCAGATGTATATTTCTTTTGCCCGCAAGTCTGGCTGAGAGATAAACGTTGTTCTTTAAGATTAAGTCTTATTTGAAGATAGACGCCGTTGCCGGGATGGCGGACAATGTTCTTGCCGCAGGCAAGCCTATTATTACATTGCCCGCGTTTCTGGCGTAGAGATAAACGCTGTTCTTTTAGATTAAGTCTTGTTTAAGATAATGTTGTCGCCGGGATGGCGGAACTGGCAGACGCGCCGGTCTCAAAAACCGGTGGCCGCAAGGCCATGTGGGTTCGACTCCCACTCCCGGCATATTAATCACTCCTTCTCTTTCCTGCCAGAAGAAAACAGAAATGATAACAGTTTTCCTTTTTAAGAGAAAAATACTTTTCATTCATTCCTGCATCAACCTCTTTATGCCAGTCTACAATAATAATTACTCCTTCTTTTTTTAGACACTGGCTACTTGAGCGATAAATAAATCCTTATTATTAAAATGATGCAAGCTCATAATAGTAAAATTATATCGAAACGCTCAGAGAGAAGGTTCTTTCTTCTGCCTTCAAAGAGTGAAATCAACACCGCATTTTCTCGAAGACAACGAAACAAAGGGATCAACCCCTATACATTTAATTCTTTTCTGAAGGTAATCACAGCAAAGCTGCTGCAAAAATCCTCCCTCACCGCAGCCAACTTCCAAAACCACGCTATTGTCTTTTAAGAATTTTATCAAGAACACGGCAGGCTATCTGAGAAGCTTCTCTTTCCGCTGAGATAAGATCCATCCCTAAAGCATCTGCCCCCAGGCTGATTCGAACAGCCAACCTACTGGTTCGAAGCCAGTAGCTCTATCCAGTTGAGCTATGGGGGCAAAAGCCTTAGCTACGAAATAAATCTTTAATTTCTGATTCTCTTCTCAGGCCTACCACCGTTATGCCCCAACGGCGAGCTAGAGATAAAACCTTGGGTTTATCAATAATAATAACTTTGCCTGCTTCTAAAACTACGGCGGCAGCTTTCTTTCTTGCCAGGAGTTTTATGGTATCAATACCGATTACCGGCAAATCAAAACGTACATCATGTCCATGGCGGGAGAGTTTTACCATACTAAAGCCCTCGCCGCATATACGCGCCGCGCGTTTTATAGCATTGTCGGTTCCCTCCAGCGCTTCTACTGCCACTACGGCGCGGTTTTTTACAATAAGAGTTTGCCCCACATCGAAATCAACTATCTGCCGGCCTAAATTAAACCCTATTTCTATATCTTTCTTAACTTTATCCGAAATTATCTCTCTCCCTCCTATGCCTTCCTCTGCCAAATAATCTTCCAGATAAGAAGCCGAACTAATAAATTTTATACCCTCCCTTTCTATTTCCTTAATAACACGGCTGAATATACTGTGGGAACGAAAGTCATCTACCTCTTTGTAAACCTCAAACATTTTCCTATCCCAATAGCGGCGGGAGGCAAAAAGACGCCAGGGAGAGATCTGGCCTATCATAACTGCTTCATTAATTCTTTCTTGCTTTAAGACGCTTATTATCTCTTCTAAACATCCCACCTTAAACCAGTAAGTCTTTCTCGAGAAGCGGCTAAGGCGAGGATCTGTCTCACCTTTAAAGGCGACTATTATTAGTTCCAGTTTAGGATTATGTTTCTTGGCAGCAGCGGCAAAGAGAAGGGGAAGACGACGGTTGCCCGCAATAAGAGCAAGCTTCATTTAGCAATACCTCGCTGAGACAATGTAATAAACTTTTGCATAATCTCTACTTCTTCGGAAACAGTAAAAGAACGTTTTACTATTTCCAAAGCGGCATCAAGAGTATGCCCCTCAAAGAAAAGAACTTTAAATATTTTTCGCAGAAGCACCACTTTTTCCCGTCTGAATCCGGCCCGTTTTAATCCCGTAATATTAATACCTCTTACTTTAGCAGGATGGCCATCGGCGAGAGCAAAAGGAGGAATATCCTGAACTACTTTAGAACATCCTCCTACAATAGAAAGCATACCTAGACGGCAAAACTGATGAATAGCCACAAGACCTCCAATAACTACGCGGTCCTCCAGGCTAACATGGCCTGCCAGTGTAGCTCCGTTAGCTAAAATACAACCGTTGCCAATAGAACAATTATGAGCTATATGTGAATAAGCCATTATCAGATTATTATCTCCTAAGCGAGTATAAGAACCTTCTTCGGTACCAGGATTCACGGTAACAAATTCTCGAATTATATTATTATTACCAATTACTAAGAAACTTTTCTCTCCTTTGTATTTTAAGTCCTGGGGAGGGCTACCAATAACTGCTCCTTTGTATATACGACAATTCTGACCAATAGTGGTGTGGCCGCTGATTAACACACCGGGGCCAATAAAAGTCCCCTGGCCTATCCTGACTTTGTCCTCAATTACACTAAAGGGACCTACACTGACACCTTCGTCCAGAACTGCTTCTTTTGCTACAATAGCTTGGGGATGAATATCAGTTGGCATAGGAAGGCTATTTATCCACCAAAGCAAACCTCAAATCTGCTTCAGCGACTACACTGCCTCCGACTAAAGCTCGTGTGTGAACTTGACCAGTCTTTGATTTTATCTTACCGCTAACTACTTCTAAAACTAATTGGTCACCCGGAACCACTGTCCTACGAAATTTTACTTTGTCTGCGGCCAAAAAATAGGCAAGTTTGCCTCTATTTTCAGCCTGAGCCAACATAAGTACCCCTCCTACCTGCGCCATAGCTTCAATAATAAGCACCCCAGGCATTATGGGTTTCTGAGGAAAATGACCCTGAAAAAAATAGTCATTGATAGTCACATTCTTTATCCCTATGGCCTTTTTGCCTTTTTCCATATGGATTATCCTATCTACAAGGAGAAAAGGATAACGATGAGGTAAGATATTCATTATTTCATTTATCTCAATCACCTCTCCGGCCGGATATACCCCCTGCTGATTGCCTACGCCGCTAGAAGAAAGTCTCTCTTTATAGCGGCGCAGTTTATAAAGAAGTTTGATATTGAGATTGTGCCCGCTTCTTAAAGCAACAACGTGCGCTTTTATAGGACCGGCTAAATACAAGTCGCCAATCAGGTCTAAAACTTTATGACGGACAAATTCATTTTCTACCCGTGTACTATTTCTTACTATGCCCCTTTGGGAAATAACCAAAGTATTCTGGTAATTAGCACCTTTACCTAACCCCATATCTACCAGAGGTTTTACTTCATCTTCTAAACAAAAAGTACGGGCTAAGTGGATATTGGTTGCCTCTGGTACAGAATCAATAACGCCGTCAAAGAACTGAGAGCCGATTACCTCACTATTATAGCTAAGAGTGTAAGAAACTCTAAAATGAGGCGCTGGTAATAATACTAGTGTTGCTCCTCCTTCATCTACCCAGAGAGGTTCTCTTACCACAATATAATTACGCGGCGCATTCTGCTCCTCTAAGCCCGCCTTTCGCATCCCTTCAATAAAGTCTTTGGCACTACCATCCATACCTGGAACTTCGCTGCCATTAATATCGATTTGAGCGTTATCAACCCCGAGAAGAGAAAAGGCAGCCATCAAATGTTCTATGGTATGTATTTCATTTCCCTCCTCTCCTACAGAGGTACGGCGCGGGAAAACAGAGGGATCTAACACAGAATAAAAGTCAGCCTTTATGAAAGATTTATTGCCTTCTTTCTCTTTAACAAAAATTATTCCTGTATTAGGCGGAGCCGGGCTAATAGTAATTCCGACCCTATCCCCCGTATGAAGACCAATTCCCTCAAAACTAACTTTGGCTTTGAGTGTCTTCTGTTTTTCCATATTGTGCTAGTATCTGTTTTAATTTTTCTAATTCTGCTTCCAATTCTTTAACTCTTTTGTAAAGAAAAGGAAGTCTTTGTACACAGGCATTAACTCGCTTGGCTACTTCATGCGGCTTGGCAGGATAACCAGAAACCTTTGTATTAGGAGGGACCGACTTTGTCACGCCGGCTTGAGCCGCAACAATAGCTCCCTCACCAATTTGAATATGTCCCACTATGCCTGCCTGACCCGCTAAAATTGTTCCATTACCAATAACCGTACTGCCCGAGATTCCTGCTTGAGCTACAATAATAGAGTTTTCCCCTACAATTACATTATGAGCAATTTGCACCAGATTGTCTATCTTAGTACCACGGCCAATTATAGTTTTGTCAAAGCGAGCCCGGTCAATAGTCACATTAGCTCCAATCTCTACATCATCCTCAATTACTACCGTCCCAATCTGGGGAATTTTCTTCTGTACTCCTTTGACGGTAGCAAAACCAAATCCGTCTGAACCTATGACTGTACCTGAATGAATAATGACTCGCTTGCCGATTTCTACTCTTTCTCGAATAGACACATGAGGATAAATAAGAGTATTATCACCCACACGAGAATAATGTCCAATATAGCAACCACCATAAATTATAGCTCCCTTACCTATTACAGCACCCTTCTCAATAATAGTATAAGGACCAATAGCTACGTTTTCTCCTAGTTTTACTTCTTCTGCGATAAGAGCCGTGGGATGAATACCTTGAGGACATTGAATGCTATTAGGGGCTACGAGTGAGACCACTTTGGCGAAAGCTAAAGAAGGATTATCTGTCTTAATCAAGGGTTTTTTGATATCGCCATTCACCTCCAATGAAGTAATAATAGCTGAAGCTTTAGTAGTTTTGGCCAGGGAGAGATATTTAGGATTAGCCAAGAAAGTAATATCACCCCGGCGAGCCTCTTTAATCCCCGAGATGCCACTAATTACTATAGTAGCATCTCCTACCACAGTCCCTCTTACTAACTTAGCTATCTCAGACAGAGTAAACTTCATTTCTTTTTATACTTGCTATTAAGTATCTTGAGAATATCCTCTGTTTTATCCAAACTGCTATCACCATAAATCAGACCCGCTTTTTTCAAAACTACTCTTATCTTGTGAGCTTTAGCATACTTTTCTACCGCCTTGGTAATGTCGCCTAATATTTCCTTCATCTTCTCGTCGCGCTCTTTACGTAAATCCAGAAAAGCTTGTTGCCTTTTAAAATTATATTCCTCTGCTTTCTTTTCTATCTCTTTACGTTTAGACTCCTGTTCTTTACTCTTCAGAAGTTTCATCTGCTGGCGCATTTTTTCTATCTCTTTTTTATAAGTAGAAAGCCCTTCCTGTTTTTTCTTTTGTTCGGTTTGAAGAGTCTTATCATAATCAGCTGTTTTCTGATAATTATTAAAGATTTTAAACAAATCCACGTATATCAATGACTCGCTGTTAGCTAACGCTAAATTAGCACCAAACCACACCCCTATCATTATTGCCAGAAGACTAACCTTTTTCACTTCTTCCCTCCTTCTTTAAAACTGGTTACTCATACTGAAATGAAAACGTCCACTTTCTTTACTTTCTTCTCCTTGCGCTTTATTTAAAGGTATGCCGTAGTCTACCTTAATAGGACCTAGAGGTGTTTTTACTCTGATACCAAAACCAATACCTGATTTAAGACTGCCACTAAGAAAGTCGTTATATTTTCTCCACACATTTCCCGTATCAAAAAACGCGGCTAAGCGCAAATAATCACCTAAAGGATAAGTATATTCCACATTAGCAATAAAAAGAGCTTCTCCGCCTAAAGGGTCGCCATTAGAAGGATCCACCGGCCCTACAGCTCTTTCTTCGTAACCTCTTATGGTATAGGCGCCGCCAGCAAAAAAACGTTCATATATAGGAACATAGTCTGAATCGCCAATGGCTTTGGCAAAACCTGCCCTTACTTTTGCCTCAACTACCGCATCTTTAGGAAAAGGGAAATATTTACTGAGCCGGGAATATAGCTTAACAAAATCCTTATCGCCACCTAAATAATCACCAGCTAACTCAAAAGAATTAGAAAATAATATACCCTTATGAGTAAATCCTCGAGTGTCACGCGTATCATAATCCAAAGAAAATTCCAAACTACTAATATCATTGCTACCAATCTCCCTTTTTAACTCACTACTGGCATCATCGGCGACATCAGATATATCTACAGTTTCAAATCGATACGCAATCGTACCTCCCAAATCATCATTAAACTCTTTACCAAAACGAATTCTGCCTCCTTTACGCGTCTCGTCATATCCATATCCAGAGTCTTCTTCACGATCGTGTTCTTTACGATAAGCATCAAAACCAAAAGATATGGGCCTATCAAAAATCCAAGGATTAGTAAAACTAAGCACATACTCTTCTGTAGTAGAACCTGTCTGCATATAGAAACTAAGATTCTGTCCGCCCCCCGTGAAGGTAGGGAAATTGGTCCAGTCGAAGTTTTTCTGTTGCAATTCAATAAACCCTACAAACGCATCTACCGAACTATAACCGCCTCCGAAACTCAAACTACCTGTTTTGGCCTCTTTTACTTTGACTACTAAATTCTCATGATTAGGAGTTTCTGTAGGTTCATCGTCGAAACTAATATCTTCAAAGATACCTAAATTTTGCAACCTCTTTCGAGACCGTCTTATCTTTTCACCGGAGAATTTATCTCCTGGTCTGATACGCAGCTGGCGCCGGATAACTTTATCTTTAGTCTTAGTATTGCCCGTTATCTTTATTCTCTCTACATATGCTACGTCATTTTCCTTTATCTTATAGGTAACATCTACTTTGTGAGTAGCTGGATCAACTGCCGAAAGAGGCACAATGCGAGCGAAGATATAGCCTCGATCAAAATAGACTTGCTGAATATCAAAAGCCTGCGCTTTTATCAAATTTTTATTATAGACACTGCCTGGTTTAACTTTTAAGGCCTTTCTTATATCAGCCAAAGATACATTCTTATTGCCCTCAATATTAACACTGCCAATAAAATATTTTTGGCCTTCGTTGATATTGATAGTCACAAAAACAAAACCTCTGTGCAAGTCTCTATCTATTTTGTAACCAACTTTTACGTCGCTAAAACCCTGTGTCTGGTAAAAGTCGGTTATTCGCTCAATATCATCTTTGAGGGTATCTACTTTGAACACTCCTCTCCGCAGGAGCCAAGCTGGCCGCGTCTTCATCAATTTAATGATTCTTTTATCAGAAAAACTCAGGTTCCCCAAAATAATAACTTTCTTAACCCGAAAAGGCTTCTCTTCCCTTATATCAAATTCCACTACAGCCTTATTAGCTGCCTTGTCAAGATCAACCCGGTAACTAACTTCTGCCTGAGAATATCCCTTTTGAATATACATATCCTTAATGGTCCGCTGGGCCTCTTTTAAAGCAAACTCGTCAAAAAAACCACCTTCCTTTATCCCTAGAGCGTCTTCTATCTTTTTCTTTCTAATTCTGCGATTACCCTTAATAATTAACTGTTTTACCAGAGGTTTCTCTTCTACCTTATATATGACCTCTAGCTCTCCTGTAGGCAAAGTCTTTGTTTCCGCCTCAATATTTTTAAAATACCCTAAAGAATATATTTTTTTTATATCCTCGTTAACGGAAGCACGGTAATAAGTCTGGCCGGGACGACTTTTTATCTGAGTGGCAATCTTCTCTTTACTGATGTTTTTATTACCGCTAATTGTAATCTTGCCAATTACAGAAGAAGTAGACGTAGAATCTGCTTGCACTAGGCTGCAAAACCCCACAAAGACCAAAGCTAACAACCACCTTCTATAGCTCATTCTTTTCATTATAGGAGAGTTGTCTTTAAAAGTCAATCTTCTTTAATCTTGGCTAAGTCAAAAAACTTCATATACTCGTGGGCAAACCCCAAGAAGAGGCTCCCTGTAGGACCATTACGCTGTTTAGCAATAATAATTTCAGCCAGGCCTCTATTGTCTTCGGTGGGATTATAATACTCCTCCCGCAAAAGTAAAACTACTAAATCCGCATCTTGTTCAATGGCACCGGACTCCCTTAAATCAGAAAGCTGAGGACGGTGATCAGTACGAGCTTCTACCGCCCGCGAAAGCTGGCTAACCGCAATAACCGGCGTATTTATTTCTTTGGCTAAGGCCTTAAGAGAACGGGAAACATCAGAAATTTCCTGCTGGCGGCTTTCAAAACGCCCTCTGCCTCGCAGAAGTTGTAGATAATCTACAATTACTAAAGAAATATCATGATGAGCCTTAAGACGTCTGGCTTTGGCTCTCAACTCAAAAATGCTCATAGCTGGTGTATCATCAATATAGAGAGGTGCTTCTGAAAGTCGTCCCGCGGCCGCAGTTAGCAGGGGCCATTCGGAAGTGGAAAGGTAGCCTGTCCTTACCTTATGAGCATCTACTTTAGCATGAGCACAAAGGAGCCGCTGAGCCAATTGTTCCTTAGACATCTCTAAACTAAAAAAACCTACCCCTTTTTTTTCTTCTACTGCTACATGCTCGGCAATGCAGCTAACAAAAGCGCTCTTACCCATAGAGGGACGGCCAGCTACTACTACGAGATCCCCTGCTTGCAAGCCAGAAGTCCTTACGTCAAAATCTTTAAAACCTGTAGGTATACCCGTAATATGACTCTTTTTTTGATAAAGAGCGTCTATCATTTCTATACTATCTTTTATTATCTCTTTAATGTGCACATAACCGCCTTCTATCTTACGGTCACTAATTTCAAAAATCAATCTTTCTGCCTTATCTAAAATAGCCGAGATCTCTTCTCCTCCCTCATAAGCCAAGTTAAGAATATTGAAAGAAGAATTTATCAAGGCTCGCAAAATTCCCTTTTCTTTTACTATCTTGGCATAGGCCAAAGCATTAGCTACTGAGGGGACATTATCTACTAAATAAGTCAGATATACAACCCCTCCTATTGCCTCAATCTTACCCCGCCTTTTCAACTCGTCTCCTACCGTTACTATATCTACATTGGTATGACGCTGAAATAGATCTACAATCGCTTGAAATATCTCCCGGTGAGCCTCTTTGTAAAAAAACGTCTCATCCAGTACTTCCAACACTTCCGGAATAATATTCTCATTAAGCAGCATTGCTCCTAAAGTTGCCTGCTCTGCTTCTAAATTCTGGGGTGGGATTTTATCTAGTGCAGAAAGAGGGGTTACTTCTTTACTACCCATACCTTGACTTCTCCTACAACATCGGGAAAGAGATTAACTTTCAGAGTGAAAATACCTAATTTCTTTATTGGCTCATCTAGAACAATTCTATCTTCCGCTATATCATATCCTTCCTCTCTAAGTGCCTGGGCAATCATTGTTTTAGTCACAGAGCCATATATTTCCTCTTCGTTCTTCACTCTTTGGGGAATGGTAAGAGAAAGCTTAGAAAGTGCCGCAGCTAAACTTTGTGCTTTAGCCCGTGCTTTCTCCCGCTCGGCTTCTTCCTTCTTCCTGCGGTTCTGAAACAAACGCAGATTATCTTTGGTATATCCTAAAGCTAAAGCATTAGGAATAAGAAAGTTTCGGGCATAACCTCTTTTAACCTCAACAATATCACCGGCTTGACCTAATTTTTTGATATCTTTCAGCAATATTACTTTCATTTTACCTAGGGATATAGGGTAAGAGTGCTAAGAATCTTGCTCTTTTTATGGCTTTAGCTATTTGCCTTTGATGTTTGGCGCAGTTACCATTAGCGCGGCGAGAAGTTATTTTACCTTTATTATTGATAAAGCGGGATAATAAATTAATATCTTTGTAATCAATCTCTATATTGTCTTTACAGAAACGGCAGAATTTTTTCACACTTATGGCATTATGCCCCCGCCTACGAGTGTTTTTCTTCTTTTCTGTTCTTTGACCTGTCTTCATTATTTATCAATTTTCTCCTGAAGATATTTCTCCCGTACTTTCCTCTTCTGCCGGCGAAGGACCTAAATCTACCTCAGGCACACTCTCGCGCGGAGAAAGGAACTGTACTCTTTCAGCTCTTACCTCAATGGTGGAACGATTTTTGCCTTCCTGATCCTGCCAACTCCTCGATTGAAGGTTCCCCTCCACAAAAACCGACTTTCCCTTCTGTAAATACTGATTACAAACTTCGGCCAGATTGCCCCAAACTACCACATTCACAAAACAAGCATCTTTCTTAATTTCGCCACTTTTATCGCGAAAGCGGCGGTTGGCAGCTATACGCAAGGTAGCAACCGCTGAACCTTGTGGGGTATATCTAAGTTCTGGATCGCGGGTTAAGTTGCCAATAAGAAAAACCTTATTTAAATCTGCCATTATTGCTCCTTTTTTTCTTCCTTGTTATCAAAAAACGAAGAACCCTTTCGTCTAAATCCAAAGTATATTTGAGCCGCGACAACTCCTGCGCACTGAGACTAAGGTTAACCAATATATATGTAGCCTCATTAAATCTCATTTTCTTAGCGCCTCTGGTATGAAGAGGGTAAGCAAGGCTTCTTTTCTCAGCCCATATCTGCCAATCAGAAACCTTACCTCGATGTTTCTCCACTACTTCTCGAAAACTATCCTCTATCTGAGTATAATCAGTAGGAGATAAATCCGGCCTTACAGCAATCATCAATTCGTACCTATTGATATTTTCGTCTCCCATACTTAATTAAACCTATTCATCGTTTTATCCACGCCCTGCTCCACCCAACTCAGAACTATATCTTCTGCTTTTTCAATTATTTTCCCCAGTTCTTTCTGTTCTGAGGGAGAAAATTCTTCCAATACGTACTGCTCTAAAGATTTATCTTCTGACTTACCTACTCCTATACGCAAACGATTAAAATTGTCATCCTCTAGCTCTTTAATCAAAGAAAGTAATCCTTTATGCCCACCATCGCCCCCTTTGGGCCGTAAACGTAGTTTACCAAAAGGGAGATTTACGTCATCACATATTACCAATAAATTTTCTAAAGGCAAGGAAAATTTATCTTTTGCCCTCCTGATGCTTTTCCCAGAAAGATTTATATAGGTAGAAGGGCAAATTATTAAAACTTCTTTTTTACCTTCGGGACTAAAAAATCTTGCTATTTTAGCTCTTAACCACAAATTACGGCGGAATTTTATATTGAAACGCTGCGCCAATTCTTCTGCCACCATAAAGCCAATATTGTGTCGCGTATTTCTGTATTGCCGCCCCACATTGCCTAACCCTACTATCATTTTCAACCTTGCTTCTCCTCTTCTGTCTTAGGTTTTTCTTTTATTACCTCTGGTTCTGGGGCAGCTTCCTCCGTCTCTGTTTCTGTCTCTTCTTCTTTTTGCGGTGAAACTATACTTAACACCACCTCTTCTGCTGCCGCCAGAGATTTTACCTTAGGAGGAAGATTAATATCACGAATATGAACTGATTTCCCTATCTCCAGTTTTGAAATATCTACCTCGATTTGGGAAGGAATATCCTGCGGCAAACATTCTACTTCTATCTCATGCAAAAATACTTCTAAAACTCCCCCTTCCTTTACTCCTTTAGCTTCTCCTTGGATAGAAAGAGGAATATTAACTTTTATCTTTTTATCCATAGATACTCTGAGAAAATCGCAATGGATAACTTCTTCCGTTAGAGGATGTCGTTGCAATTCCTTCAATAGCACCGGAAAGGTTTCTTTGTCTTTTATATCCAAATCTATAATTTTGTTCTCAGAAAAAGCGTGGCTTAGAAGGAAGTTGAGTTTATCTTTAGTGATTTTAATAAGTAGATTAAAATCCTTGCTATAAACTACAGCGGGAATATACCCTTTTTGCCGTAAAAAGTTTGGACTTTCCTGAGAGCTTCTTTCTTCGGCTACAACTGTAAGTCTTTCCACTTCTACCTCCTAATCTGCATAGTCAAACAGTATACTTATCGAGCGTTCAAAATGAATCCTTTTTATGGCTTCAGCCAAAAGAGGCGCCATATTTAAGACTTTTATTTTAGATATTTTTTTCTCTCTGGCAAGAGGAATACTATTAGTTATCAAGAGCTGAGAGATCGCCGAATGGCTAATTCTCTCTATAGCATTAGCCGAAAGCACTCCGTGCGTGATAGCCGCATAGATATTTCTTGCCCCCTCCTTCTTTAAAGCTGTGGCTGCTTCTACCAAAGAACCTCCCGTGGCTATGATATCATCTACCAAAACCGCATCTTTACCCTTAACTTCACCCAGAATATGCATAACCTCGGTTGACTCAGGAGAATTGCGGCGTTTGTCAATTATAGCCAGAGACGTCCCCAGGCGTTTGGCATAACCACGGGCCATCTTTATGCCACCGACATCTGGCGAAACTACTACCGTTTTTTTGGGTCTAATCATCTTTCTTAGTGTATCTATAAAAATATTTATAGCATACAGATTATCCAGGGGAATATCAAAAAATCCCTGAATTTGACCGGCATGCAGATCTACAGTGAGAACTCGGCTCGCACCCGATACCACCAGGAGATTAGCAACTAGTTTTGCGCTAATAGGAACGCGCGGCTGGTCTTTTCTATCCTGACGTGCATAGCCAAAATAGGGTATTACGGCGGTTATCCGTTTAGCCGAAGCCCGCTTTAGAGCATCCATCATAACCAAAAGCTCCATCAAATTGTCATTTACAGGCGTGCAGGTAGGTTGTACTACAAATACATCTTTGCCCCGCACATTTTCTTTTATCTTTACTCTTACTTCACCATCGCTAAAACGGGAGACTAAAGCATCGGAAAGAGGAATCTTGAGATATTTAGCAATAGCTTTGGCTAAAGCCACATTGGCATTCCCACAAAAAAGAGCCACTTCCTTGTTCATTTCTTTCTCCTTAATATTTTTGCTGGTACCCCTACTACTACGGTATAAGGTGGCACCCTTTTGCGCACTACACTTCCCGCCCCTGTGACACTAGATTTACCCACCTTTACCGGCGCCACCAGCGTAGAATTCGAGCCGATAAAGGCACTTTTGCCAATATAACTCTTATGTTTATGCTTGCCGTCATAATTGGCTACGACGCTCCCGGCCCCCACATTAACTTTATCTTCTACATAAGTATCGCCAATATAACTAAAATGTTTCATTTTTACCTCACGACCTAAAGATGAACGCACTATCTCGCTAAAATTACCTACCTCTGTCTTATCTTTTATCTGGGTAAAAGCCCTTATATGAGCAAATGGCCCTATGCGGCAATATTTGCCAATTTTAACATTATTCTCTATAAAGGTAAAGGGATAAATTATAGTATCATGACCAATATTTACTTCAGGGTAAATAAAAGTAGAATGAGGATCAATAATTCTTACTCCTTTTTCTATCAGTCTCCTCTGCACCTTGTTACACAATAGTTTTTCTGCCTCTATAATTTCTTTCTGGCGGTTAATTAGAAATATATCTCTACAACTCTTTAGTTGCAATACTCCTATCTTCAGGCCTTCCTTTTTCATAATTCCCAGTACATCTGTAAGGAAGTATTCATTCTTGCGGGTATTTTTTCTTACCTGAGGCAAGGTCTTAAAAAGTCCTCTCTTGTTAAATATATATATACCGGCATTGATATCTGAAATATGCTTCTCTCGCCGTGTTAAGTCTTTATTCTCCTTAATAGCCACGAATTGTCCTCTCTCTGATAGAATTACGCGGCCTAAATCGTGAGGTGTATCAGTATAACAGCTTATAAAGGTAGCGTAATTGTTTTCTTTTATATGATAGCGATATAATCTGTCAACTATTTTATCATCTAGCAATAAAGTATCGCCATAAAGCACTAGAATATCAGAAGAGTTTATGGCCACTTTATCCTTTGCTGCTAATACCGCCCTGGCACTTCCATTTAGAGGCTTCTGGCAGACAAACTGTAAATCGCCAAAATATTTTTCCAGGTCTTTCCTAATTGCTTCTGCTTTGTATCCTAGGACAAGAATTACCTTACTAATATATTTCTTCTTCTTTAATTGTTTAATAAGATAGTATACTAGCGGCCGCCCGCAAACTTCCTGAATTATCTTCGGCGTATTCATCCTAAAACGCCGGCTGCGTCCTGCTGCTAAAATTACCGCTTCTAACTTTCTAACCATAAGATATTAAATAAAAACTGCCCGGTGAGGACTCGAACCTCAAAAACCAGATCCAAATTCTGGTGTGTTACCAATTACACCACCGGGCAAAACTCACCCTTTTGCCTTCTCCTTCTTATTTCTTATCTCTGAGAGAAGCGTATTTAAGTGTGCGTCTCTGTAGTTGTGTCCAGAGAAGAATTATTACTTCCGGATCTAGACGCTTCTTTCTCTTTCTGATAAGCTTCTAGTATTGTCTTTTGTAGATAATCACGGAACTCCTGATTTATAGGATGTGCTATATCTTGATGTATCTGCTGAGCATTCTTATCATTATCTTTAGTAACCAATGGCAACTGGCTACCACAATAGCTACAATATTTACTTCCCATATCAATCCGTTTTCCACAACGGGGACAAAATTGTTTCGCTTTCCTCGTAGGCATAGCTACAAAGATTCCGGAATTACCCTCGATAACTTTTATATTCCTTACCACAAAGGAATTATCAAAAGTTACCGTCACATAAGCTTTTAGTTTTTTACTGTTGTTATCCTTTAAAGAAACTCTCACCTCAGTTATCTCCACTAGAACCTCCTTTTTAAAAAGTTGTAACTTTTTTTAATCTCAGGCCCTCAATTTTTCCTATTGTTTCTTTAAGACCGGCATCAGCCGCACCAGGTAAGAATACAAGGCTTGAACCACTTCCACTCAGAACAAAGTCGCCTTCACTTTGATTAAGTAAGCTATAAACCTTTCTCAGTCGCGCTGAGGCTTCTATCGCCATAGGAGTAAGATTATTAAAGAGTAATCTCTTAAGTAGAAAAATATCTTTCTGTTTAAGTGCAAACGTTATTAGTTTAGCATTATCAAGAGAGTTTGTCAATCGGACTTTTTGAGAAAAACTGTGGTATATCCGGGCTGTAGAAATAGGTTCAGGTATCAATATCAAATACTGGCTAAACCTGAATGTTGTAGCAATAGGAAATACCTCCTCCCCTCTTCCTCTCACCAGAGCAAACCTTGCTTGAGAGATAAAAAAGTTTACATCAGAACCTAATCTAGCCCCCAGCAAGAACATCTTTTTTCTGCTTAATCCCAAATTAAGTAGACGATTCAGGCCGAGTAGGACACTAGCCGCATTGCTGGAAGCTCCCCCTAAACCTGAGCCAACCGGAATCTGTTTGCGAAGACTAATTTTAATCCCTCCCGGAAAAGAAGGTCTTATCTCTTTCCGCAGCAACCTGAAAGCACGTATCACCAGATTATTATCATTCTCCAAATAAGACCAATTGCACTTAAAACTTAACCCTTTTCTCTTAGTAACTGTTATCTTTAAACAATCACAGAAAAAGATTCGCTCCATAACACTGACAATATCATGGAAACCATCTCTTCTTTTATGCATTACTTTAAGATACAGATTTACTTTTGCTGGCGAGAGAATAGTTAGACTTTCCATTTAAGAAGAGAACGCACTGCCTCAGAAATATTGTTTGCTTTTAATCCGTAAGCTTCTAACAATTGGGCGGGAGAGCCGGACTGGCCAAACTTGTCTCTTACCCCAATGCGACGCAGAGGGCGAGGTAGTAAATCTGCTAAAGCCTCTGCCACACTAGAGCCTAACCCACCTGTAACTGAATGCTCCTCGCAGACCACAAATCCTTTAACTTTCTTCGCTACTTCTACAATCAAATCTTTGTCAAATGGTTTAACAGTATGTATATTTATTACATAAGGAGTTATTCCCTCTGCGCTTAGCATCTGACGGGCCAGCAATGCTTCTTTCACCATAATTCCACACGCCACAATGGCTATATCTTCGCCGGCGGCCAAAATATACCCTTTACCTAATTCAAATTTTTCCCGCTTCTCTAAAGAAGCCACCTTAGAACGGCCCAGTCGAATATAGAACGGCCCCTCCTCTCGATAAGCAGCCAGCACTGCTTCTTTGGCTTCCGGAGCATCCGCAGGTACTATTACCCGCATATTAGGAATACTGCGCATAAAAGCAACATCCTCTAAGGCCTGGTGCGATGCCCCATCTTCACCTACTGTTAAACCACCATGCGTTGCCACTATTTTTACATTAAAATTGTTGTAAGCAATAGTATTCCTAACTTGATCCAGAGCCCGTGCCGTAGCAAACATAGAAAAAGTAGACACAAATACTATCTTGCCACAAGCAGCTAGCCCCGCCGCCGTAGCCATCATATTCTGCTCTGCTACCCCTAAATTTAAGAACCTCTGGGGAAACTCTTTAGCAAAAAAACTAGTACGAGTAGAAGAAGAAAGGTCAGCATCTAAGACTACTATACGTTCGTCTTTCTTCCCCAGTTCTACCAGAGTATGTCCATAAACATCGCGAGCGTAAACCAATTCACCCATTAGTCTTCTCCTAACTCCTTTAAGGCTTTCTCTGTCTCAGCTTTAGTAGGAGCACGTCCATGGAAATCAACTACATTTTCCATGAAGGAGACACCTTTTCCCTTTATAGTATGAGCAATTATAACTGTAGGCTTGCCTTTAGTAGTTTTAAACGACCCAAAAGCCTCTAATAATTCTTCTATATTATGCCCGTCAACCTCCCGCACCTTCCAGCCAAAAGCTTTCCATTTATCCCCCAGAGGCTCTATATTCATAATTTTTTCCACACTTCCATCTATCTGAAAACGGTTATAATCCACTATGGCGCAAAGATTATCTAACTTAAAATGGGCCGCCGCCATTGCGGCTTCCCACACATTTCCTTCTTCTAACTCTCCATCGCCCAGAAGACAATAAACTTTTCTCTCCTCCTGGTCTATCTTAGCCGCTAAACTCATGCCTATACTAACCGAAAGCCCTTGCCCCAGAGAACCACTAGCTACATCTACACCCGGGGTACGACGATCCGGATGACCCTGAAGCAGGGAACCAAACTTTCTTAAAGTCCAAAGCTCCTTCTCTTCAAAATAACCACTCAGGCTCAAAGCCGCATACCAACAAGGACAAGCATGGCCTTTAGAAAGATGGAATCTATCTCGTTGTGACCAGTAAGGTTGGTGAGGCCGGTGATTTAATACGGCAAAATACAAACAAGCCATTATTTCCACACAAGACAAAGAACCACCGGGATGACCACTTCCGGCCTCGGCTATCATCTTTACGATTAGCCGCCGCATCTGTTGGCATTTATCTGCCAGCATCTTCACCTTGTCATTTTTTTCTTTGTTCATGGCGAGCCTGTTTTATTTTTTCTTCCAATACCTGTCTACGTACCGCAGGAAAACCTTTTATATTTATAATCTGCCGCCAGCAACGAATGGCCTGAGAATAGCGGCCTAAGGCATAAAGAACATCTCCCAAATGTTCCTTAATTAAAGGATCGTCACTAAGTTTAGAGGCTTGTTCTAGATACTTAAGGGCAAGTTCGTATACCTGTTTCCGATAATATATCCAGCCTAAACTATCTAAATAAGCCGCAGCATTTGGCTCTCTCTCTAGTGCTTTCTTAACCATAACTTCTGCCTTATCCAGATTTATACCTGCTTCTGCATATATATAAGCTAAAGAATTTAGAAGCTCGGGATTATCAGGATTTCTGCTTAATGCTTTCTTAAGCAATGTTATCGCCCGCGACATTTCCTTTTTTTCATCATATATATAAGCCAGCCCCAGATAAACACTCACTGCTTTCTGATTTTTAGCCAGAAGGGAAAGATATATTTTTTCTGCCGTAGCTAAGTTGCCTTTTTTAAGCTGTAACGCCGCCAGAGCTTCGGCTACTTTAATATTTTCAGGATAAAGAGCATAAAGACGATGCAAAAATTCTTCATAAACTGCTTCTGCTTTTAATTTCTTACCCCAGGCGGCGTAAGTAAGAGAGAGAAGAACATATGCTTCCGCATTAATTGTGGTATCGCGGCATATTCTTTCTAAAATATTTGCGGCATTAGAATATTTTCTAATTTTTATATAATCAATGGCCACTCTTAAATCTATATCGGGAACCTGCTCCTTTTGTTTTAGCTTTAAATATTCTTCTAAAGCGCGGCGCGGCTTACCATAAATATCCGAAAGAACGCCTTTTAAATACGAAGCATATAAATAAGCTGTATCTCTGGCCTAGGATAAACAAACATTGTTATCAACAAACAAAAAAAAACCTCCTATCCACAGAACCGCTAACAATCGTTTTATCATTATGCCTTGAAAAAACGGAATAAATTGTTATTTATTCTTGTGTCTTTGTTGTTTTCTTCTTTTTCTAAACCAATGGCGTTTTACTTTCTTGAGTTTCTTCTTTCTTCCGCAAGGCATATGGTCACCTTTCTGATTCTACTTTTTAATAGATAACTTTATTTAAAGGATATTCGACTATTCCTTCTGCTCCTAACTTCTTCAACTGAGGCACAAGTACTTTAACTTCCTTTTCGGAAATTATTACCTCCAGGGCAAACCAGTCCTTCTCGTTAAGAGAGGCTACAGTAGGATTCTTAAGTGCCGGCAGCCTTCTAACTATTTTTTCTAGATCCCTCCTTCTCACATTCATCTTCAAGCCTACTTTACCTACAGCTTCAATAGCGCCGCTCAGCAGAAGCAAAATTGATCCCATCTTCTTCCGCTTCCATTGATTGCGGTAAGCCTGAGCGTTAGCAATAAACTGAGTAGTAGAAAAACAAACTGTGGCTATTTCCCGCAAATGATTAGCGCGTAAGGAAGACCCTGTCTCTGTCAGCTCCACAATAGCATCTACCAGACCGGAGCTAACCTTAGCTTCCGTAGCTCCCCAACTGAACTCGACTTCGGCTTTTATTTTGTTTTTCTTCAGAAAATCTTTAGTAACCCTTACCAACTCTGTAGCAATTCTTTTCCCTGACAAATCTTTTATTTTCCTGAGGGAAGAATCCTGCTTAACCGCCACCACCCACCTTACCGGTTGCAGAGTATTTTTAGCATAAACCAACTCCCTTAGCCGCAATACCTTGGAATTGCTTTCTCTTATCCAATCATCGCCCGTAATACCGCAATCCAAAACCCCCTCTTCTACATAGCGAGACATTTCTTGCGCCCGGATGAGTACTGGCTTTATCTCTTTGTCGTCGATAGAAGGAAAATAGGAGCGGGAAGCAATCCGAATATCAAAACCCGCCATGCGGAATAATTTTATAGTAGCCTCTTGCAAGCTACCTTTAGGAATACCTAGTTTTAACACTCTCTCAGACATATTTTCTCGGATTAAGCGAGCCTAATTATACATTTGGAAAAATAGGTTGTAAAGCAAAAAATTATATGGTATAAGCATTTTCATAATCAGATAAACTTATGCTGAGAAAGTTACGCCAGAAAGACATCAAGAAAATAATGTGGGCACTGGTAATAGTAATTGTGCCTGCTTTTGCTCTTTGGGGTATCTCTTCTGTTATGCAGAGTCGCAGCCGCTATATCGGCACAATTGGAAAACATAAAATAAGTGTCTCAACTTTCCGTAACTATGAAAAGTACTTTCAGATGCTAATGTTCTTTACCGCAGGATCCGATTTCCTCAGAAAAGTTTCCAATCAGGAACTAATGACTCTCACCTGGCAACAAATACTTCTGACTCAGGCCGCTAAAAAAGAGAATCTTAAAGCAAGCGACGAGGAGCTGCTGAAGAAATTAAGGTCTCTTGCCTTACTTAATCACCAAGGTCACTTCAACCAACAATTCTATCTAAGCCGTCTAAGAGCTGCTGGTATTGTTCCCAGCCGATTCGAGAGCTTTCTCAAAGATACAATAGCGGTAGAGAAATTAATTAAAAAAGTACGTTCCGCGGTTAAGGTTACAGATAAAGAGGTCTTTAAACTTTACCGTGAAGAAAATGAAAAGGCAAAAATATCTTATTTGCTTATAGACTATAACAAGATTGCTCAGACTCTTAACCCACAAGAAAAAGAACTACGTGCCTATTTTCAGAAACACAAAGACAACTTTCGTGTTCCTCCTAAAGTCAAAATAAACTACATTATCCTACCGAACTCTCAACTTGCCTCCCTATATAAATTCATAAGAAAATCACGCAAGTACAGTCTAGAACAAATAGCTAAAGCTTTTGCCTTAAAAATAGAATCTTCCGATTATTTTTCTCTCTCAGAACCCATAAAGAATTTAGGATGGGTAAAGAAAATAAACGAAGCTGCCTTCTCTCTTACGGATAATCAAACAAGTAAACCTTTGGCTCTGGCGGCAGATAAAGTAGTTATAATAAAAAGAGTAGGCAGGCAGGAAGCCTATCTACCCACTTTTAAGGGGAGTGAAGCCAAGGTGAAAAAAGCTTATTTAGAAAATATCTCTCATCAACAAGCAGAGGAAATTGCCCGCGAACTTATTAAGATAGCAAAACAAGAAAAAGCGGGCACCTTAGAGAAACTACTTAAACATTTGCCAACCAAACAACAGAAATTTATCACTCTTAAGACCTCACCTTATTTCGGCCATTATTCTTATCTCGAAGATATAGGATTAAATAAAGATCTGCTTGAGGCTATATTTCATACACGCCGCGGTGAGATTATTAAAAGATATTTTAGTCTCAGCCGGGGTATATTTATCGTAAAAGTAGAAGATTTCGTATCTGTGGACAAGAAAAAATTCTCGCAAGATAAAGAAAAATACCGCCAACGCCTTTTAAATTTCAAACAAAAACTTGCCCTTCAGGATTATTTGGCCAATCTATATAAAAACAGTCGCTTTTTTGTCTCTACTCTACCTTAATAGCATTAACCGGACACTGGGAGGCAATCTCCTCTACGTTGCAGCTTGAGCATTCGCTGTTAGTTACTTCTGCTACTCCTTCAGAGGTAAGCTGGAAGCAATCAGGACAAGTATTAACGCACAATCCACATCCTACACAGGTAGATCTGTCAATACTTACTTTAGCCATTCTTCCTCCTTTCTTGTCAGGTTTCTGCTTTACTTTTGTGCCCCAACCTTAGAAACAAAACTGCTGTAATCCATTTGTGAAAGATATTCATATATCTTAAAACGCCGTTCAATTTCCTGCTGCATCTTTTTAAGAAAATAGGCGGCTCTTTGAGGATACATCTGGGTTAAAGCGCGAAAACGGTTTTCATTATATATATACTCCTCTACCGGTAAAGAAGGGGGTTTGCTATCAAGCTGGAGAGGATTCTTCCCTTCCTTTGCCAGGTCAGGGTTATAGCGGAACAAAATCCAGAACCCGCTGGCCACCGCTTTTTTCTGCTGTTCCATTCCCTTAAGCATGTTGGTGCCATGCGCTATACAATGAGAGTAGGCTATGATAATTGAAGGTCCATCATACTGTTCAGCTTCCATAAAGGCTTTTATGGCCTGATTGGGATTTGCCCCCAAAGCAATCCGCGCCACATAGGCGCTACCGTATGCAGCAGCCATAAACCCTAAGTCTTTATTAAACAAAGGCTTACCAGCAGCAGCAAACTTAGCAATAGCTCCCATAGGAGTCGCTTTAGACATCTGCCCGCCCGTATTAGAATATACTTCTGTATTCAGCACCAGAATATTTACGTTTCTGTTCTGGGCAATCACATGATCCAGCCCGCCGTAACCTATATCATACGCCCAGCCATCTCCTCCTACAATCCAGACACTTTTTGCTACCAGATAATCAATAATATCCCGCAGTTCTTGGGCTAAAGAGGAAGGGGAGTTTTTTAAAATTTCTCCTAAATCCGCCACTCTTTTTCTTTGTGCTTCTATCTCGGAAGCTGTTTTTTGCGGCGCAGTTAGAATATCACCGATTAGCTTGGCTTTTTCCTTTAACTCATTCTCCTTAAGTTCTTTGAGAAGATTACGGGCTCTTTCGGAAATCTGGTCTACCGCCAAGCGCATGCCAAATCCAAACTCAGCATTATCTTCAAAAAGCGAATTAGACCAAGCCGGCCCCCGTCCTTGACTATTTTTACAATAAGGAGTAGTAGGTAGATTTCCGCCATAAATAGAAGAACACCCCGTAGCATTAGCAATTAAAGCCCTGTCTCCGAAAAGCTGGCTAAGCAGTTTTACGTAAGGAGTCTCTCCACATCCTGCACAAGCCCCCGAGAATTCAAACAAAGGCCGCATTAACTGTGAACCTTTTACTGTATTTAAAGGGAAAGGAAGGTTACCTGCCTCCATATCAGGCAAGGAAAGGAAAAAAGAAAAGTTTTCTTTCTCTTGCTGCCGACGCGGCAGCTGCGGCACCATATTAATAGCCTTTCTCCCGGTAGGTTTTTTTGCTGCATCTCTTTCTAAAGCAGGGCAGTTTTCCACACAAACGCCACAACCAGTACAATCCTCAGGCGCCACCTGAACTGTAAAAACAAAATTCTCCAAGCCTTTGCCTTTAGCAGGAGCAGATTTAAAACCGGCGGGGGCTTTATCTAACCAATCACGCGCATAAAGCTTAATACGAATCGCTGCATGAGAACAAACTAGACTACACATACCACATTGAATACAGAGTTTTTCGTCCCATTCTGGAATCTGCAGGGCAATATTGCGTTTTTCGTACTGAGAAGTAGCCGTAGGCCAGGTGCCATCTACGGGAAATTTAGATACAGGCAAACTATCTCCCTTGCCCGCAATCATGGGACCGGTAACCTCGCGTACAAATTCTGGCGCTTCAAGAGGCACTACCGGAGGCATATTTATTTTACTCTCAGGCTTAGGAGGAACTTTTATTTCTTCAATCGCCTCTAAGGCTCTATCGACGGCCTTAAGATTCATATCTACAACCTTCTCCCCTTTCTTGCCGTAAGTCTTGCGGATAGAATCTTTAATTGCCTCTACGGCTTTATCTAAAGGAAGAATACCGCTTATCTTGAAGAAAGCTGTCTGCATAATAATATTAATACGCGAGCCGAGTCCTAGCTCCCGTGCAATATCAAAGGCGGGCAGGATAAAAAAACGCAATTTCTTGGCAATAATTTGCTCCTGGGCCTCATAAGGAATTCTATTCCATACTTCATCTTTAGAATAAGGGCTGGCTAAAAGAAAAGTAGCTCCTTCTTCAGCTACTGAAAATATATCGTATTTCTCCAAAAAACTAAAATTATGGCAGGCGACAAAATTAGCTTTCTGAATCAAATAAGTACTGTGAATAGGTTTTTTGCCAAAACGCAGGTGGGATATTGTTTTTGAACCAGCCTTCTTAGAATCATAAACAAAATACCCCTGCACATAATTGTCAGTTAAATTGCCAATTATTTTGATAGAGTTTTTATTAGCTCCTACGGTCCCGTCTGAACCCAGACCGTAGAATACACAGCGATAAGTTCGGGGATCTTCCGTAGAAAACTCTTCATCTACTTCCAAGCTAGTGCCGCTAACATCATCGGTAATACCTACGGTAAAATGATTCTTAGGCTTTGGGGAAGACAGATTGTCAAATACGGCTTTAACCATGGCAGGGTTAAACTCTTTTGAACCCAGACCATAGCGACCACCTAAAACCTGCGGCCACTGAGCAAAGGGGGCAATTTTTTTCTCTAATGCTTCCCCCATTGCCGCACGTACATCAATATACAGAGGTTCCCCTACAGCTCCCGGCTCTTTGGTGCGGTCTAACACTGCGAGAGATTTCACACTGGGAGGTAGAGTATTCACAAAAGCTTTCATATCAAAAGGGCGATAGAGCCTCACCTTTACCAATCCGACTTTCTCGCCCTGACGGTTCAGATATTCTACTGTCTCCTGAACCGTCTCTGCGCCCGAACCCATTATTACTATTACCCGTTCCGCATCTTTATCGCCGACATACTCAAAGATCCCATATTTTCTCCCTATCTTCTTGTGGAAACGTTCCATAACTTGCTGAAAGACGGCAGGAGCTTTTTCATAAAAATTGTTGATAGTTTCTCGCTCCTGGAAAAACACGTCCGGATTCTGTGAGGTACCACGGATAACAGGCCTTTCAGGATTGAGACCGCGCGCCCGATGGGCCAAGACATATTCCTCTCTGATTATCGCCCGCAAATCATCAAAACTTAACTCTTCTATTTTTTGTATTTCATGAGAAGTACGAAAACCGTCAATGGCTAAAACTACTGGCACACGTGCCTCTAAAGTAGCGGCCTGCGCTATAGCTCCTAAATCCATTACCTCCTGCACATTGCTGGCAAAAAGCAGGGCGAAGCCGGTAGAACGCACTGCCATTACGTCAGAATGGTCACAAAATATAGAAAGAGCATGCGAAGCAACGGTGCGGGTAGTAACATAAAACACAGTAGGAGTCAGTTCTCCGGCTATTTTAAACATATTAGGAATCATAAGTAAGAGGCCTTGCGAAGCAGTAAAAGTAGTAGTGACAGCCCCCGCTGTCAAGGCTCCATGTACCGCTCCGGAGGCGCCTCCTTCAGATTGCAATTCTGAGACCAGAGGTATCTCTCCCCAGATATTTACTTCTCCTTTGGCTGACTTTTCATCAGCCATCTCACCGATTCCGGAAGAAGGCGTTATAGGATAAATAGCACATACCTCATTAGTAGCATGTGCTACATAAGCAGCAGCGGTATTGCCATCCATGGTCAATTTTCTTCTGGCCATTTTTTCGCCTCCTTAAATTACCTTTCGCAAAGATTTTATTATATCACTCCTCTTCTCAATTGCAAGCTGTCACCTTAGACGCTTTTGCATTTTTACTTTCACCTCTTGAATAAAACCGTCTATACGCCTGTCGCGTGGAAAAGCTTTCTTCATCTGCTGATAGCTGGCGATAGCTAAATCCGGCCGGCCCAAGAGTTCCCAGCATATTCCCCGCCACAGATAGGCCTCCCAATATTTTTTGTCTACTTTAATAGCTACATCAAACCAACCCAGAGCTTTAACATAATTTTTGTATCGGGTAGCATAAAGACTCCCCAGAAAATAATAAATCTGGGGATTCTGAGGCACAATTTTCATATACGACAAGTAAACCTTAATCGCTTCAGGATAATTTCCTAATTCTTCATAACTACTAGCTAAGAAAAGATTGGCACACCCATAGGCAGGAGCGAGAATAATAGATTTCTTAAAATATCTAATGGCCTTTTTATACATGCCGGCATTATAAAAGATGCCGCCGCGGATATAAGTCTGCTTAGCTATCCAGGGACGTAGGCTGAGCATTATTAGAAGCCCAATAGCAAGAAACATCACCCGCAAACGAATATCTAATCTATACAAATTATGCTCCGATACTTTCTTAGATTCCCTCATGCCAACCACACCAGATATACGCCAAAACACACCAAAACCACTCCCGCTATCGCTTGAATATAAGGCTCAAGACGATGCGCTTTCTCTAAACTCAGCTTAAATATATCTGCAGAGAAACCAATAATGAATATAGGTAAACTCTGTCCTAAAGCATAAATAAAAAAAACCAATAAACCGAACAAAAATTTAGCCTGCGTAAAAGTAGCACTAGCCAAAAGTAAAAGTACCGGCCCGCAACAAGGACAAACTGGCGCCTCAAAAAAAGCAAAGCTTATACCAAAAAATAATGCTCCCCAAAAACCAAAGTTCTCTCGCGCCTGAGGAGAATAACCACATGCCTTTGTATCTAAACCCGGGATAAACCCCAGCAAATACAGGCCTAGAAAGAAAAGGATAAATCCCGCCCCATAATAGAAATATACACTTGCAGAGGCAAATCTATTTATTAGCTGAGAAAACAAACCAAACACTACGCCCAAACTGGTATAGCTGATTACTAGTCCTGCCGTAAAACCACTCAATATTTTTAGACTTTCTTTCTTGCTCCTGGATACGCCGCTGACAAAACCCATTACAATAGGAATACGGGCTAAGGTACACGAAGAAAGACTTAGAACCGCTGCGCCCAAAAATATTGCCACGGCACTAAAAAAAGAAAAATGGCTTAGGGAGCTAAGTATATGGTTCTGGATATTCATAGCTAATATCGTTCCAGAATTCTCTCCTCAATCTCTTTGATGTATCTCTCTGTTTTTTGTGACCAGAGTTTAGCTTTGCGCTGGTCTTTAAGTTTTGAAAAATACCAGCGAGCCTTCTCAAAGTAGAATTTGGCTTGCCGCCAGTTTTCTAAATAACGATAAATAACGCCGAGATTAAAATAAGCGCCCGGATTATCCTTACTACGTTTTAGCATTTTTTTAAATTCGTAAGCTGCCTCGTCATACTTTCCTTCGGCAGCAAAGACTACAGCGCGGTTGTGATAAGCATATATATACACAGGATTAATATCTAAAGCTTGTTGATAGTAATCAAGTGCCCGAGAGAAATCTCCTTTATAAAAGCTCAAGTTGCCCTTTTCTAATAGTTCATAAGAACGCCGGTAAACATCAGAAGGAAAAGAAGAAGGACCCCTCACTTTTACTATCTCATAGATAAACATACCTTTTACTGCCCCAGGATTCTCCAAAAAAGTAAGTTCCAAATAAGGACTTTCCACATATTCAGCTTTAGCTTCCTTAACTTGACCATTTTTAAAATAATACTCATCGGCTAAAGCTACTATACTAATCAGAAAAAGCAGACCTATAAGAATCAGTGTCCTTTTCATATCTAACCTCCCCCCTATATATACTCTTTGTTTAACCTGTCCCTCACTTCTGAGACAGTTACAAATTTTACTCCCTTCTTTTTCAGCTGCTGGAAGATAAATTCCGCTTTCTGTTTTTCAATAGCTACTACGGCATCTTCTACTACCCATACGCGTTCTCCTCTCTTGAGTAGACCTTCCAAAGCTGCTTTTACACAGAATTCAGCCGCTAGGCCATAAAGATATATCTCCTCAGGCATATACATATCGAGCAAAAGGGCAGTATTAGGATTAGAAAAGACACTAAATGTGGGTTTTCTAATGATTATCTGGTCATAACGCTCTTTTACTGCCAATAATTCAGAGAGAGAATATGGTTTACTGTCTAGAATAAAATATGACTTTATCAGAGTAGAAGATATCTTTCGCTCGCCTCTGCTGCCTCTAATACAATGAGGAGGAAACTGACGAAATTCTTTATCGTTCTGCACATGGGAATCAAGTGAAGCTAAGATCGGCACTTTCTTCTTTTGAGCTAAGTGGGTAAGAAACCCCCATTTACCTTTAAATTTTTCTGCTCCCGGAACATAAAGTTTCCCGCGCGGCGAAACAAAATCATATTGAGTATCAATATCAAAAAACAGAAGAGAAGGTTTGTTTATCTGCCGGTTTATCTCTTGAGCTATCTTACGGCTTAATTTTTTTAATCCTTTACTAATCTTGACCTGATAAGGAGGATACTCTTGTAAATCCTTGAGATTGGCAGGCAGAGTCCTTATTTTCCTTTCTACCTCTTTTCTTAAAGCTCGCAGAGTCTGAGGAGTATAAACTTTTTTTCCTTCCCTCACTAACCTCCTTAATAAAATTCTGCCCCCTACTTGCTCTTGAATGCTCGCCAAATAATCATACTGCATGTAGCCTTGAGGAGAGAACTTTCTGCTTATTTTCTTACGCCCGGGAAGAATTGTTTTATTTTCACTGAGTTTCATTAAAGGTAAACGGTTCCCTCTCAGTAACGAGACCTCTACAATTTTATAAACTACATCAGTAAAAGGCGCATCGGCCGAAGTTCCCATTTTTGTTCCTACCCCAAACGCATCTATAGGTGCATTCGTCCTGAGGAGCGCTTTTATTTTGTACTCGTCTAAGTCTCCTGAAGCTACAATGATAGTATTGTTTAGCCCTGCCTTATCCAGACGATGACGAATATCTCTTGCTTCTTTTCTTATATCACCGCTGTCAATTCTCACCCCTAATATTTTCCCTCTCCTCTTTTGTAGAAATCTGGCTAAGCGAATAACATTATCTATGCCTTTTCTTACGCTATAAGTATCTATCAACAAGATTGTACTTTTAGGAAATATTTCCCAGAAGGTTCTGAAACTATCCAGCTCTTCTTTAAAACTCATAACAAAAGAATGCGCCATGGTTCCTACTACAGGAATGTGAAAAAGGAGACCTGCCAATACGTTAGAAGTCCCTTTTGCCCCTACTAAAAAAGAATTACGTGCTACGGCCAAAGAGGCATCAAGGCCCTGGGTGCGGCGTAGTGAAAAATCATATACGGGCTTACCTCCTGCTGCCAGCATCACGCGCAGAGATTTGGTAGCCAAAGTAGTATTGAGATTAATAATGTTTAAGAGGGCACTCTCCAATAGCTGTGCTTCAATAATATTTGCCTCTATGCGCACAAGAGGTTCATTAGCAAATACTATTTCACCTTCCTTAACTCCATATATACTGCCGCGGAAGCGAAAAGAGCGTAGAAATTCAAGGAAATCTTTTCGGAATATCTTTAGACTTCTTAGATAGCCGGTTGCTTGGGGAGAAAAACGGAGATTAAGCGCATAATCAACTGCTTCGTCTATACCGCAGGCTAAATAAAATGGCCGACGCGGCGAGCGGATAAATAGCTCAAAACTAGCGTATTGGCGGGGACGATGAAGAAAATAAGCCTGAGCCATTGTTAACTCGTAGAGATCTATCCAGAGCTCAGTGGGAACACCAGTAACTTTTCCCCTCTTCATTAAAGACATCCTCTATCTCCTGTAACTCCATGGAATTAGCCATGCCAAAAGGTTTTCCTTTATAAAGAAAGATGGAAAAACTCCACTAAAGACAAAATCATGCTGCAGAGCTGCCAGAACCAAAATGCTGCCCAGAACGGGAAAAGTACATCCTCCCGCACTCAAAGCCCCTGCTCCTCCTAAAACAAAAGCTCCTCCCCGGGAAAGATGTTTTTTTGTCTTTATATCTAAGAAAGGTAGGTTAAAGACACCCAAAAGCACCAGAGCAAAGAAAAGCAGATAAAATAAAGTTTCTTTTTTCCCTTTCCCCCCACCAAATCCCAGCATACCCAACATTACCGGCACCAGAGGCAGAAAACAAGGCGTAAGACTTAAGAGAAAACCGGAGGAAAAAGCAAAAAATACGGCCAAAAAAGATTTTGCTTTGACCAAACTCTCAGCCCAGAGAAAAAAACGATGTAACATAGTGAGGTCATTTTACCATATAACTTCTCGTCCTGCAATGAAGCTGAAGATTATGATTGCATCCCCAAAATTGATACAACTTTAATTCTATTTTAACTCCTCAAAGAACTTATCCTAATCTTCTTTATTTTGTTTTCCGCCAGAGGCAGATTCGTCTTTGGCGGAAATGATTCTTAATTTAAGGAAAGCTTGAGCCTCTTCTTCTGCCCCTCATACCCTGTTTTTAATCTTGCCAATTATTATCTCTATTATTAGAATAGTTAACTACTTATATTCTCTGAAATCTGTAGAGATTTTGAGATTCATCAATAAAGCTTAGGGATGGTTGGAAGTGAAAGAATTAGAGACTCAACAGATTTTTGTTTGACAAGGGGGGACAGTATAGGAACGCA
>JAGGSQ010000042.1 GCA_021159015.1 Candidatus Omnitrophota bacterium | reverse complement strand
AAATTATTGAATGGGACTGTTATAAAGTGTGTTTGTCTGAAATTATCAAGAATCAAATAATAAAATAATATGAATATCCTAATGATTCATCCCCACGATTTATTCAGCAGCGCCGAGCCGTGGACAGTAAGGATTAAGAATATAGCAAAAGAGCTCTCAAAAAGAGGGAATGGAGTTAAATTATGTTATTTCCCTCTAGTGATAGGAAATCACTCTTCTTCTCAGACAGAATTCGGAGAATTAATTCCTCTGGACAGAACGCCTTCGCCAAAGGTGTTCTTAAAAAATATCTATAAACTTGTCCAATTAACTAAAGAAGCAGATGTTGTACATATTCAGAAATGCCACCATTATGCTTCAATCCCGGCAGTAATTGCTGCTTTTATTGCCAGGAAGCCCCTTCATTACGATTGGGACGATTGGGAGGAAAAAATATGGTATGAGTCCTGTGGCAGAGGCTTACATTCCAGATTCATTGGGGTCTCTTTCAAGCTTCTGGAGAGATGGCTGCCGGTGCTGGCAGACTCTGTATCTTGTGCTAGCAGTCATCTAAAAAATATGAGCCGTAAATTCGGCGTGAAGGAAAATTATATTTTTGACGCACCGGTGGGGGCGGATTTAGAAAAGTTCAGGCTTGATATTGACGGACAATGGGTAAGAGACAAATATGGCATAGAAGGGGGAATGGTTTTATATATAGGGCAATTGCATGGCGCTCAGTATGTAGATATTTTAATTAGGGCTGCAAATATTGTTCTGCATAAGAGCCCGCATCTGAAGTTTCTAATTGTAGGAGAAGGATTTCTGATGAATGAGTTGCAAAAGCAAGTATTTGATCTAGGCTTGGAAGAGAAGGTTATTTTTACCGGCGCCATACCTCATGAAGAAGTACCTTTCTATATCGCGGCGGCAGATATTTGTGTAGCCCCTTTTAAATATACCGAAGTTACCCGTTGTAAGAGTCCTCTGAAGATTATCGAATATATGGCAGTAGGTAAAATTGTAGTGGCAAGTTGTGTAGGAGAGGTAAGAAATATGTTAGGCGGATGTGGAATATTAGTGGAGCCGGGTTCCCATAAAGCTTTAGCAGAGGGGATATTGTTAGCCTGGGAGAAGAAAGCAGAGATAAAGGATAAGATTAGAGAGAGGGCCAGAAAAAGAATTGAACAGAAATACAATTGGAGATATACTGCCGGCAATATTCTAGATGCGTATAAGAAGATTGTGGAGTCTTTATGATTATGTAAAATAGGGGTGCTTTAAATAGCTTTAACTATGAATATTTTAATTATTGGTTCAGGAGGAAGAGAACATTGTCTGGGGTGGAAAATCAAACAATCGCCGCAATGCGGCAGGCTGTATTTTGCCCCCGGCAACGGCGGCACCTCTTTTTTAGGAGAGAACGTAGATATCAATATTAAAGAACCGAAAGCAGTAGCAAACTTCGTTCTCAATAATCACATAGACTTTGTAGTTATTGGCCCGGAGGCGCCGCTGGTAGGAGGGCTGGTGGATGAGTTGTCAAAAGAGAGGGTTCTTGCCTTCGGTCCTTCTCGAGAGCTTGCCCGCCTGGAGGGCAGCAAGATTTATGCCAAAGAACTTATGCAGAGCCTGGGTATTCCCACCGCCGCTTTTAAAGTGTTTAACTCTTCTGTTTCCGCCCTTAAATATTTGCGTCAGAGAAAATATCCTGCTGTAATTAAAGCCGATGGTTTGGCGGCAGGGAAAGGAGTATTTGTTGTAGATAACTATCAGGCAGCTGAGGAGGCGGTAGAAGAGATAATGGTTAAGAAAAAGTTTGGTTCAGCCGGAGAGAGAATTTTGATTGAAGATTTCTTAGCAGGCAGAGAAGCCTCACTCCTCGTTTTAACCGATGGAGAGACTATAGTTCCTTTAGCTTCTTCTCAGGACCACAAGCGCGCCTACGAGAGAGATAGAGGCCCTAATACAGGAGGCATGGGTGCTTATTCTCCCGCTCCGGTATTAGAAGGCGAGATTATGCAAAGGGCACAGGATATGATTTTTAAACCGCTTATTGAAGGCTTGAGGAAGAAAGGAGCTATTTACCGTGGCTTGCTTTATGGGGGCCTGATGATAAAAGAAGGTATTCCCTATGTCTTAGAGTTTAATGTGAGGTTTGGCGATCCTGAGACACAGGCTGTCCTGCCGCGGCTTAAATCGGATTTACTGGAGGCTTTAGTAAAAACTGCTCAGGGACATCTTTCAGAAGTAAGTCTTGAGTGGGATAGAAGAGCTTGCGTATGTGTGGTTCTGGCTTCGGGAGGATATCCGGGGAATTATGAGAAGGGAAAAGAAATAAGAGGGATAGAGGCGGCAGAAGAAGACGCCTTTGTATTTCACGCCGGCACAAAACTTGATGAAGAAAGAAGCAGGCTTTTGAGTAATGGAGGGAGAGTGCTTAATGTGTGCGCTCTGGCAGAGAGTCTTGCTGAGGCTAAACAAAAAGCTTATCATGCTATAGAGAAAATACATTTTGAAAATATGTTTTTCCGGCGCGATATAGCCGATAAAGCTTTAAAGAAAAATTAGGGGGGATATGAAAACCGTGCTTATTTCTATAATTTTAGGGAGCAGGTCCGATTTGCCTTATTGGGAAAAGACCTTATCTTTGCTTGAGGAATGTCGCGTGGATTATGAGTTAAAGATTCTTTCCGCCCATCGCGACAGTGAGCTCTTAGAGAAGTATGTAAAATCTCTGCCTAGACGAGGTATAAAAGTAGTAATTGCTTCCGCCGGTGGCGCTGCGGCTCTTCCGGGGGTAGTGGCAGCTCAGACTTTCTTACCGGTAATAGGCGTGCCCATTCCTACTAAGGTTTTTAAAGGCGTAGATTCTTTGCTTTCTATTTTGCAGATGCCTAAAGGCGTACCGGTAGCTACTATGGCGGTGGGAGGTGCTGGGCCGTTGAATGCGGCTATTTTCGCTATGCGTATTATTTCTTTGGCGAAGAAGAATTATCAGGAAAAAACCAACCATTTTCTCAAACTGTTAAAGACTAAAAATTAAGCGTGGCAGCGGAATGGTTAAAAATAGGAGAAGAGAGACCTGAGGAGATTATAGATAAGGCATCTACTCTTTTACGCCGGGGGAAAATTGTGGTTCTTCCTACGGAAACAGTTTATGGTCTGGCCGCTGACAGAGATAATCCTCAAACTATCAGGCGCCTCTATGAGATAAAAGAGCGTCCTCTTAATAAGCCCTTTACTCTGCATATTGCCGATGCTAAAAGCTTTTACTATTTGGCTTCACCACAAAAACCTTACGTTTACCGGCTTATCGAGAAGTTCTGGCCAGGCCCTTTAACTCTAATTGTGGAAGGAAAGGAAGGTAAGAAAATCGGCATGAGAAACCCCAACTTTCCCCTTACCCGGCAGATTATTCGCCGCAGCGGCGTCTGGGTAGTTATGCCCTCAGCGAATTTAAGTGGAGAGGCGCCAGCTAAGGAGGCAGAGGAAGTTTTCAGTGTTTTTGGGAACAAAGTAGATTTAGTTGTTACTGCTAGTCAGCCTCTTAAGGGGATATCCTCTACCATAGTTGATATCTCTGCTGGCAATAAGATTATCCGCCGCGGGATTATTGCCGCCGCGGTAGAGAAAGAGGTAAAAAAAAGAAGAGTTCTCTTTGTCTGCAGTGGTAATACCTGCCGTTCAGTAATAGCTGAATACTTATTGCGCGAATACCTTAATAAAAGGCGTCCCCAGCTTAAAGATAAAGTAGAAGTTGTTTCGGCTGGCGTGTTTGCGATAGACAATATGCCTGCTTCTTCTTTAGCGATAGAAGTTCTTAAACGAGAAGGTATTGACGCGGCATTGCATCGTTCGCGCCGACTGAGCCCTTTATTAATTAAGGGTTCAGATTTAATTATTGTCATGGAAGAAAAACACAAAGATATAGTTGCTTCTTTAGACAAAGATATCCATTTGCGCCTTTTTCACATTAATTATTTTTTGAAAGAGAAGATTGATATTTACGATCCTTTAGGGGGAGGCTTGGAGGCATATGAGGAAGTATATAGTTTGATAAAAAAAGCTGTTGAAAATATAGGAAAAAAGTTATAATAAAAGTCTTTCCACTAGGAGGAGAATAATGATTATTGCGTTGGGCTCAGACCATCGGGGTTATAAGCTGAAAGAAGTTATAAAGAAGTACCTAAAATATAAAGGCTATAAGGTTATAGATGTAGGTACTTCTTCTTCCGAGAGTGTAGATTATCCCGTTTATATTTTTCGCGCTAGCAATTTAGTACGCCAGAAAAAAGCACAGCGAGCTATTGTTATCTGTAAGACTGGTATTGGTTCCGCAATTACTGCCAATAAAGTAAAAGGCATAAGAGCAGGTTTGGTTCATAATTTGAAAGGAGCAAGATTCTCTCGCCTGCATAATGATACGAATGTTTTAGTAATGGGGGCAGATTTTGTAAAACCAGTCCTGGCTAAGAAAATGGTTTCCTTGTGGCTTAAAACGCCTTTTGAAGGAGGCCGTCATAAGAGAAGGATTAATCAAATAAAAAAAGTGGAGGCAGGATATGGACTTTAAATATTTAGCTCAGGAAGATAAGGAAGTATTTGAGGCTATAAAAGCAGAGTTAAGACGCCAAAGGGAGCATATTGAGCTTATTGCTTCTGAGAACTTTACTTATCCTGCGGTTATGGAAGCTCAGGCCAGCGTACTTACTAATAAATATGCCGAGGGCTATCCTGGGGCGCGTTGGTATGGGGGATGTAAATATGTAGATATGGCAGAAGATTTAGCACGGGAAAGAGTGAAGAAACTTTTTGGCTGTGAATATGCCAATGTGCAGCCGCATTCCGGCACGCAGGCTAATATGGCCGTGATGATGTCGCTTCTGGAAAAAGGCGATACCATTCTGGCTATGGACTTAGCCTGCGGCGGTCATCTCTCTCACGGGCACCCTCTGAATTTCTCTGGCAAGTTTTACCATGTGGTTGCTTACGGAGTAAACAAAGAGACTGAACTTATAGACTTCTCCGAGATTGAAGCCAAAGCTAAACAGCACCGTCCCAGACTTATTATCGCTGGCGCTTCAGCTTACCCTCGTATTATTGACTTTAAGAAATTTCGGGAGATTGCGGATAAAGTGGGAGCATACTTACTTGTAGATATGGCACACTTTGCGGGACTGGTAGCAGCAGGGATTTATCCTAATCCTTGTCTTTATGCGGATGTAGTTACTTCTACTACGCACAAGACTCTACGCGGTCCGCGGGGAGGGTTTATCTTAGCTAAGAAAGAGCTGGGCAAGAAGATAAACACTGCGGTGTTTCCTGGAGTTCAAGGCGGTCCTCTTATGCATGTGATTGCGGCTAAAGCGGTAGCTTTTGGTAAAGCTTTGCAGCCGGAGTTTAAAAAATACCAAAGTCAGATAGCTAAGAACGCCGTAGCTTTTTCTGATAAATTTAAAAGCTTGGGAGTAAGGGTGGTCTCAGGCGGTACTGATACCCATCTTTTGCTTTTAGATTTACGTTCGCTAGAAGTTAGTGGCAAAAAGGCTTCACAAACTTTAGAAGAGATAAATATTACCGTCAACAAGAATCTTATTCCTTTTGATCCCCAGCCGCCTATGATAGCCAGCGGTATCAGAATAGGGTCTCCTGCGATTACCGCCAGAGGCATGAAAGAAAAAGAAGCAGAAAAAATAGCTGAGATTATTTACCGCCGCCTTAAAGAAAAAGAAGCACCAGCAGAAATATTCCTGAAAGAGGTAGCTAAACTTACGACTAGTTTTCCTTTATATTCTGATATTAATATGATATATGAAAAGCAAGAAAATAATTGAGCGTCCAGGCTGGGACGAGTATTTTATGCAGCTGGCTCATCTGGTAAAGCGGCGTTCTACCTGCCTGCGGCGCCAGGTGGGAGCGGTTCTGGTAAGGGACAGAAGAATTTTGGCTACTGGTTATAATGGTGCTCCTTCTGATATTGTTCATTGTGAGGTTACAGGGTGCTTGCGGCAGAAACTTAGAGTTCCTTCAGGCCAACGTCATGAATTATGCCGCGGCCTGCACGCAGAGCAAAATGTTATAATTCAATGTGCTCTTCATGGTGTATCTACCAAAGGGGCTACTTTGTATGTAACTGTGACTCCCTGTATAATTTGTGCTAAAATGATAATTAATGCCGGCATAAAAGAGATTGTAATTGAGGGCGAATATCCCGATAAAATGGCGCGCGATTTTCTGCGCCAGGCAAAAATAAAGGTGCGCCGTCTTAAAAAAATTTCTTAGGTAGAACTTTTTTGCTATAATAAAACTATGAAGTGCCCTTATTGTGGCCATAATGAAGATAAGGTAGTTGATTCCCGCGCTACACAAGATAATTCTTCTATACGCCGCCGCCGTGAATGTCTGAATTGTGGACGGCGATTTACTACCTATGAATACATTGAAAAAATTCCCCTTATGGTTATTAAAAAGGATGGCCGCCGTGAGGCTTATTCTCGTAGTAAAATTACCCAAGGTATAATTCATGCCTGCCAGAAGCGGCCTATCAGTATTGACAGAATAGAAGCGTTGATTGACGAGATTGAGAAAGAGATTCAGAAGAAATTTGACCGGGAGATAGAAAGCAGATTTATCGGTCAAATGGTTATGGAGAAACTGGCAAAACTGGATGATGTTGCTTATGTGCGTTTTGCTTCCGTTTACCGCAGTTTCCGCGATGTTAATCAATTTATGAAAGAGTTAAGGGATGTTATCAATAAGAAACTTACTAAAAAATAAACCTGATGGTTGAGGTTGAGCTTTCTAAGATTATTATTGATGAGAAAAAACAAGAGCAGATGATAGTACTGAAAGAAAAGTCTGGCTCGCGAGCTCTGCCTATTATTATTGGTACGAATGAAGCTTTAGCTATCCGTATGCATCTGGGAGGTTTTACACCTCCCCGCCCCCTCACGCATGATTTACTTAAGGCAGTTATTAAAGATTTAGAAGCTGAAGTAGAAAAAATTATTATTAATAAAATATTGAATGGGACTTTTTATGCTCTGCTGATACTAAGGAGTAAAGACGGCAGAATTATAGAAGTAGACGCTCGTCCTTCCGATAGCATTGCTTTGGCTGTCAGGACAAAATCGCCTATATATGTTGAGGAAGAGGTACTCAACCACGCTGCTGTTTCTTACTGATGCTGATTGGTCTTATTTCTGATACCCACGATAATTTACCTCTTATTGAGAAAGCAGTTAATTTTCTTAATCAGAAAGAAGTAGAACTGGTTTTGCATGCGGGCGATTTCATCGCTCCTTTTTCTCTTAAACCTTTAGGAAAATTGCGTTGTCCCTGGTGGGGAGTTTTTGGCAATAATGACGGTGAGAAAGAAGGGCTGAGGAAGAACTCAGAAGGACGTATCCAAGCGGCGCCTTTAGAAATTTCTAAAGAAGGCAGAAAGATTGTCCTTATGCATGAATTTCAGGATAGGGAAGGGGATATCCTTGTGTTTGGCCACACTCATCATCCGGAAATAAGAAGGGAGAAAGGGAAGCTTCTGGTTAATCCCGGCGAGGTGTGCGGTTATCTGAGCGGCAGACCTACGCTGGCAGTAGTAGATATCAGCAACCTGCGGGCGGAGATTATAGCCCTTTCTTAATGCAACAAAATGCTTCGTAAGCAAAATGTTGCACAGAGAGAAATGCGAGATTTGAAGAGAGAGATTAAAAAGATTCCCTATCTGCGCCGCTTAAAAAAAATAGCAGAGCTTTACCGTATTAATATTTATTTAGTAGGAGGCTTTTTGCGGGATTTTTTTCTTAAAAGTTCTCTGGAGGCCAGAGACTTTGACTTTGCTCTTAACCGCAATGTGTTTTCCTTGGCGCGCAAATTTTCGGCGGCTATCGGGGGAAGTTTTGTTGTTTTGGATAGAAAGATAAAGAAGAATGCCCGCGTAGTAAAAAAATATAAGGGGCGCATACTTCATTATGACTTTAGCCTCCTGCGGGCGAAAGATATTGCGGAAGACCTAAAACAACGGGATTTTACTATAAATAGCTTAGGCTTGGATATTAAGGACTTTAGAGAGATGAAACTTTTAGGTGATGAGCAGGCTTTTATAGATCTCAAGAAAAAAACCTTGCGCCTTTCTTATAAAGATGCCTTGCTAGATGACCCTTTACGAATATTGCGGGCTTTTAGTTTGGTTGCTTTATACGGCTTTAAACTAGCCCCGTCTTTGCTTAAAGAAATTTACCGACAGCGTCAGCTCTTAAGTAAAGTAGCCGGCGAAAGAATAAGTGAGGAATTGTTTAAAATTTTTTCTTCTGAGTCTGCAGGGAGATTGGCTATAAAAATGGATAAGGTATTTATTTGGGATGAGCTATTTCCTCAAGTTAAGCTTTGCCGCGGTCTTAAGCAGGGTCCTTATCACCATTTAGATGTGTGGGCACATTCTTTGGAAACTTTAAGGCAATTGGAGAAGTTATTACGGCATAATTTCTTTCAGAGAGGAGAAGCCTTAGGATATCTTAGTTATGAGATTTCTCCCCGGCATACGCGCCGCCAGCTTATTAAACTAGCCTGCCTTCTGCATGATTTGGGAAAGCCACAGGCTAAAAGGAAAAGAAGAGGTAAGCTTATTTTTTGGGAGCATGAGAAAATTGGGCGTGATTTTGCCTGTCAGATTTCCCAGCGTCTTAAACTGTCCAAAAGAGAAGAAAGTTTCTTAGCTAACTTAGTTTATTTTCATCTACGCCCTGGTTATCTTACCGACAATTTGTCTTTATCGCCGCGGGCAGTTTTTCGTTTCTTTCGTGCCGCGAAAGAAGACTCACCCGCCGTAATTCTGCTTTCCCTGGCTGATTTAGATGCTACACGCGGGCCTTTGATAGACAAGAAAAGAAGGAGGCGTCAAAGGAGATTGTTTTTTTCTCTCTGGGAAAAGTACTGGGAGAGCAAACGTAAGAATACTTTGCCGCGGCTAGTTAATGGTTTTGATATTATGAGGGGGACCGGCATTAATCCTTCTCCTTTAGTAGGTGAAATCCTGCGTAAAATTGAAGAAGAGCAAGCCCTCGGCAATATAAAAACCGCTGCTCAGGCGTTGAATCTGGCAAAAAAGTTAGTTAAGCAGCTTAGAAAGTGATAAAAATGCTTCTTCCAGGGTACAAAGAAAAATCTTTTGTCTTTGGGTTTAAAATGATATAATTGCTTTGCGATGAAAGGCTCAGAAATAATTATAGAGTCGCTCAAGAGAGAAAAAGTTGAAGTTATCTTCGGATATCCGGGTGGGGCACTTTTGCCGTTTTTTGACTGTTTGTACGACGCACCGATAAAGTTTTATCTTACTCGTCATGAGCAGGCTGCTGCCCATGCTGCGGATGGCTATGCCAGAGCTTCCGGCAAAACAGGTGTTTGCGTGGCTACCTCCGGCCCCGGCGCTACTAACTTGGTTACCGGTATTACCAATGCTTATATGGATTCTATTCCCATAGTGGCTTTGACTGGCCAGGTAAGGACTTCCTTAATTGGCAACGATGCTTTCCAGGAAGCAGATACTACTGGCATTACCCGCTCGATTACCAAACATAATTATTTAGTAAAGAATACAGAAGATCTAGCGCGTGTCTTTAAGGAAGCTTTTTATATTGCTTCTTCTGGCCGTCCCGGGCCGGTTCTTGTTGATTTACCGGTAGATGTGCAAATGGGGGAGGCGGAATTTTCTTATCCGGAAAATATTTCTATACGCAGCTATAGGCCTACTTATTATGGGCATCCGGGGCAAATTAAAAAAGCTCTTAGGGCGATTGAGAAGTCTAAACACCCCGTTATTATGGCGGGGGGAGGAGTGATTACTTCAGGAGCCTCAGGGCGGCTTTTTGAGTTTGCCAAAAAAATTCAGGCGCCGGTTACTACTACCCTTATGGGGTTAGGGGCATATCCGGCTGAAGATGAGCTGTTTCTGGGGATGCCAGGTATGCATGGGACAGTCTATGCTAACCGGGCGATAACAAACTCCGACCTTTTAATTGCCATAGGCTGTCGTTTTGACGACCGCGTTACGGGTAAGCTTGATGCTTTTGCACCGCAGGCGAAAATTATTCATATAGACATAGACCCTACTTCTATCAGCAAGAATGTAAAAGCTGACATTCCTATTGTGGGAGATGTGGGCAATATTTTAGGAGAGATGCTGGAGTTAATCAAAAAACCAGCCCAGAGCAAAGAATGGCTTAAGGAAATAGAGCGGAATAAAAAGAAATACCCCCTTTCTTACCGTAAAAGCTCACTGAGAATAAAACCCCAGGCGGTAGTTGAAGAAATATTTAGTCAAACTAGGGGAGAGGCGATAATTTCTACCGAAGTAGGGCAGAATCAGATGTGGGCAGCCCAGTTTTATAAATTCAAGTTTCCTCGTACTTTTATTACTTCAGGAGGTCTGGGAACGATGGGGTTTGGATTTCCGGCCGCAATTGGAGCCAGTATTGCTTGTCCGGAACGTTTAGTTTTTGACATTGCCGGTGATGGTTCAATACAGATGAATATCCAGGAACTGGCCACTGTTGCTACTTATAAAATTCCGGTCAAAATTATAATTCTCAATAATAATTATTTAGGTATGGTGCGGCAGTGGCAGGAGCTTTTTTACAAAAAGCGGTATGCGGCTACGCCTTTGGATAATCCTGATTTTGTAAAGGTAGCAGAAGGCTTTGGAGTGAAAGCTATGCGTATTGAAAAAGAGAAAGACATAAAAAAGGCAATTAAAGAAATTATTGCATATAAAGGGCCGGTTTTGGCAGATTTCTGGATAGAAGAGGAAGAAAATGTCTTTCCTATGGTTCCGGCGGGAGCCAGTATTGACCGTATGATTGGAGAATTGGCCTAATGAAACATACTATCCAAGCCTTAGTAGAAAACAAATTTGGCGTTCTGGCAAGAGTCTCTTCTTTGTTTTCGGCGCGGGGGTATAATATTGATTCGCTGGCAGTAGGAACTACAGAGGATTCTACTATTTCTTGTATTACTCTGGTGGTTAATGCCGAAGACGAAAGAATTTTGGAACAGATTAAAAAGCAGCTAAATAAGCTTATTGATGTAGTTACGGTAATTGATCTGACCAAGAGAGAGCACATAGATAGAGAACTCATTCTGGCCAAAATTGTTCTTGACAAAAAAGACAGCCGCCGCATCCTAAAAGAGATTAAATCTAAGTATGATGTACGTATTGTGTCAGAAAAGAATAACGTTTTAGTGTTAGAATTTGTAGGCGACAACCGCCAGACTAAAGGTTTTCTTTCCGAGATTGAGAATTTCGAAATAAAACAGCTAGTCCGGACGGGACGGATTGCTATGGGGTATTAAAAAAGAGAGGGTGAAGGGGTGTTGAATAAAGTAGGAAAGAATAGCTTGATAGTAGAAGATACCATTGATACTATGGTCATACAGCAGGTCAATATGAAAAAGTGTAGATATATAGGAAGTTTGGTAATTGTAGGTTTGTTCCTTTTTCCACTGTCTTCCTTAGCTCAGGTATCTTCTTCTCAGACCGCCGGCGGCATCCTGCAGCAGGAGAAGATGCAGGAGAAAGAGAAGAAGCTCAAAGAAAGAATCCAGAAAAAGAAAGAAAAGGCGGAAAAAGCAAAAGTAGAAGAAATTTCTCCTAAGGAAGTAGGCCCCAAAGTTTTAATTAAAACAATCAAAGTGGAAGGAGCAACTTTAATTAAAGAAAAGGACATTCAGAATATAACCTCTCAGTACGAAGGCAAAGAGCTCTCTCTTTTCGATATGCAGAAGATAGCTGACTTGATTACTGATGAGTATCGCAAGAAAGGTTACCTTACTTCCTGGGCCTATATCCCTCCCCAAACAATTAAGAAGGGAGTCTTGATTATCAGGGTTATTGAAGGCAAGGCAGGAAGCCTGAAGATAGAAGGCAACCGTTATTTCCGCACTTCCCTTTTGAAAAAAAAATTAAATGTCCAACCCGGCAAGCCGCTTGATTACTCAAACCTTCAACGTTCTCTTACCTATATTAACGAACATCCTGACCGCTTTGCGCGGGCCGTGCTTCGGCCAGGTAAAGAGCCGGGCACAACCGATATAATAATTAAGGTAAAAGATAGACTTCCTATCCATGTAGGTTTTGAATATGATAATTTTGGTTCCCGCTATATAGAAAAGGACAGAGGCTCTTTAGTTTTTGAACACAATAATCTTTTGGGCTTTGATGACAAGTTGTATTTTAAGTTTCAGCAGTCAGAAGCTGCTGCTTTGATGTTGAAACAGTGGCGCTATTCTTTTCCGGTTAATCCTACCTTGGAGGTAGGCGGTTATTTTTTAAGGAGCCGACTGAAATTGGGCCAGGAATTTGAAGATGTGGAAGCAAGAGGTAAAGCTACAATCGCTGGTTTATTTCTGAGCAAGACTCTTATAGATGAGAGAAATTTGGATTTAAGTCTCAATTTGGGCTTTGACTACAAACATATACGCAACTATTTATTGGGGGTGGAGTCTTCAAGAGACGAGGTCCGGGTCTTAAAAACCGGCCTGGATGTAGATTTCACTGACGCCTGGGGAAGAAACATCTTTACCCTGGAATTGGATGCCGGTGTTCCCCGAATGTGGGGAGCGCTGAGTGCCAAAGACCCTGCCTCTTCCCGGGTCGGAGCAGGAGGCGAATTCTTAAAATGGACAGGTAATTATTTCCGGCTTCAGCCGGGACCTTTCTCATCGAGCATTCTTTGGAAGAACTCGTTCCAACTTTCCGGCTACAGTCTGGTTGCCTCGGAGCAGTTTCAGATAGGCGGTCCGGCTACTGTGCGGGGGTATCCTCCTGCAGAATATTCCGGAGATAAAGGCTACTGCACTTCCTTGGAGTGGTCCTTCCCTCCTTATTTTCTTCCTAAAACGGCCAAGCTTCCGTTATCCAAAAATATTAATCTATATGATGCTTTAAGGATAGTGGTATTTTACGATTGGGCAACTGTCCGCCTGAACAGAATCTTAGCCGGAGAAAAAAACAGAACTCTTAAAGGCTACGGCTTTGGTTTGAGATTTAACCCCACGGATAGATTTTCTTTCCGGGCAGAAATAGGATACCCTTGGGGAGGACCTGAATCTTCGGATAACGATTCTTATCAAGTCTGGGTAGAACTAAAATGGAAATATTGACTGAGGCAGACTTAATAAAAACCTTTAAAAAGATTTTCTGGCTTCCCTTGACAAAATAGGAAATCGATGGCATATATAATATACTATTATTGTTGAAAATCAGTTCCGAAAAGGCAAACCCAGGGCAACCTGGGGACGCAAAGCTGCGGATCTAAAGGTAAGTTTAATACCACGGATAGCCGAGCTGCCGAAGTAACGGATAGTGTGTTTTGTCTATTGGCTTATGGAAACGAAGCCCAATCGAAAAGAGAAGGACAATTTCTTTATCTTTGTTTTCAGCTTCATTCTTTTAGCTTACCCGTTTACTTCCTATAGTCTCCCTGAAGGAGAAGAAGTAGTAGCCGGATCTGCGAATTTTGACAGGTCCCAGACTAATACTTTGAATGTCAATACTTCCTCTGCTAAACTCATTGTTGATTATAATTCCTTCAGCATTGCCCGACCGGAGGCCGTCCATTTTCACCAGCCTTCTTCTTCATCAGTTGCCTTAAACAGAGTTGTGGGGGCTGATCCCTCAAACATATCTGGAACATTAACTGCCAACGGCAGGCTTTTCTTGGTCAATCCCAATGGAATTCTTTTTGGAAGAACAGCGCGGGTTGATGCTGCTGGGCTGGTTGCTTCTACCCTGGATATATCCAATGATGATTTTCTTGCCGGAAGATATAACTTTAATCTGAAACAAGGTTTTGTTCCTTCCTATGTTGTCAACAGGGGAAGTATCAAAGTAGATAATAACGGCTTTGTGGTTTTAGTCTCTCCCTTGGTTTCCAATGAAGGAGAAATTATTGCCCAGGCAGGAGAGGTAGTAATTGCCGGTGCCACTGCTTTCGGTATGAGCTTTGATGAGCAGGGCCTGATAAATTTTGTTATTCCCAGGATGGACCGAAAGCCGGGTACAGTTACTATTCCCAAAGAGGAGGCATTCTCTCTGATAGAGGAGGTAGTAAACAAGAAAGGCATAGTTGAGGCAGCCCGGATTGTAGAAGAAGATGGTGTGATAAAACTTGTAGGTAGTGCCGGTATTGCTGTTAATTCGGGCCTTATTGATGTGAGTTCCAGCGGCGATGGGAAAGCCGGGAAAGTGTCTATTGATTCCTGCCAAGATACAGTTTTAACTAAGGATGCTTTTATTAAGGCCGATGGGGGATTAGAGTTTTCCGGCGGGAATATCAGGGTTTTTTCAGCTGGAGATACATCTATTTTCGGAAATGTGCGAATTTCTGCAAAAGGCGGCAGAATTAACGGCAAGGGAGGAAATCTTGATATAAGCGCTGAAGGGAGAGTAGGTATCGATGGTCTGAAGGTCGACCTTTCTTCCAATACAGGTATGAATGGTAATTTTGTGATTGACCCGGATGTGGTAAATATTACAGGCGATATATACTCTTATGGTGCAGATATTATTTATCAGGCTGACGAATCAATAAATGTTTCTGATAATATCGTTATTTCTAGTAGGGATATTACCGGCGGAGATACAAAAAATGCCCATTTATCTATGCCCTCAAAGGGGGATTCAGGCGATATCAAGTTTTCCGCGCCTACTATTAATATAGGAAATGGGGTATATCTTCTTGCGTTTGCTGACAACGGTTATTCTGGGGGGGATGTGGTTCTTTCTGCTAAGGACATTGTTGATTTGATATGGGCGGCAACCCCGGGATTTAAACTCAAAGCAAGCGAGGCCAGCATTAATATAGGCGATTCTTCATTTATTAAAGCGAATAATATATCTCTTACGTCTACGGCATCTACGGCGAAGTTGGTGGAGCTTGGTGAAGATGTTTCATCCCTGCCGGGTGAACTTGGTTATGATATAGATGAGAGTGCTATCTTGGAGTTTTCTGCTTTTGGTGCGGCGGTTTTATCTTCTGCTAAATCGAAGGTAGAGATAGGAGATGGGGCAACTCTTAGTGCCGATAACGATATAATAATTGGTAGTCAGGCATATTCCAATGCGGAGATGACTACAATTGGTTTGTATTTGGGTGTGGCATATGGCCGTTCAGAGGCGGTTGCCGAGTCACTGGTAAATAGCGGAGCTAAGATAAATGCCGGTAATTCTGTTTCCGTTGCGGCTGCCACCAGCAATACGCTTAAACTTAAGACTTATGCGGGCTCTGCCTCGAGCAAAGGTGTGGATATCAGTTTTACTTACGGGAAAGGAATTTCTAATTCCAGGGCAATTGTTGAAGATAATGTTTCTGTAAAAGCAAAAGATGTGAATGTGATAGCGTCAAATAACAATAATTTTCTTGTAAGTTCGGGCACATTTGATATGGAATCTTCCAAGTTTGGTGCAGCCGCCTCTGTGGTATTTAGTGATATGGATTCTAGTGCCACTGCTTCATTAAATGGCACTGTCTCATCAGTTAATAATATTGTTGTCAATGCGAATTCCATAAATGTAAAAAATAAGGCTACTACTTCCGCCATGGCAACCAACCCCGTGCAAAATAAGGCTGTTGTTGGGACGCTTGCCAACAAGACATATGAGAAAATAAAGAAGAAAAAACTCAAAGAAAAGAGTAATGCAAAATTGGACCTTGCTGCCGCAGTAACTTTTGTAAAAAGCCAGAATAAAGCCGATTCTCATATAGCCGACGGTGCGGATGTTGATGCCTCCGGAGATATTGATGTCTCTTCAAGGGCCGAGGACAATTATCAGATAAGTGCGTCTGGTTCGGCCGGTGACGGGACTATTGCTGTGGGAGGAGCGGTTGCTTTCGGCGACTATAACAATGAAGCGGATGCTTATATAGGAAAGAATGCGAAAGTCGACGCCTCTAAATCTCTTACAGTCTCTTCTGAATCGATTGTTCCCAGCCAGATGACGTGGATTGAGGGATGGAGTTTTGACTATGACTGGCCTACATTCAACAGTGGCGATACAACGGGAGAGTTTATTGAAAATGTGTGGGATTTTGGAGTGGGAACGATCTCTGAAGCAGTAGGGACGACATTAAATACTTTAAGTGATTACCTGAACCTGAATTTTGGTGTTGCCAATAGGATATCCACTACTTATACGCAGTGCAGCGGAAGTGGAGACAAACTTGGCATTGCTGGCGCGGTAACCTTTGTAAACCTCGATAATATCTCTAACGCTTATATAGATGAAGGGGCTAAGGTAAATACCGATAGTGCATTTTATGGCCCTGAGCAGAGTGTCCTGGTAAATGCCTATAGTTCCATTGATGAGATTGATATCGCGGGGCTTTTTTCTATTTTTTCTTTAGGTTTTGGGACAACCGGCGAAGGTTCTGTTGGAGGCTCATATGTAGGAGGGGTTTTCAGAAATACCGCTAAAGCGTCTATTAAAGACGGCGCCGCAGTAAACGCGAAAAAGAATCCCTCCGAAACTTCTGATAAAAACGATATCAAGGTAAATGCCGAAGCGCACCACAGAAAATTGAGTGTCGCCGAAGCCGGAGGGAACTCTGATAAATTTACCATCACAGGAGCCTTTAATACTCTTGATTTGGAGAATACGGCGCTTGCTTATGTGGAGGATACCGCCGATCTCTCTGCGTCACATGATGTGGATATTGAAGCTAAGAACGAGGTTTCTGTCATTAACGTGGTTGCAGGAGTGGCAAAAAGCGATACCGTTGGAATAGGTGCCGGTGTTTCATGGAATGATATAGATAATGTTGCCAAAGCATTTATAGGTAATGTGGAAGATTCGTCATTGAGTAAAGGAGAGATTAACGCCGGTCATGATTTAATACTGAATGCCTCTTCAAAGGATGATAGCTACAGTTTTTCTCTGGCTGGAGCTGCGGGTGCACAGTTTGGAATAAAGAATAAACTGGGCAACCTTTTTAAGAGTATATGGGCTAAGATAAAAGGCGGCAATTCCAGCGGCGGCCAGGCAACAGGAGAAAACAATGATAATGAAAAAAGCAGCTCTAAATTTGGGCTTGGAGTCTCCGGCGATGCAGGTTTAAATTTTGCTACAGATGATGTTCAGGCATATATATCTGATGGAGTAGATGTTACAGCCGGCAATGATGTGATTATAAATGCAAAGAATCTTTCCACGATGCTTTCAGTTGCTGCTGCTGCAGCAGGTGCAAAGACAGTTGGTTTAGGGGGAGTTTTTTCTCATAACCATATTACAAAAACAACTAAGGCTTTTGCTGAAGCGGTTGATTTGACAGTTTCTAAGGATGTAGACATATATGCTGATTCCGGGAATTCCCTCGTTTCCATATCGGGAGGAGGAAGTGGCTCGCAGAAAGTCGCCTTGGCTGGTGCGGCAAATACGAATTGGATTTCAAACGATACCCTCGCAGCTTTGGCGAAATCCACTAAAGTTAGTTCCGCAGACAACATTTTTGTTAATGCAGACAATTACAACAGAATCATTTCTGCAGCAGTCGCAATTATGGGAGCAGGGAAGGTTGGTATTGGCGGAGCTGTAGATTTTGGCATAGTGGACAATGATATTCTTGCCTATTTGGGAGACGATACCGATATAACAGCGCAAGGCAACATTTCCTTGATATCGTCTTCTGACGACAATATCATTCCTGTTTCAGCCGCTTTTGGCGGTGCGGGAAAGATAGGTTTAACAGGAGCAGGAGAAAGCTATACGATAACAAACAATGTTTCTTCTTTTATTGGAAAGAGGGCAAAGGTTCGCACCGAGAAAAACCTCCTTGCTGATGCGGATGACGATACAGATATAATCGGAGTTGCAGGTGCGGCTGCAGGCGGCGGCACAGCCGGAGTGGGTGGTTCTGCGTTTAATGCTAATATAGTAAAGAATATAAAAGCCTACATTGATGAATTGGCGGATGTAACAGCGAAGGCAAAGGGAAGTGATCCGATTACTATTGAATTGCACAATGTGGAGGGCATTCAGCTTGATGCCCGCGCTGACGATGATTTAAAAATTTTCTCTGCCGCTGGTTCAGGTGGGGGGAAAGCGGGAGTTGCCGGTGCTGTTAATGAAAAGACAGTTGTATCGACTGCTGAAGCATATATTGGAGATAATGCAAAGATAAATGTGGTTGGTAATGCAGATGCTGACGGCGCACAATCGGTTGTTTTACGCGCAAAAAATGATACTGGAATATTAGGGATTGGAGGATCTGCATCAGGCGGCGGCACTGCCGGTGTCGGTGCTTCAGGTGATGTGGATGTGTTGGTAAAACATACAAACTCCTATATAGGGAAAAATGCTCAGGTTATCGCGAAAAAACATATTGATATAAGCTCTACGTCTAAAGAAAATGTTTTTTCTATTACGGCGGGAGCTGCCGGCGGTGGTACCGCTGGTATTGCAGGTGCGGCCTCGGCCTTGGTGGTGGTTAACAATACACTTTCCTTTATAGATAGTTATTCTGATGTGGAATCGGATGGAAATATACTGCTTTTAGCCCAGGACGATACTGATTCAAACCTGTTTGTGGGAAGCGGTGCAGGCGGCGGTACTGCCGGAGTAGGAGGGTCCGTTGCGGCAAATACTATTGTTAACAACACTAAAGCGTTTATTGCAGATGGGGCTTATGTTGTAGCTAAAGCCAAAAGAGATTCTTCTGATGTGTATGACGGAGATATAGATGTGCCCACGCTTGATTTGACGGTTACGCTTCCTGACGGGAACAATTTCAGTTTTGGAATTGGCGAATTGACAGATGCTACCAAAAAGACAAAACAGTTTAAGGGGCTTAACATTAATGCTTTTGCAACCGAAGATCTTCGCAATGTTGTCGTCGGAGGATCAGGCGGCGGCACTGCCGGAGTTGCAGGCACGCTTTCAGTCAATATTGTTGTAAATAATACTTCAGCCTATATAGGCAAAGATGCAGTTATTAATGACACTTCTGATGCCGGTGCGGATCAGTCAGTAGAGATAAATGCCTTTGATTACACTGGAGTAAACGGATATGGCGGAGTTGTTACAGGCGGCGGAACAGCTGGTGTGGGAGGGTCGGCTGATACTAGTGCTATATTCAAGAATACAAGCGCATGGGTAGATGAAAGGTCAAAGGTTAAGGCAAGAAAGGATATCGGAATTAGAGCTGATTCTCTGGAAAGAATTAGTTCCATGATGGCGGGTCTTTCCGGAGCAGGGACAGCAGGCGTAAGCGGGACAGTAAGTTTTGCCTTAATAAAGAGCGATACGCACGCCTTTACTGTTTCGACAGACAATAAAGATGACCGTGTTATTTTGGAAGCAGGCAATGATATCAGAATTAGTGCCAGCGACGAAAGCAGGATTTTCCAATTTTCTGGCATTATTGGCGGAGGCGGCACCACTGGAGTCGGGGGGTCTCTTACAGCGGTATTACTTGAAAATGACATTACGGCGGAGTTAGGAGATTTTACTGAAAGCAATGCCAGGCATAAAACAAGTGTAGCTGCTAATTCAGAAGAAAATATTGATTCTTTTGCGGTGGGAGGGACTGGTGCTGGGACAGCTGGCGTGGCGGGTTCTTTGGTACTTAGAATTATGGATGTGGATACCCATGCCCGTATAGGGCGCAATTCTGAGCTTAATCAGAACAGCGCTTTTGCCGTTAGCGGGCAAAGCATTGAGGTATCTTCATCTGACAAAGTGAAAGTTCTTGGTATATCAGGTGCGGCTGCCGCCGGAGGCACAGCCGGTGTCGGGGGATCTTTGGATTTAACGGTGGTGAAAAACCGCGTAATAGCAAACATAGATGCGGATGCTAAGGTTTACAGCGAGGATGGTCTTACAGATGCGGATGGTGTCCTTGTAAGGTCAGATTCCGAGAAGGTAATAGATTCTCTTTCAATTGCTGGAACAGGAGCAGGCACAGCCGCGGTGGCAGGTGCTGTCTCTGTTGTTTCTGTGGGAGCAAAGTTTGAAGATGATGTACAAAACCATCTTACAGGAAAAGATACCGAAGGCAATGATGTTTCCACTGGGGATTATGTTGATCAAAAAGGAGAGGCTGGCATTAGTGGTCAGTTTGGCAGTATTGGGGATATAGAATTTACCGATAGCAATGGAAATACCACCAGCATTGAAGATTTTATAGAAGATAAAAGTTCGATATCCGTTTCTGGAGATATGAACCAGACTTCTAATGAACCCCTTACTGATACCGCTGCGTATATAGGCGATGGAGCTGAGGTGAAATCAAAAGGTGAGGTAAATGTGCTTGCTAAGGATGCGCTTACTGTTAATATGAGTGCTGGGAGCGCTATGGGAGCTGGTACTGCGGCGGTAGGCGGAGCAGGGGCGTTTATGCTTTCTAATAACACCACGCGCGCTTTTATTGGTGATAATGCCAGGATTGACGCAAAAAAACTAGTAAGTGTAAATGCCGAATCTTCGGAACGTATTATTGACGCAACAGTTAGCCTTGGCGGGGCAGGTACGGCAGCGGTCGCTGGGTCACTGCTTTTAAACGTTATAAATACAGGCACTTACGCTTATATAGACAGTGGGGCTGAAGTTAATCAGGATAATGCCTATAAAGGGAACGATCAATCCGTTACTGTTGAGGCGGACAGCAAGACTGTTCTTACGGCTTTGGGCGGTACAGGCGGGGCGGCAGCGACAGCAGGAATAGGTGCGACAGCTGTTGTGAATACTGTTGTTAAAGATACCAAGGCTTCTATTGGCAAAAGTGCAAGAGTAAGTGCTAAAAAGCAGATAGATATCGTTACAAATGTTGCCGATGATATTAATTCAGGAGCCGTATCTCTTCAGGGAGCTGGAGTTGCCGCTGTAGGAGGGGTCATAAGTACAAATACTATCGTTAATAGCACTGAGTCTTTAATAGACGAAGGGGCGGTAGTGGACTCTGACGGCAATATAAGAATTTTTTCCGAAGATGATTCGCTGATAAATTCGCTTTCAGGCAATGGAAATATTGCTGGAACGGCCGCAGTAGGCGGCTCCGTTTCAATAAATACGTTGGTTAAACATACTTATGCGCGCATTGCCGATGATGCCGTGGTAAATGCAAGGGGCAATGGCGATGATATGGATGTTTACACAGGTGAAATTGATGGAAATTCTGATATTGCCTTTGTAGGCGGGGCGGTAGATAAATGGAACCAGATGGTGGATTCTGTTACTTCATACAACCAGACTCGCACACCTGTAACCGAGGACGGCAAAAAGACCAGAAAAATGAAAGGAGTATCTCTTACGGCGTCTTCAACAGAAGATATCTTTTCTGTCACGACAGGTGTGGGAGGCGCAATTGTGGCCGGTGTTACGGGATCCGGAGCAATTAACACAATTACTACCACCACCGAGGCTTCAATAGGTAATGATGTAAAACTTAACGAAAATAATAACGGTGCGTCTTCTTCTCAAGAGGTATATTTGAATTCCTTAGACCATTCCCGTGTGCTGAGTTTAACTGGTGTAGTTGCTGGTGCTGTTAAAGTTGGAGTAGGCGGTGGCATAGCTACTAATATCATTACAAAAAATGTTCGTTCGTTTATCGGGGGTTCTGATGAAGCCCGCAGAGCGGATCAGAAAAATATTGTAAAATCAAAAGGCAATGTTTCCATTAGTGCGGTTTCCTCTGACCAGGTAAACAATATAATAATGAATCTTTCAGTGGGCGGTATCGCGGGAGTAGGAGGAGCTATTGCAGCCAATGTAATTGCCAATCAGGTCCATTCATATATTGCGGACAAAGGAAAAGTTGATACAGATGGGGATCTTTTAGTAAAGTCCAAAGATGACAGTTATATTGATGTTACTGTTGGCAATGGCGCCTTTGGTATAGGCGGCGGAGTCGGAGGTGCTGTATCTGTAAATGTTATTGCTAATTCTACGAGGTCTTCAATCGGCGATGATGCACTAACCAACGCTTCAGGGATAACCGATGTCTTTTCGGATGCTGTTGAAGATATTGAGCCAATAGTTATTGCCGGAGGCGCGGCGGGATTAGTAGGGGTTTCCGGTTCTATCAATGTGGATATCATTAAATCAACCACACAATCGAAAATAGGGGATAGAGCCGAGATAAATCAGGACAATTCTTTTTACAAGTCCGGACAGTATGTAAAAGTTAGGTCAAATGATTCTGCACATATTTCTTCCAAAGTTGGTGGCGGCGGAGTGGCTGCTGGAATAGGTGCCGGAGGCGCGGCGGATGTTAATATATTGAGAAACTCCGCCACTGCTCATATTGGAAATGCATCAAAGGTAAAGGCCTACGAGGATATTCTTGTTGATGCGCATACGGATAAATTGGTCGATTCTTATACCGGTTCAGTTGGCGCAGGAATTATGTCGGGCTTGTCGGGGTCTATCTCAATATCTGCTGTAGGCGGTGGATTGAACTATGATGCGCGCGATTCATTGGGCGGCAGTGCAAATGGAGAAAGCGGAGATTCTATCGAATATGCGGATTCAGTTTTAGATTTTAATCCTATCGAGGAAGAAGAGAATGGATTTGAAAGTGATGGCAAGACCCACTGGAGCAAGGGGTATAAAAGCACAGAGAATGTTTCACAGGAATTTGGCGATAAAAACAATGCCGTAAAGCCCTCTTCTGATGTTGATGCCGATGGTTCACAGCACCCATTGTCCAGTACCCAAGCCTTTATTGGCTCCGGGGCTGTTGTTGAGGCCGGGCGCAATCTGATTGTCCGTGCATCGGATACGAGCCATACCAGAATTAACGCTGGCGGATTATCCGTTGCTTTTCAGGGCGGACTCTCAGGGGCATTTGCGGCTAATATCTTGAGCAATTCAACAGAGGCGTATATTGAAGATGGCGCTAAGACGAAGGCTGCAGAACAGACACTCGTGGAGGCAGATGAAGACGAGCAGGCTGATACTATCTCTATATCCGGTGGCGCGGCTGTATTTATGGGATCGGCTCGTTCAAACGGAATTACAGTTATTGATTCAAAGACAAAAGCCCATATTAATAAAAACGCTGTTGTCAACGCTTCATGTACCGATGGCAACACTGTCAATGTTAGAGCGGTCAGCGATTCCAATATTAATTCTGTTATTGGCGGCGGTGCCGGAGGCCTTTTGGAGGGCGTAGGATCTTCTTACAATGCCTGTGTCGTAGCAAAGACAACGGAGGCTTATTTTGGGGAGGGAAGCAGTGTAAATGCTCTTAAAGGCATTAAGATTGACGCTGATTCAAGCGAAGAGATTGATGATAGTTCTATCTGTTTTGGCGTAGCGGCCGGAGCGGGCCAAGGAATTGTGGCAGCTGTCTATTCTTTAAACAATAATACAATAGCGTGTATAAAAGACGGGGCGAGTGTTGATACGGATGGAAGTTTTATGGTAAATGCTAAAGATGACACGGCTCTTAAAAGTATTGCAGGGAGTGCTGGAGTTAGCGGAGTGCTTGGTGTTGGAGGCTCATTGAACGTAAATGTGATTACGAGCAATACCCGGTCTTATATTGCTGACAATGTAACTGTGCGCGCGAAAGGCCTGTATGATTCAATGGATGTTTATACAGGCGAATTGGCAGATGATGGCGATCCTCTTACACCGATAACTGATGACGTGAAGAAAACAAGCGCCAGGCATGGAGTTTTTGTTACTGCATTTGCGACAGAGGACATCCTTTCTGACACAACCGGCCTCTCTGTAGGCACGGGAAATGTTAGCGGTGCCGTGGGAGTTGAAATCATAAAAACTGATACCAACGCTTATATAGGAAATAATGTCAGTATAAATGCAAATGAACACAGTGTCTCCAGCCAGGAAGTCTATGTATTGGCGGCAGACCATACTCGTTTGGTTTCGTCTGCTAATACCCTATCGGGGGGTCTTGTTACAAGTGTCGGAGGTTCGGTGGATACTGGGATCTTTGCAAAAGATACCAGGGCGCATATAGGGAACGGCTCTGTTGTAAAATCCGGCGGCGATATAACCGTTCAGGCTCTTTCACGGGAAGATACAGAGGTGGCGACAGCCGCTCTGGCAGGAAGCCTGGTTGGTGGTATGGCGGGTTCTGTTTCTGTAAGGTGTTTATCTAATTCCACAGACGTATATGTGGGAAGCGATGCACATTTGGATTCCGGCAATAATATAAGGCTTTTTTCTTCTGACAGAAGTACAGTTGACGCAAAGACAGGTAGCGCCAGTGTTGGTTTAGGGGTAGCTGGTTTCGGCGGGGCTGTTTCGGTTGTTACTATTAATAATTTTACAGAATCCCACGCTGATTCAAATACGAATCTCAAATCCGCAAAAGATGTGGATATAAATGCCGATTCTTCGGAGACAATAGATTCGGTTACTGTTGCCGGGGCAGGCGGTGGGCTGACCGGGGTTGCCGGCTCTGTTTCTGTAAATGTTGTTACTTCAAAAACACATGTTTATACCAAGGATGGTGTAAATATTGATGCTGGCAGTGATTCTTCTGTGAAAGCAGAGGATACTGTGAATGTTTCCAGTAAGACAGGGGGAGGAGCTTTAAGTATAGGGCTTGGTGTAGGAGCCGGAGTCGATGTCGATGTAATTCGCACCGATACCGGCGCATATTTGGGAACAAACAATACTGTAACGGCAGATAATCTGGAGATTAGAGCTGTTTCTGAGAAATCTGTCAATTCAAAGGTGATATCCGCATCAGGCGGTCTGGCATGTGGTATTACAGGGGCTGTTTCAATTGTATTGGCCGGTGCGGATTTATCGGGAGACAGCCGTGATGAATCAGGCAATACGGCTTCATATTCGCAGGAGCAGGCCAGCGCAAATAAGGTTGACGGCTATGTTGATGATGTTCAGGGGACCGATGTCAAGAGTGATATAAATAACGTTTCTGTTGAGTCTGAATTAAACAAATCGTCTTCCGGATCTATGAGCAGGACATTTGCCTATATGGGCGACGGTTCAAGTGCTGACATAGAAAACAATCTTTCTATAACCAGCAGCGATTCCACTGATATTGATTCATATGCCGGCGGTTTTGCTCTTGGGTTGTTGGGGATAGGCGGTGCATTTAGCAGTGCAAAAGCAAATATTGAGACTACTGCTGGCATAGGGGAAGAGGTTGATATAGATGCCGGCAAAATAAGTGTTTATGCTGAAGGTAAAAGCGATGCTTATGCCGAATCTTTTGCCAAGACGGCAGGGGCGTTGTCAGGTGTTGCAGCCAAAGCTGAGACTGTAAATGTGAGCACTACTGAAGGGTATATCGGTTCTGGAGGCAATGGAAAGAAAATAGAATCTGATGAATTTGATGTAAAGGCGGATCAGGAAACCAAGTTTAACAGCAAGACTGACAGTTCGGCTGTTAGCGTAGTTGGTAAGTCTGGAGCATGGTCGAGCAATAAAGCGAACGCCCTTACAACGGTGGATATAGGCAGCAATACACAGATTAAATCAGATTCTGTAAAGATAGGTGCATCCACTACGGTTTGGAAACCATGGTTGTCAGACTATAATGCTATTTCGGGTTCAGGAGGGGTTTTTAACGGAGCGGCTGCAAGCGGCAAGACAGACGTCTCTGTTCATACAAAAGTTAATATAGGGAATAATGCAAAAATCCAGATGCATGATGACGCAGATACCACATCTGATATTGAGGTAAGTGCTCTGAACGATTTGTATCTATATGACAAAGTAAAATTGGATGCAGCAGGTTTTATTTCTTTGGCAAAATCAGAAAGTTTTATTACGGCTCAACCTGTAGATGCTTCCATTAATATAGGAGACGGGGCATTTTTGAAGTCTTTGGGGGATGTTAAGTTTTTTGCCAGAACCAATGCAGATATGAAAGCGCAGGCAAATACCTCTACTTATGGTTTGGCATCAGCAGGACAGGGCGAATCGAAAGCACTGGCAGATTCTGATGATACTCTTATCTTTGGAAATAACAGCGAGGTTATTGCTTCCAAACAGATGTATCTTATGGCAGGTGCAGATACGGATACGGTGAGTTTATTTAGTGTAAAAGCCAACACGGATGTATTTAACAAAACAGCTTTTGCTTATAGTGGTACTCCGACTGCAGATGCTACTGCGAGGCATAATGCGGGGATTAATATAAAGAGCGGTTCCCGTATAGCTTCTGGAAGCCATATGTATATAAATGCTGCAAAGGGATTACTTTTTGCCAACGGCAACGGCAAGGCCAGCGATGCCTCAAGGTATGCTTTGGAGAAGCTGATAGAACTTTTTGGCACCGATGCTGATGGTGCCTTTGATACATTAGGTGGACATTCTGTTAATGAGGGTAAAGGGAGTATTATCTTGGAAGGAAAGTTAGAAACAGGGATTTATAGAGATCTATTCCTTACCTTTGGGACGAATATGTTTAATCCCTATTATAAAAAGGATGATGGCACCAAGGGGCGCTATACAATTGGTTATGATGCCGAAAATGGTTTTTGGGCTGTTTATAACGGGGAAAACAGGCTTAGGATTCTTGTCCCTGATCAGCAGAGCGAAGGAATTTCATGGACGGTTCTTACAGACCAGCGTATAGTTGACAATATACAGCAGGAAATAGACCGGCTGGAAAATTTGAAAAATCAATATGGTGCAAACTCGGAACTGGCACAGGATATAAACACCCGCATAAATATTTTGAAAGCCCAGTTAAACAGCCAGGGCAATGACGAGTATGTGGACATAATAAAGGTAAACCCGGCTTATGCCGCTTCCGGAGATGTGAATATTTGGGGAGATTATCTTGTCGGGACAGGAGAGATTATTGCTCCCGGAGATGTCAAAATTAGAATAATAAACAATTCTCCTTTGCCTATAAAATTGGACAGCCTTACTATTCCCGATGACCTGGGCGGAAAAATCAAGTTTAACAATCACGTTGTAAGAGACTCTTCTGGAATAAGCGCGTTAAATGACGGCGCACCGGTAGGTACTGTTGTCAACTTTACTTTGCAGGATGCCCAGGATTCTTTGCCTCCTCTTATTGAAGTAAAGAATAATTTTGATAAAAATTCAGGCGTATACAATCCTGATAATATTCCGGATTTATCGGATCCGGCGCTTTTTATATCCGGGCCTATTAACAATATTAATGGTATGGTTTCCATCAGCAATGATACAGGAAGTATCATTGCTACATCCAGCATACGCGCGGATACCATACAATTGTCGGCGGGAGGGGACTTTATATTTGATTCTCCGGAGACGCTTTATAACATTGGCCCGAATCCCGCGGCGGGGTTTAAGTATCTTGCCGAGGCCTATGAAAATAATTGGCCGGTTAAGCCTGCGTATAAAGGCCAATCTCCTTCAAATAGTTTTCAGATAGCTGGGAACAATATTTACATAAATGCCGATACAGTAAATATAAATGGTGTCATACAGAGCGGCCTGCCGGATAAAGCTATTGTTATTACTCAGGCCGATGTTGAGGCGGCCTATAATGAGGCGAATAGAACCGGCAAACGTTTTGTGCAGATATTGAAGGTTGATGAAAGCCTTGACCCAAGCCGCAGGGTGGTAGTTGGCGGAATATCCGCTGAATTGGATGCCCGGGATAACGAAATACGGATTTTGGGTGCGCAGGTAAGAGGCGGTTTGGTATTTATTTCCGGCAGAATTGTCAGTACCGGAGATGGTAAGATTAACGTTTTGGACGGGTATGGGAGGATAAATATTGATAATCAGACAAGCCTCCCCGTTGTTCTTAAAGATGTGGATACAGGAGGCGCTGAAGGCCAGGTGATTTTAATCGACAAGGCAAAGGACAACGGGACAGGGCTTTCGTTTGTAACCAGATATGAACGTCTTGGCAACCAAATCCGCATTTTTACCAATAGCGGCGTAAACAGTACGGTTGCCACGCAGTTAAAATCTATAGCGACTGGCAGAGATGCAATTTATCAGCCACTTGAGAATATGCGCTATTTCTGGATGACGGGCAAGGCGACTTCGTCCCAGACCATAAAAAAATGGTATAAAGAACATGACAAATTCTTAGGGTTCATCCCGGTGAGCGAAAGGCATTTTTCAAGCAGTGATTATGTAAGCGGGTATCCTAAGACGAGAATTTTATCGGGGGACGAACTTCCTCAGGGAGATTTTGTAGGCCAAAAGCATGCGGCAGACTATACCTATAAGAGGTTGACGGTTACGACTAAAAACGACCTGATTCACCAGGACGATTCTGAAGGGACCTACTGGTATTGGCATCCGGGAAGCTGGTGGCATCCCCCATATCCGGCAAAGAAGACCTGGTGGAGACGTACTCAAATCTGGGATAAAGGGACTAATACATACAACTATCATTCCGTCAAGGCCGATCTGCCAATAGATGTGTCCTTTATTGGATATGACCGCGGCCAGGTTTCTGTAAATAGTGTCGGTGATATCCGGTTGGGAGGCAACCTCAATAATGTAGGGGGAGTCACAAATTTGACCTCATCTGCCGGCAGTATACTTTCAAAATCCAGTTTTTCAAGCGTAAAAAGCGGCGAAATAAATCTAATGGCCAATAATGGCAGTATTGGCAAAAAAGATATGTATTTTAAGATAACCCATTCAGGAGGCAATACTCTCAATGCTCTTGCCGGCAAGAACATATATATTGAATCTCCCAACGGCGATTTATTCGTTACCAATCTTGTTACGGGGAGTGGTTCTGTGGGGTTGATAGCAAACGATAATCTGCTTCTTTCGAATAGCATTTCTATTATAAAAGGGAAAAATATCTACTTAGAGGCTAAAACCGGCACTATTGGTGCTCCATTGGATGTCTTGCGCGTTGATACCGATGCGGCAAATGGAGGAGTAATAGACGTAATATCCGCTAAAGGGGATATAAACCTTATGGAGGTTTCCGGAGACCTTGCCATACATAAGGTTTCTGCTTCCGGTGACGTGAATATATTTGCCCCTGGCGATATTATAGATGCCAACTCAAATGAAAAGGCCGATACCCGTACAAAAAGTGAGTTGCTTGCTTTGTGGAATGATATGCAGCTTACCGGCGCCGGTGCTGAAAATAAAAAGCAGTCGCAATGGGATGCCTACAGTAATACTATGAACGAGGCATATAAAAGCTATTGGAGTAAGGAACGCAACTTGAAGAGAAATTCCGACGGCACATATTCCTGGGACGCATATGACCCGAATGTTGAATTTCATTATTCTCAGAGCGAGAGAGACAGCCTGAAAAAATCCGGCTGGAGTGATAAAGACATTAAGGATTTAGAAAATGATATGACGGATAAGTATCGGACGTGGGGGCAGACGGATTTTGACCCCGATTTCTCGTATTCCCTTTCAGACAAAGAGAAAGATGATTTAAGCAGTGGTTACTTCTGGACCCAGAAACAGCTGGAAGGCGGGCTGCCAAGTTTTGTTTTAACAAAAGATACTACATTATCCATAGAAGACCCCAATATAGTCGGGCGAAATGTTACTGTGGTTGCCGGCGGGGAAATAGGCAAAGATAAAGACGATTTAATCTTTGTCTTTTCTAAGAATTATACTGATGCTGAGATAGATGAAATAAAGCTTGCCATTGCTTCAGCCGAACGCGACGATTTGGAATGGGGCGCAAACCAGCTTGTTATTCACCGCAGGGAGGACTTGGATGTGCATGCCTCAGAAAATGTCTTCCTTACTGCAACCGGGCATATCTTCCTCGGGTCCGAACATGACATAAATGTTTATGCCCTGAATGCTGGAGACAGGGTTAGAGTGAAGGTAGGCGGGAGAATCTTTAATCCTAGACCCGACGCTTTCTCAAATATGGTTGCTTCTAATGGTATTATCTTGGAGGCCTCAAATGGGCAGATAGGGACGGTGCGTTCACCCGTTAGAATTGCACTGAGCGGGGACAAGCCTTATGTTACAGCCAGGGCTTCCGGCGATATTTATCTGGAGAAACCACTTGGAGATATTTATTTAGATGTGATAAATAGCGGGCAGAAGGCATGGATAAAAGCAGATACCGGCTCCATTTTTGATTGGCTGGACGACTCCACTACAAATATCTATGCGGACAATATAGAACTTAATGCCTTTAACTCTATTGGAAATCCGTTAGGCAATGCCGGTGCTTTGGATGTAGAACTCACTGATGCCAATGGAGTTTTAAATATGCATACTAATGCGGGAAGCGCCAATCTTTTCTCTAATAAAGATTTGAATGTTGGTGTTTCAGATATAGCACAAGGGTTGCGAATATACAGTATGGGCAGCCTCTCTATTATAGGAGATACGTCTGCAGGCGATGACGTTGATTTCTTTTCTAAAGGAAATATGGTTTTTGGAGCCAATCTCAATGCGAAGGGCAAGCTTGTTCGACTTAATCCGGCAGGAGCGGATATTTTGGATACAGATAACACAAGTTATATTTGGGCGGATGGATTAATAATGAATAATGCAGGCAATGTTGGGGCGGCAGGCAACGATGCTTTAGATACCAGAATTTCTTATGTTGCAGTTAATAATGGTGCCGGCGATATTTATATAAGTGAGGTTTCTTCTGGTGGGGCATTGAGTTTAAAAGATATATCTGCAAGAAGCATAAATATTTCTACTACCAGTGGCAATTTAAATCTTTTCAGTAATTACACTATAACAGCTTCGGGAGATGTGTCTCTTAGGTCCTCTGATGATATCAGACTAAACGGCTCAGTTAATGCCGGTTCTCATGCTGTTACACTTAATGCGGATGGGGACATAATCGATACCTCAAACGATGGTAAATATCTTACGGCAGGCACATTGAACATTATGAAGGCAAACAATGTTGGTTCTGCCGGAGAGTTGAATTGGCTGGATATAGGTGTAGATACATTAAACCTTTCTAATGTATCTGGCAGTGCCTTTATTGGTGAAAAGGATAATGTCACTTTAGGCAATGTGTCTGTAGGTCAGGCGCTGAAGCTTACGGCATTGGGGAAAATAGCAGTAGATTCAGTATCTTGCGGAACAAATGCCGATATAAGGGCATATGGGGCAATTACTGATGCAAATGGCAATTCCAATAATATTACGGCGAAAGATTTGAAACTCAGGGCTGAGTCGGGTATTGGAGAAAATGATGCTATAGAAACAACTGTGGTGAACCTTGACGTAGTAAATACTGATAATGCCGTTGGTATTGCCAATACCGGAACATTGAACCTTTTAGATCTTAATAATGATGGATTTTCAGCAGTGAATACCAGGGGAAAGCTTAATATATCTGCGGCTTCTCCTCTTAATGTATTGAGCCCTGTTTCTTCGGGTGGAAATATAACGTTGTTGGCGGCAGAAGATGGAGGAGACGACGATATTCTTTCAGTTTATGCAAATATTACCAGTAGTGGTGCAGGTAGGATTATTACATTAAACTCAGGCAGTGACTTTAAACAGGTCTCCGGCAATATTATTACAGCAGGCGACATATATATAAATGCTGATTATGACGGAAGCGGCAAGGGAGACATAATACAAAGCAATGCCTTTGTCAATTCTTCAGGCCTTTTTGCGACTGCGGCCGGAAATATAACAATGCTTCACTTTAATAATGATGTAAACAGTTTGACTGCCCGCTCCAAAAAGGCGGGGAATATAACGTTTTACGATAGGGATGATATTGACCTTTCCAAAGTTATAGCTTCCAATGGTTCGGTAACCATAAGTGCGCTTGGAAAAATAACCGCCACAGATGTTGAGACATCTTTCACGGATAATGATGCCAATGATATCAGTTTAACTAGCATTGTTTCAGGAATTAAGGCAATATGGATAGATGCCGGCACAAAAAATGATGTTTTCCTGACGGCAAAACAGGGCTCTATTACGCAGGATGGTGTTCCTGCCCGCGATGTGGCAGCTGATGAACTTCATATTGACGCACAAAAAGGTATAGACCTTGATACGAGGTCAAATATGCTTGTTGCTGACAATTCCCGGATGGGGAACATTGTGATAGACAATACCGGAGGTTTATATGCCAAACATGTGGACAATGAGGGAGGAGACATTCATATTACAACACATTCAGACCTTTTTGTCGGAGATATCCAGGCTAAGGGGGATAGTGATGTTTACCTGAATGCCGCCTCGGGCAGTATCTGTGACGATTTGTTTGTTGACCCCGCTGATACCAACTATATTCGCGGTGATTTGGTAGATTTAAAGGCTGAGGATAATATAGGAGATATGTCCGTTTTTAACGGCGATATTGACATATGGGCAAATACGATTAATGCGGTAGCAGGGAACGATTTATACCTTGAGGAGATGGATGGTGTTACTTTCAATAATATCTCTGCTGGTGGCAGAATAGGCCTGACAGTTCATGGTCCGATTGTTATAAACCGCATTATCTCTGACGGCTTTATAAATCTCTTAACTCCTGCTGGGGATATAACCATTACCGGAACAGTCCAGTCCAGAAAATCAGGTGTCCGCCTGACAGCAGAAAATGGTTCGATCCTTGCCGAAAATGCGGGTCCGCATGTGGCAGCAGTAAAGGATTCTTTTTTAAATGCGCCAAATGGAAAGATTAGCCCTGTGGGGACACCCTTAAATGTCTCTATTAAAGGAGACCTGTATTTAGATATCTCTAACCTCTCCATTACCTATCCCACTAGAGAAATTTATGGCAATTTAGTGGGAACAATTACGCCTTTAAATACCCCTATACTTATACCTACTCGCTTCCCCCAGCCCTTAAATCCTCCGGGCTTTGTCTATTTTAACACCAAGCAAATCTGGTCTCCTAAGAGTAATGCTGATTACCAGCGGCTCGCACAGTTGGTAGTAAGCAGGCATAAACCTTTCATTGCCCAATACCGCCATAAGTTTTACAACAATCCCCGTTACCAGCAAGAAGCAGCAAAGGTTAAGGAAGATTATTTCGAATCTCTTAGCGGTTATCGCTTCGCTTCCTTTGAACCGGCCACACCTTTATTTTATGCTTATCATCCCTTAACTCCCACTGATACTTCTGCTTTTGACGACATACGCTTAGATGTGGGAGCTTATGAATTTATTGAAAACAGCCTCAAACTCAAAGACAAGAACAAATTCTACCAGTACTACGAAGACCAAAAGAAGAAAGAGAAGAGAAAGCGTAAAACTGCATTTTATCAACAATCTTTACCTCCTTTTCCCGCACCGTCGTAAGCGCCAATAGCAAACAATCTCCTGCGGCATATTATTTGCAACATTTTGCTTACGAAGCAAAATGTTGCATAACCATTGCAATAAAGTCTAATTTCTGTATAATGCTAGTAATGGAGCCTAACGTAAGATTTTGTAAGTAAGCAGTATGGATAGAGGCAAGAAGAGGATATTAAGAGTGCAGAATAAAATTATAATAGAGGGGGGAGTATATCATATTACTCAGCGGGCTCCCGGAAAAGAGAAAGTATTCTTGGAGGAGTCAGACTATCTTAAGTTTATTTCTCTTCTTAAAGAGTCTTCTGCTAAGTTCTCATTGGAGGTATATGCTTTCTCTCTGCTTACCAATCATTTACATATCTTGCTTCGCACAGGAAACAATCTCTTGTCAAAAGCAATGCAGGAATTATTCAAAAGATACGCTTTATACTTTAACAGCAAATACGAAAGAAAAGGACATGTTTTTTCGGGAAGATATAGAGCAGCGCTATGCAACGATGCAGATTATTTTCTTACCATCTCTTTGTATATACATCTTAATGCTTACCGGGCCAGAATAGTTACTTCTCCTTTTCAATATCATTGGCATTCTTTGGATATATACGTCAAGAATGTAAAGAGCTCATTTGTTAACCCTTTGCCAATTTTAGAAGAGGTATATCCTTCTAGCACCAAAAAAGCTAAGGCTGCCTATAGAAAGTTTGTCAAAGATATGAGCAAAATATCTTTTAGTATCAGAACAATGGAAGGGAAGAAGTCAATAAAAAAGCTCTATGAAGAAGTAATTAAATGGGCGAGAAGAAATAAGAAGATGTTTTTGGGGTCGAGTAAATTATTTAGTAATCTTTGGGAAATAGAGAAAAAGATGCAGAGAATTAAAGGGAGAAAGCTTCCCCGTCTTCCTCAAAACAGAAAAGCTTTGGTTTATTTGGTAGAGCAGTTGTTAGCCAGAGGATATTCTATTTTGGAAATATCAAAGAAGTTGGGCGTGGACAGAGTGACGGTTTACCGCTGGCTGCATAGTGAGATAGTGTAATGCAACATTTTGCTTACGAAGCAAAATGTTGCATAAGGATTTATTTGTTGTGGCTTTGCCGCTGCCGGCATATAATAAAAACATAAAAAGGAGGAACGAGATGAGGAAGGCAATATTAATATTGCTTGTATTTGTTATGGCAGGCGGATTCTGGGCTTGTCAATGCTCTCATAAAGAGACGGCTATTTCTATAGGCAAGCTTAGGATAACTAAACAGGAAGTAGATACTTCTCTTTTGCGTCTTGCCAGAGAGAGGCAGCTTTCTCCTGCTGATAAGAAGAAGTTAATTAATTCTTTTATCAATCGTAAGCTCATCCTTTTAGAAGCAGAAAGAGACGGCTTAGATAAAGACCCTAGCTTCTTGCAAGATGTGCAGTTTTTCTGGGAGCAGACGTTGCTTAAGTTAATAATAGACAGAAAAATAAAGGAGTTGTCCGGGAGAATAAAGGTTACTGAGAACGAAGTAAGAGACTACTTTGAGAATCATAAAGAGAGCTTTGGTAAGAAGAGCTTGGAAGAAATATACGGACAAATAAAATTTATTCTTTTTCGTCAGAAACAACAGAAAGCGCTCACTAGTTGGATAAATTCTCTCCGTCAGAATGCAAAGATAAAAATAAATTATAAATTATTAGGAATACAAGAAGGAGGCAGTAATGGATAATAAAAGACGCCACTACTTTATTGACAAAAGTTTTCAGACAAAATTTATTATTAAATTTGCATATATCGTTGTTCTTTCCTCTGCTTTTATTGCTGTTCTGCTTCTTTTCTTTCTGCGAAATTCTACTACTGTAGCTATAGAAAATACTCATGTCTACGTCAAGAGTACTTCAGATTTTATCTTACCGGTAGTGATTCAGATTATTCTTTGGGTAAGTGTTTTTGCTTCTCTCGCCGTGATTATCCTGACTTTATTGATTTCCCACAAGATATCCGGGCCTTTGTATCGGCTTAAAAAAGAGATAGATCGTCTTAAAGAAGGGGAGTTGAACCTCAATTTTAACACGCGTAGTAATGACCAACTTAAGAATCTTTCTCAGGCATTAGTAGATATGAATACTATCTTGAAAGACAAGATATTGTTTCTGCAGAAGGAGTTTACAGCTCTTTCTTCTTTGTTAAAATCTGGGCCACTGAGTCCCGAGATAGAAAGACAGATAAAAGCAATAGAGGAAATACTGAGTTTTTTTCGAACTTAATTGATGTACAAGAGGATTTATTTAGTATTAATAGGAGGTATATTTTTTTGTTTTTATACAGCTTCTTTAGCCGCAGAAGAAATTGTAGGCAAATATTTTACCTTAGTTTGTTTTTCTGGCTGTGACAGGAGCGAGTTTGCCTATAAAATTAATGCCAATTACCTTCTTCAGAGAGATATAGAGTACTCTCCTGCTACTCCTGATAGTATCATTGCGAAATCGTTAGACGCTTTATATTTGGATGTTTCGGACATTTTGGATATACACATATATAGCTATCATGGAAAAATTGTGGTATACCCTACCCGCCAAGCTCTAAAAGAAGATGTTTTCAGGAACTTCGAAGGGCAAAAACCAGATCTACCTTCTCTTTATATACATTCTACTGATACTATATTTATTTCCTTGGCGGACATGACTATGCCTATGCTGGCTCATGAAATGGCCCATGCTATTATGTCGCATTATTTTGTTGTTCCGCCGCCGGCAAAAATACAAGAGGTTCTCGCTGGCTACGTTGAATATTCTATAAGGAAATCCACCGGTACTCTACCGCACTGAGGTCTTTCTGCTGCCAGTGATATTTCATTTCACTTGCTTTAGAGAAAAAAAGGCTATATAATCTGTTTTTGGGTTATCAGTAAGAGAGATAAAATGGGGAAGAAATATAAATTTTCTTATAAGTCAAGCTATATTTTTAAATTATTCTCAATAGGATTTGTAGCTCTTTTCTTTCTTCCCTTGTTTATTCTTCTTTATATCTTGTTCTATCTTGTATCAAATTATACCAGACAATCTGTCTTGATTCCTTTTTCTAAGGTGCAGCTGGAGTTGATTATACTCATTTTGACCAGCGGCGCTCTACTTTTTTTTGCTAATATTCGTAGAATATTTGAGAAATTATTTATCCTCAGTACTCAAGCGAAAGAGTTGACATCCGGCGGCGTAAATAAAGGCTTCATTGCTAATTTAGCACGCGAGAAAGGCGAAGTAGCAAGCCTAGCCGGTACCTTTCAGGAGATTATTAATAAACTGGAAAATGATATAAAGACGTTAGAGGTAAGAATTCTTACCGTAGCCGATATCTATGATGCCTTAACTACAGACAGGCCTTATCGTAAAGCTCTGGGGTAGGAGGAGGTTAAAAAAGAGCTGCAGGAAATGGTTAATAGAGGTAAAATAGATAAGGTTATTACCGGAGTAGTAATAGATTTAGTGAAGAAGGGTAATTTTAAAGCGGGAGAATAGCATTAAGGTAAGGAGGCATAATGGCAAAGGTATATTATGATAAAGATGCCAATCTCAATCTGTTAAAGAAGAAGACTATTGCTGTATTGGGGTTTGGTTCCCAGGGTCATGCCCACGCCCTTAATCTTAAAGATAGTGGTTGCAAAGTTATTGTAGGGCTGCGGCAGGGAAGTAAAAGCTGGAAAAAAGCAGAAAATTACGGGCTTAAAGTTTCTACTATTGCTGAAGCGGTAAAAGCTGCGGATATTGTTATGATTCTTATTCCCGATGAGTTACAAGCAGATGTCTACAAGGCAAAGATTGCTCCTCACTTAAAAAAAGGCAGCATGATTATGTTTGCGCACGGTTTCTCTATTCATTTCTCGCAGATAGTCCCTCCCAAAGATATTGATGTAGCGATGGTGGCTCCTAAAGGACCGGGGCATATTGTAAGAAAGCAGTATGTGCAGAAGGAAGGTGTACCGTGCCTTGTAGCAGTATACCAGGATTATACCAAGCAAGCAAAAAAACTCGCTTTAGCTTATGCTAAGGGAATCGGCGGCACAAGAGCGGGAGTAATTGAGACTACATTTAGAGAAGAAACAGAAACCGACCTTTTTGGAGAACAGGCAGTATTATGCGGCGGTGTTACTTCTCTAATGAAGGCTGGGTTTGAGACGCTGGTTGAGGCAGGGTATCAGCCGGAAATGGCATATTTTGAGTGCATACACGAAATGAAGTTAATAGTAGATTTAATTTATGAAGGCGGCTTCTCAGCCATGAGATATTCTATCAGCAATACCGCTGAATACGGAGACTACTCTACCCAGAGTAAAATTATTACCGAAGAGTCAAAGAAAGCTATGAGAAAGATTTTAGAGGATATTCAGAGCGGCAAGTTTGCCAAGGATTGGATTTTAGAAAATAAGGCCAATAAAGTTTCTTTTTACGCTATGCGGCGTAAAGAAGCACAGCATCTCTTGGAGAAAGTAGGCAAGAAACTGCGTAAAATGATGCCCTGGATAGAAAAAAATAAGGCGATAAAGGAGAGATAGATTATGAGGAAAATATTTATTTTTGACACTACTTTGCGGGATGGGGAGCAGGCGCCGGGGGCATCTCTGAATGAAGCGCAAAAATTGGAAATAGCTCATCAATTACAAGAGCTGGGTGTAGATATAATTGAAGCCGGTTTTCCTATCTCCAGTGAAGGCGATTTCCGCTCTGTTTATACTATTGCCAGGAAGGTGTGCCGTCCGGTCATTTGCGCCTTAGCCCGCTCTTTAAAGAAAGACATAGATGCAGCAGCCCGCGCTCTTGCGCCGGCCAAAAAAAAGAGGATTCATGTGTTTTTGGCTACTTCCAAGATACACCTAAAGTATAAGTTCCGTAAAGCCGAAGATGAAATAATTAGGTTAGCCAAGCAGGCCGTTAGGTATGCGCGGCGTCTTTGCGATGATGTAGAGTTTTCTCCTGAAGATGCTACCCGTACCCAGCCGGAATTTCTCTATAGGGTAGTAGAAGAAGTTATTAAGCAGGGGGCTTCTACAGTTAATATTCCGGATACCGTAGGGTGGACTTATCCGGAAGAATTCGAAAGGTTAATTAAAGGTATATTAGAGAATGTTCCTAATATTGGTAGGGCTAAGATAGCCGTCCACTGCCATAACGACTTAGGTCTGGCGGTAGCTAATTCTTTAGCCGCAGTCTTAGCCGGGGCAAAAGAAGTACACGGTACAATCAACGGTATTGGCGAGAGAGCCGGCAATGCTTCCCTGGAAGAAATTGTTATGAACATTAGAACTCGCCGCGATATATTTTCTGGTGTATTTACAGAGATAAATACGCGCCAGATTTATAAAACTTCTAAGTTGGTAAGCTCTCTTACGGGATTTTTGGTTCCTCCTAACAAAGCCATTGTGGGTAAGAATGCTTTTCGCCACGAATCAGGCATTCACCAGGATGCCGTAATAAAGAAGAGGACTACTTATGAAATAATGGACCCGCGTGAGATAGGAATTGTTGATTCAGGTCTGGTTCTGGGAAAACATTCGGGGCGCCATGCTCTCTCGCAGCGGCTGAAGGAATTGGGTTTTAATTTAAAGAAGAGCCAGATTGAGAAAGTTTTTCGCGAGTTTAAAAAGCTCGCTGATAAGAAGAAAGAGGTTTATGATGATGATTTAGTGGCAATTGTAGAGGAGGACATAAAACCGCGTAAGAAAAAGATTACTCTTTTAGAGGTAAAGGTTTTGAGTGGCACAAAGATAGAGCCAGAGGCAGAGGTCAAACTCAGATACCAGAATAAAGTTATAGTTACAAACTCCCAGGGAGATGGGCCGGTAGACGCATGTTTCCGCGCTGTAGACAAAGTAGTAGGGTTTAGGCCGCGTCTTTTACAATTTAAACTGGAAGCGGTTACTTCAGGCAAAGATGCCTTAGGCCAGGCGCGGGTTGAGATTGAATACAAGAAGAAAACTTCCTCGGGGCTCGCATCTTCTACTGATATTATTGAAGCTTCCCTCAAAGCTTATTTGGAAGCGTTAGATAAGATAATCTGATATTTGTTAAGTTTGTTTTAGAGAGGAAGCAAGAGTGCGGAAGCATATAATAAGCGATATTTTGTGGACAGGGGTGGGGGTTCTTCTGATTATGGGGGCAATAAAAGGAGTATCTTATCTAGAGAGCCCGGCCTCTTCCTTTAATTTAAGAAGAAGAATTGACAATTTTATTGCTAACCTTAAATTGCGCTGGCAAATTTTTAAGCATAATGTAGCCTCTGATTTTAAGGGGGCACGTCCTATGAAAACTCCCCTTTTTCTCAAAGAGACACAGCTAAAGTCATATATAGGAGAGCCTTTTATTAGCTTTACGCCATCAGACTGGGCCTGGTTTTGGCATTTAATTTATGGCTATAAAAGCGAACCTATTTCTTTAGGGCAGAGCATAAAAGTTCCTTATAGCCGTAGCGAAATAGAGGATATTTTATGTGATAATTACGAAATATTCTGCCGCTTTAAAGAAAATTACTGGGATATGTTCTGGCAGTTAATTCTGGGTAGATGAAGACCGTAAATAAAAAAGATATATTTGGGCTTGTAGGACGCAAACTTTTGCATTCTTTCTCTCCCCTTATGCATAATTACTTCTTCCAGAGAGAGAATATTTATGCCGAATATTTTCTCTTTGAAGTAGAGCCTTATAGATTGAAAGAGGCTGCAGGAGGTATTCTTGCTTTAGGCCTAAGGGGTGTGAATGTTACTTTCCCTTATAAAGAAAGAGTTAGGGATTTTTTGTATCGCATTGATCCCTTAGCAGAAAAAATAGGCGCTGTTAACACTATTAAGGTTAAGCAGGGACATTTAATTGGCTACAATACTGATGGCGAAGGGTTTATTAAGTCTCTTAAGGAAAAGGCTTCTTTCAATCCAGCAGGAAAGAAATGTTTGATAGTGGGAGCAGGAGGGGCAGCTAAGTCCATAAGCATGTATCTTTTGAAAGAAAAGATAGATTTTTTAGGTATATATGACATAAATTATAAAAAATCACAGAAGCTGAGGCGTCGTCTTAAAAACTTCTTCTCTCATACTCAGGTAGAGAATCTTAAAACCGTAAATAAAAAAAATCTTCCCTCTTTGGACCTGATTATAAATGCTACGCCTTTAGGGCTCCATCCTTCCGACCCTTTAGCTATTCCCGCGGCACTGATAAAAAGAGGAGTCTTAGTGTATGATTTGGTTTATAATCCTTTAGAGACAAAACTTCTAAAGGTTGCCCGCCGTAAGGGAGCAAGGGTTGTGAGCGGGTTGTGGATGCTAATTTATCAAGGTCTGCGTTCTTTGGAGATATGGTTGGATAGAAATCTGGAAGGTAAAGAAACCGTTCTTTACCGCGCTATCTTAAAATATGTCAGGAATTAGTCATCTGCCCATCTTAGTTTTTATTTTCGGACTTTGTATAGGGAGCTTTCTCAATGTTTGCATTTGGCGTCTCCCTCAGAATATTTCTATTATCCAGCCACGCTCTTTTTGTCCTTATTGCAAAAAACCTATTGCGTGGTACGACAATATTCCCCTTGTTAGTTACATAATTCTGCGTGGAAGGTGCCGCTGGTGCTCTCATAAAATATCTTTTCGCTACTTTCTCATAGAGTTGATAACCGGCCTTATCTTTCTTTTTTCTTACTTAAAGTTTGGCCTAAGCTTTGACTTTTTTGTCTCAGTCTCTTTACTTTCTTTTTCTCTTCTGGTATCTGTTATTGATATAGATTACCGCGCTATTCCTTCTTATCTTCCTATGGTTGCGGTTTGTTTAGCTTTGGTGTTATTCACTCTAAGGAGCTATCAGCTTATCCGTAGCGGCTCTTTAGAAAAAATTAGCAATATTCCTCTGTTTTTGAGTTTTCAAGGAATGTTTATTGCTGTAGGTTTTGCCTATTTTTTTAAGATGCTAGGAGATTTTCTTCTCTTACTTTATTTGCGACTTAAGAGGCAAGAGTCTCTAGAAGGAGAAACAGAAGCATTAGGATTGGGAGATGTTGATTTCATGGCAGTATTGGGAGCGTTTTTGGGATTTAAAAAGGCTATATTGATTTTCTTCCTTGCTCCTTTCCTGGCTTTGCTCTACGGTGTATATGCCATTATTTTTCGCAGGTCTCATCTTCTGCCTTATTTGCCTTATTTGTCTTTAGCTACAACAGGAGTGGTCTTTTATTCTGATTATATTTTTAGGATTTTGCATAACCTAGGAATAGTAGGAATCTAAGGAGGTATATATGTTGAGATTTTTGACGGCAGGGGAATCACATGGCCAAGCGTTGGTAGGGATACTGGAAGGATTTCCCAAAGGTGTTAGAATCTCAAAAGATTTGATTAATAAGGAACTATCACGTCGTCAGGCAGGTTGGGGACGTGGCGGGCGGATGAATATAGAAAGAGATAAAGTAGAGTTTATCTCAGGATTGCGGAGAGGGGTAACTTTAGGCAGCCCTATAGGATTCTTAATCAGAAACAAAGATGCTCGCCTTAGACCTTTCTTGCCGGATAATATCAGGAGGATATCTGTACCGCGGCCGGCACATGCTGATTTGGCCGGTCTTTTAAAGTACAGTGAGAAAGATATAAACAATATCTTAGAAAGAGCCTCGGCGCGTGAGACAGCGTCTCGCGTAGTGATTGGTTCACTGTGTCGCCAGCTTCTGGAGCTATTCGGGATAAAAGTAAGCAGTTTTATTAGAGAATTTGGCCCCTTTATATTCAGCAACAGCACTTCTTCTTCGGGAAGGAAATATTATTATGGAATTGAGAGAAAGAGCCTTCCTAAGTTAAAGCAGTTAATTAAAGAAACCCGCAACCGCTCGGATACTTTAGGAGGGATAATAGAAATAAGAGCAGAAGGGGTAGTGGCAGGTATAGGCAGTTTTATGCAGTGGGATAGGCGTCTGGACAGCCGGCTTAGTTTTGCTTTAATGTCTATTCCTGCCGTAAAAGGAGTAGAAATAGGTTTAGGATTTGATTATGCCCGTCGCAGTGGCAGAGATACCCACGATAGTATATATTACAGTAAAAGACGCGGTTTTTTCCATAAAACCAATAATTCCGGCGGTATAGAAGGAGGTATTTCTACCGGTGAGCCGATTATTTTAAGAATTGCCATGAAGCCTATAGCTACCCTGAAGAGAGGTATTATGTCAGTTAATGTAACTACGAAAAAGAAAGCCAAGGCGCCTTCTATTCGTTCTGATGTTGCGGCGGTATATGCCTGTAGCGTAGTGGCCGAAGCAATGACGGCTTTCATTTTAACAGACAGCTTTCTGGAAAAATTTTCTTCCGATACGCTTACCGAACTGAGGGCCTCTTACCGTCAATACATCAACTCTCTTAAAAAATATTAACTTTATATGGATAATATCTATCTGTTGGGATTTATGGGGACAGGCAAAAGTAGTGCAGGAAAAGTGCTGGCTCAGCGCTTGAAGCTTGATTTTATCGATTTGGATGCTTTGATTGAAGATAAAGAAAAAGAAACGATAGTAGATATATTTAAGAAAAAAGGGGAAGAATATTTCCGGAAGTTAGAGACACAGACTTTAGGTGAGGTGGCTAAACGGGGTGGTTTGGTGGTAGCTTGTGGAGGGGGAATTGTGTTAAAGGAAGAGAATATAAAGATAATGGGAAAAAGCGGCATTCCTATATGCTTAGAGGCAAGCGCAGAGGTGATTTACGCACGTACGAGAGATGAGACCTTCCGTCCTCTTTTGAATGTCTCTGATCCTCTGGCTCGTATTAAAGAATTATTGAGGCAGCGGAAGCCTTTTTATGATAAAATAAAATTGAGGCTTGATACTACTGGTTTGACTATAGAAGAAACAGCGATAAAAATAGAGGAAATTATTAAGAAAGATGGAGAGGTTTAACCTTAAGCTTCTTGATAATCTAGGCGTAGGGCTCTTTCGCCAGTTTTGGAAAAAGAAAAAAGGCATATTTAAAATAAATAAGTCTTTGGCGAATATTTTAGGATTTAACTCTGCGGAACGGCCTCTGTTTGGCCAGCTAGAAGATTTTTTTGCTGCTTCCAATTACCGCCGCAAGTTCCGCCGCCTTCTGGAGAAAGAAAGTAAGGTTAGGTTTTTTGAAGCGCCTCTCAAGAGAATAGATAGAGGTATAGTATGGGTAGCAATCACAGCTGAAGTAACCAAGAAGAATGGAGATATATATGAAGAAGGCCTGGTAGAGGATATCTCTGCACATAAAGAGATAGAAAATCGTCTGAATGAGGAAAGAGAAATGCTGCAGAGCCTCCTGGACAATATACCTGATGCCATATATTTTAAAGACAAGAGTTGCCGCTTAGTCAAAGTAAATAAATTTCACGCCCAAGGGATGGGTTTAAGGCCAGAAGAGGTAATAGGTAAAACTGACTTCGATTTCTTTCCTTATGGACAGGCAAGAAAAATGTATGAGGACGACTTATGGGTTATAAAAAGTGGCAAGCCTATAGTGGGAAAAGTAGAGAGTACACTCTTGCCTAACGGCACCTGGAATAGGGTTCTTACTACTAAAATTCCGCGTTTTAATCATCGGGGCAAGATTATCGGTCTGATGGGCATAACGCGTGATATGACGGCTTTGGCTAATTGGGAGGAAGAAAAACTGAGAATGACTACTGATACGGTACGGGCTTTGGCTAAAGTGGTGGAAATGCGTGATCCTTATACCGTGGGGCACTCTAACCGTGTGGGGTTGATTTCAGAGATGATTGCCCGCGAGATGGGATGGAACGACAAAAGGGCGCTGGGAATTAGAATGGCGGGCGAATTGCATGATATTGGTAAGATAGCTATTCCTCTTGATATTTTAAGTAAAACGGCCCACCTTACTTACCAGGAGTATCGTCTCATTCAGAAACATCCTCTGCGCAGTTATGAAATAGTGAAAGATATAGATTTTCCTTTCCCTTTGGCAGAGGCAGTCTATCAGCATCACGAAAGGATCGATGGCTCTGGTTATCCCCGCGGCCTTAAAGGAGCAGAGATAACGAAAGAAGCACGCATCATTGCCGTAAGTGATGTTTTAGAGGCAATGAGCCTTATGCGTCCTTATAGAGCTGCTTTAGGAGTGCAGGCAGCTTTAGATGAACTAAAGAGCGGCGCCGGCAGACGTTATGATAAAGAAGTAGTAAAAATAGCAGAAAAAATACTACAGAGAGTAAACTTCCGTCCTTTTTGGATAGAACTTGAGCCGAATTAACCCTCCTTTCTAGAAAAATTACTTTAACTGGCAAAAGCTTACTGATAAAATAGGCGCATAAATCGGCGAATATGAATATAGACACAAAAGCCTATCTGCTATTAAATTTTGCCGCGGTTGATGTCGGCACTGCCAAACAGATTCTGTCTCAGGCCGGTTCAGAAAATGCTCTTTTTAAGTTGAGCCGTTCTCGGCTTTGTTCTTTGTTGCCGGCGGAAGAGAAAAAACTGGTGCACATCGCGGATTTGAGAGAGAGTGAAGAATTCAGAAGAGAAGTTGAATTAGTAGAGAAGGAAGGGATAAATATTGTTACTTTTTTTGATGAAAGTTATCCCTTTTTATTGCGTCAGATAAGTAACCCGCCTCTTTTGCTTTATGCCCAGGGAGAAAAAGATCTGCTAAAGAGAGAATGCGTGGCGGTAGTAGGTTCCAGGCGAGCCTCTTTTTATGGATTAAATGTTGCCAGAAGTTTTTCCTGTCAATTAGCAAGACGAGGCGTAGTAGTTGTTTCAGGGCTTGCTTATGGTATAGATACGGCTGCAGCACAAGGGGCACTGGAAGAAGGAGAAACAATAGCGGTTTTAGGCAGTGGTCTTCTTAATATTTATCCCCCTAGTAATATTCCTCTGGCAGAAAAAATAAAAAAAGGGGGGCTGCTTGTTTCAGAATTTCCTCTTTTTGCTTCTCCCCAGCGATATAATTTTCCTCGCCGCAATCGTATTATTAGTGGTCTAAGCCGAGGCGTATTAGTAGTAGAGGCAGCAAAACATTCCGGTGCCTTAATTACGGCTAACTTTGCTCTTGAAGAAGGAAGAGAGGTATTTTGCGTACCAGGGCCGGTTAATTCTCCTACGAGTAATGGGACTAATAGTTTAATAAAAGAAGGAGCAAAGCTGGTTGAAAACATAGATGATATTTTGTCGGAATTTAAATGGGTGCTACCTTCTTCGCGAGCCCCAAAGAGTAATAATCTTAGTCTCTCTTCCGCAGAAGAAAGGCTTTATAGTCTTATTACACCTGAGGGTACGGATATAGATACTCTTTGTCTTAAGTCTGGATTTGATATAATGGAATTGAGCAAGATTCTTATGGATTTACAATTTAAGGGCTTAATTAAAGAACAAACAGGAAAGGTATTTGTGCGTTGTGTTTGAGGGATGAAAGATAGAAAAGAAAGTAAGAAAAACCTGGTAGTTGTAGAATCTCCTACCAAAGCCCGGACTATAAATAAAATATTGGGTAAAGGTTTTTTCGTCATCTCTTCTATGGGGCATATAGTAGATTTACCGCAGAAAAAATTAGGTATAGATATAGATAATGGGTTTGAGCCAGAATATAGAGTTATGAAGGGAAAGGTTAAAACCCTTAGGGAAATTTCGCGCCAAGCAAAGTCAGCCGGCGCTATCTATCTTGCTACTGATCCAGACCGAGAAGGTGAAGCTATTAGTTGGCATATAAAGAATTCTCTGGAGAAGAAAAAAGATATAAAAGACAAGAAATTTCTACGCGTAATCTTTCATGAAATAACTAAAGAAGCAATTAGAGAAGCTTTCAATAACCCGCAAGATATAAATTATCATAAAGTTTCTGCTCAACAGGCAAGAAGGGTCCTGGACCGGCTGGTAGGATATTTACTCTCTCCTTTTTTATGGAAGAAAGTCTCGCGGGGACTATCAGCCGGCAGAGTTCAATCCGTGGCTCTTAAGTTTATTGTTCAACGCGAAGAGGCTATCAAAGCTTTTCGACCACAAAAGTATTATTATCTCAATGTGGTGTTTGTAAAGGATGGCATTGAGTTTAAGGGAAGGATTGTTAAATATAAAGGTAAAAATGTAGAGTTTCGCGATAAGGAAAAAGCAGTGGCGGTTAAGGAAGTATTGGAAGGTAAAAAATTTGTGGTAAATTCTTTTGTTAAGAAAATAGTCAGGCGCCGTCCTCAGCCTCCCTTTATCACCTCAACCCTTCAACAGGAAGCATTCTCTCGTTTTCGCCTTCCTGCCAGCCGTACTATGTTTATCGCTCAGCGTCTTTATGAAGGTATAGATATGCCTCAGGGAGAAGCTCTGGGGCTTATTACTTATATGCGGACTGACTCTTTCTTTGTTTCAGAGAGTGCCAGGAGAAAGGTTAAAGAATTTATTAGAAATGAATGGGGAGAAAAATTCTTGGCGGCTGGCGAATATAAATTTAAAACTAAAGGGCAAGTGCAAGCAGCTCACGAATGTATCCGTCCTACTCATTTAGATATATACCCGGAGGAGACGAGAAAGTTTCTGGACAAAGAAACAGCCGGTATTTATGAAATTATCTGGAGGCGTTTCATAGCTTCCTTTATGAGGGAGCTGGAAATAGAAACTCAACAGGCAAAACTGCATGGGGGCGATTATGAGATAGTAGCCAGAGGGTCTAAGGCAATATTCAGCGGCTTTCAGCGGGTTTGGCCTATAGAGATAAAAGAAGTTTTATTGCCCTCTTTACGGGAGTCAGAGACAATTGCGGCTAAACGTATAGATATAGAAGAACATACAACTAAACCCCCGGCTCGTTTTAATGATGCTTCTCTGGTGAAACTCTTAGAGGAGAAAGGTATCGGCCGTCCTTCTACTTATGCTTCTACCATTGCTACCTTAGTAAAGCGCAATTATATAATTAGAGAAAAAGGAAGTTTTGTTCCTACGGAACTGGGGAAAATTGTGGTCAAATTATTGGAAAAGTTCTTCCCCGACGTTTTAGACGAAAATTTCACAGCTCATTTAGAGGAAGAATTAGATAGAGTTGAGGCGGGAGATGTAGATTGGAGAAAGGTTATAGAGGAATTTTACCCCGGCTTTAAAGAAGAGATTGAAAAAGCGGGCCGGGAAGTTAAGAAAGAATTTATTTCCACGGGAGAGAAATGTCCTCAGTGCGGGCGCCCTTTAGTGATACGTTGGTCAAGAAAGGGAAGATTTGTCAGTTGCTCCGGATATCCTCACTGTAAGTATGCTCGTCCCTTGACTACAGGAGTTAGATGTCCTCAAGAAGGATGTGGAGGGGAATTAGTAGAGCGGCGCAATCGGCGAGGACAGGTTTTTTATGGCTGTTCTAATTTTCCTAAATGTCGTTATACCACTACTAAATTGCCTGAGTCCGAGAATGCTTGATTTTGAACGGTATATAAAAAGATTTCTCTCTTTTCTAGAATTAGAAAAAAACTATTCTTATTATACTCTTCTTAACTATCGTAAAGATTTAGAAGAATTTTCTCAGTTTGTCCGTACTGATGTGGGGAAAATAGATTATTTTACTTTTAGGCGCTTTTTGGCTAACCTGGCAGCAAGACATTTAAGTAAGCGTACTATTGCTCGTAAAATATCTACTCTCAAAAGTTTCTTTAGATTCTTAGTGAAAGAAGGTTTTATTAAAAGCAATCCTGCTTCCAGCATACCTTATCCTCGTATAGAAAAAAAGCTTCCTAGTTTTTTGACAGAAAAAGAAGTTGCTCAATTTATAGATTCTTTACCGGAGGAGAAAGAAATAGACCGGCGCGATAAGGCTATTATGGAGATTCTTTATTCCTGCGGCATGCGTATATCAGAAATGCTTACTCTTAACCGTAACGATATAGATTTGATAGGAGGGGTTATAAAAGTAAGAGGTAAAGGAAAAAAAGAAAGGATTTTACCGCTGGGAGAACCAGCAGAGAAAGCGTTAGAGAAATACCTTTCCTGCCGTGGTGACCACTCTCCGGCTCTTTTTGTGAATCGTTTCAAAAAGCGTCTCTCGGCAGTGGGAGTGAGAAAAATTATAAGCAGGCGGGCAAAGTTGATCGGTATAACTAAGAAAATATCACCGCATACCTTCCGCCATTCTTTCGCCACCCACTTGCTTAATCGCGGCGCTGACCTGCGCAGCGTGCAGGAACTTTTAGGGCATTCTGATATAGCTACTACACAAATTTACACTCATTTGACTACCCAACGCTTAAGAAAAATTTACGATAGAGCACATCCGCGCGCTTGATATGTGGAAAGGAATAGTTTACGATATACTTATATTAGTCTTTACTCCTTTCTTAATATGGCGTTACATTATTAAACGCCGGGCGGCAGGATTTTGCCGTCGTCTACTTTCTTTTTCAATTGAGAAACAAATCTCTTCTCCTATATGGCTTCATGCTGTAAGTGTAGGAGAAGTTATTGCCTTGCGAGGGATAGTTGAATTTTTGCGAGAGAGTTTTCCTTCTCTGCCTTTAATCATAACTACTATTACCTCTTCTGGTTTAAAAGTAGCCCAAGCCAATTTCTCTTCTTTAGCTAAAGTAATGCTTTTGCCTCTGGATTTAAGCTTTTTTTCTCGGAGATTAGTAAAGGCATTAAACCCTCGTATTTTTATAGCCGTAGAAACGGAGATTTGGCCCAATCTCTTTTATTTCCTCCAGAGAAATAATACTCCCATTATAATTATTAACGGTCGCATCTCGGAGAGAAGTTTTATCAATTATCAGAAAGTAAAGGTATTCCTGAGAGATTATTTTGCTATGATTGATTTTGTGTTTGCCAAAGACGAAATTAGCCAACGCCGCTTTGTAGCTCTGGGAGTTAAAAAGAACAAAATATCTGTTATGGGAAATATAAAGTTTATTAAACCAAGCCTTAACCCTAATAAGTTAACACAAGTGAGAAATATATGCGACTCTATCCGAAAAGATAACCAGAGTTTACTTCTGTTGGCGGCAAGTACGCATTCTCCGGAAGAGACAATGATTATAAAGATTTTTAGCCAGTTAAAAACAGTTTTTCCCTCTCTGAGAATCATGATTTGCCCCCGACATATAGAGAGGACAGGAGAGATTCTGTCGGCAGGGGAGAAATTAGGTTGGCAAGCGGTCCGACTGAGTCAAAACTATTCTTCCGCTGCAGACATAGTTGTGCTTGATAAGATGGGTGAGCTGCTTTATTTTTATCCGCAGGCAGATATAGTATTGATGGGAGGGAGTTTTGTTCCTATAGGAGGACACAATATTATTGAGCCAGCTTTCTTCGGCCGTCCTATAGTTTTTGGTCCTCATATGGATAACTTTCGAGATGAGGCGGGCCTTTTTATTAGAAATAAAGCTGCTTGGCAGGTTAGTTCTGCACAGGAATTAAGGAAAGTTTTAGATGAGTTAATAAAAGATTCCTCTCTGCGGCTTAGACGGGGGCAGAAGGCTAAAAGGATAGTGGAAGGGGAAGCAAAAAAAATGCGAGATTCACTGGAGCAACTTAAAGAATGGATAGAATAAAAAAAATATATCTGGAAGTTATCCGAAAGAAAAAGAAATATTTTATCCTCTATGGTTTTTTGAAAGCTTTATCTTTTTTGTATTGTATGGCGGTATTTATGAGAAATTTTCTCTATCAGCAGAGGTGGATTAAACCTCAAAGGTGCAAGGCTTTTGTTGTTTCTGTTGGTAATATCAGCTGGGGCGGTAGTGGGAAAACTTCCCTGGTAATAAAATTAGCTCGTTACTTCAACCGCAGTCTGAGTATCGCTATATTGCGACGCGGCTATGGGTATGATGAGGAGTCTCTTTTGAAAGAAAGCCTGCCTCAAAAGGTGAGAATATTTAGCGGCAAGGATCGGCTGGCTTTAGCGAGGAAAGCCGCAAGAAAGAGTAAGATGGTAATTTTGGACGATGGTTTTCAGTATCGCCGTCTTTATCGTAACCTGGACATAGTTTTATTGAATGCGCGCCAGGATTTAGCAGCAGCCTGTTTGCCGGCAGGTCCTTTACGGGAGCCATTGGCTTCAATAAAGAGAGCAAATATCATTGTGGTGAGAGAGGCAGATAGTGAGACAAGAGGCGTTATTATTAACTTTATTAAAGGCATAAATCCCCGCGCTTGCCTATACTTTGCTTCCTATCAGTTAAAAAAATTCGTAGATATTAAGGATGGTTCTCCTAAATCTTTAGAAGAGGCAGCAGTATTAACGGCGATTGGCTGGCCTCAAGGCTTTATTGCTCTTCTGGAGAGGGCGAGAATTCAGATAAAGGAAAGCTTTATCTATCCTGACCATACCTTGTTGAGCCAGAAAGAATGGAAAAGAATTGAGAGGATTTGCAAAGAAAAGGGAATAGGCAATTTAGTAATAACGGCCAAAGATAAAGCCCGCGTTTATCCTTCGGGTTTGAATATTGTAGTGGCAGAAGTAGAGTTAGTTATTGAGGCAGAAAAAGATTTCTTTTCACGTATAGAGAATGAACTCTTTAGATCTTATTTCTAGAATAGTTTATATTTTGCCCTGGTCAGTAAGCTATTTTGTCTTGCGCGGTGTGAGCTTTCTTTATTATATATTTTGCCGCCGCAAATTCTTAATAATAGCTAATCTGCGTCTGGCTTTTCCTGATTTAGCTATGAAAAAGATTGAAAGAATAGCTTACGAGAATCTTTTTGAGAGTGCCTTGGGTTTCTGGGAGTTTTTACGCTTGCGATATACGGATGGAGAGAGCCTCAAAGAAAAAGTGGAAATAGAGGAAGGGAAGGAAGCATGGCAAGAGCTTAAAGAAGGACGCCGTATTCTTGTAGGGGTGCACATGGGAGGTTGGGAGCTAGTGAATAGTTATTTCGCTCTCAATATTCCTTACGCCATTATTGTACGTCGCCAGAAAAACAAGGCCTTAGATAAATTCGTCAATCTCATTCGTCGGCGATACAACCTTAAGATTATTTATGAGGACGACTTAAAAGGCTTAAGCCGGATTATGCGTCAGAACATTAATCTGGGCTTAGTGTTTGATCATGGGGCACGCAGGGCTAAAATTTACGCCGCTTTTTTCTCTCGTCAGGTGCCTGTGCCTATAGGTCCTCTGCGTCTGGCCTGGCGTTTTAAGAGAAAAATTATTCCGGTGGTAGTAAAACGCAAGGGCACTAAACATTTAATAAAATTATTTAGGCCAGTAGCTTTGGAAAAAGAAGAAGATTTTTCTCCTGTAGCAAATTACCTCAACCGTTGTTTCGAAGAATTTATTCGTGATAACCCTATCGGATTCTTGTGGGCTTATAAGCGCTTTAAAAGAGCCAAAGACGTCCAGCTGGTAGTATTTAGTGACACAAAAGCCGGACACAGACACCAAGCTTTGTCTTTAGCAGAGATTATTTCCCAAGTTAGGCCTGCAAAAGTGAGACTAATTGAGTTAAGACTCAGGCGAGGGCAGAAAGTGGTGTTGGATATTGTTAATCTCCTGTTGCGTTCTCCTTCTAATTTAGGTTTTTGGGCATTGAAAATAATATTGGGCAAAAGTTTTAATGCAGTTTTTCATTACGGAGATATCTTTATTAGCTGTGGTTCTACCACAGCGAGCCTGGCGCGCTTGGTTGCTTTATTTATGGGCGCTAAGACCTTTCAGATATTACGGCCTAATAGTGCAAGGAAGAGATACGATTTAATAATTATTCCTGAGCATGATGAGTTTTCTCAGAGGAAAAATGTGTTGCGGATAAAAGGAGCCCTGCATTTTATCTCTTCAGAAAAAGAGGAAAAAGCAGGGGATAGATTACGCAATTATCTCTGGCAGCAGAAGGATTTCTCTTTGAAAATAGGAATATTTATAGGTGCTCCCTTAAAAAAGTCCGCTTCTGAAAGAAGTAAGAAGGAATGTGAGAAGTTTATCCAGAGCCTTAAGGCATTTTCCCTATCTGAAAGAGCAGGGCTGCTCATTACTACTTCCCGCCGTACGCCGCTGTGGCTGGAAGAGAAACTGAAAGAGGAGTTTTCTCATTTCAGCCATACGCTGTTTCTTCTTATAGCCAATGAAAAGAACTATGATTTCGCTGCTTCCGGCATAAGAGCTTTATCAAGTGGCTTAATTGTCTCGGCTGATTCTATATCTATGATTACAGAAGCTGCTTCTTCTAGAGATACCTTTGTTATAGATTTGTTTTCAGCCGCCTCTCAAAGTTCTAAACACAAAAGATTCCTGGGCTCTTTACTTCAAGGAGGGTATGTTAGGCAGATAAGCGCCGATAGTTTGCCGCAGGAGCTTAAGGTGTGGCAGAGAAAAAAGAGTTTTTTAAAGTGTCTGGAGAATGATAAAATTGTTAGAGAGCACTTAAAGAAAATTTTAGGAAAATGACGGCAGAAGAGATAAGGAAAAAGATAAAAGATATTCGCAGTAGTCTACCTGCCGAGGTTATAGTAGAGGCTGCTGTAAAAGGGCGCCTGGTGCAGGAGATAGAAACAGCTATAGAAAGTGGCATAGATATAATAGGAGAGAATTATGTGCAGGAGGCCTTAATTCATAAGCAGGCGATAAAAAAGAAAGCCTCTCGCTGGCACTTTATTGGGCGCCTGCAGAAAAACAAAATCAATAAGGCAATTTTATTATTTGATATGATAGAGACATTAAGCAGCTGGGATTTGGCAGTAGCTCTTAACGAAAGGCTTAAGAGAACAAGAAAAAGAATAGATGTCTTAGTAGAAGTAAATATCGCTAGGGAGTCTCAGAAGAATGGCGTTTTTCCTGAAGAAACAGAGACTTTTGTGAAGAAACTCTCGCTTTTAGGCAATATTCAGGTAAAGGGCCTTATGACTATGGGGCCTAATTTAGAGAAAGAGGAAATGCGTCCTTATTTCAGAAATATGCGCCAGATATTTGAAAGAATTAGAAAGCTGTCTTTAGAAGGTGTAAAAATGGAATATCTTTCTATGGGTATGAGCTCTAGCTTCAAGGTGGCGGTGGAAGAAGGGGCAAATTTAGTACGTTTAGGAAGAGCTATTTTTGGTCCTCGCCCTGATTATTAACTGTTATGCCAATATATTGTTACCGGGCCAAGGAAAGAGAAAAAAGTTGTGAGTATTGTCGGCAAGGATTTGAAATATTTGAGAAGAAGAGGGCGGTATTGAAATATTGTCCCCGTTGTGGTAATGAAGTAGTAAAAGTATATGCGCCGTTTTCGGTGGGGTTTTCCCGGAGTGGCTTTGATCAGAAGGCTAAAGAGAAGGGATTCCATAAATTAAAACGGGTAGATAAAGGTAAGTATGAAAAAATATATTAAAGGGGGCAGGGAGAATGGATAAAGAGATAAAACAGATATTAGAGAAGGAGGAAGAAGTGCGGCAAATCAAGGCTGCGGCGGAAGCAAAAGCAAAAGAAACTATTCACCAGGCTCAAAAGAGGGCAGCCGAGATGGAAAGTGAGCAAGCAAAATTACTCTTGCAGCAAGAAAAAGAAGCTATAACCAGGATGGAAGCTGACTTAGAGAACAAGAAAAACGCCTACCAAAAAAGAGTTAAAGATGAAATAGATAGAGTAAAAGAGGTTTTTAGGGGACAGAAAAAGCAGATTGTTGAAGCAGTGTTTAAAAAAATATTAGGAGTTTGATGGCTGGACCAGCCCGCTATAGTTTTATTTTTTCCAAGGTCAAAGCTAAAGAAAGCCGTCTTCTTTCCTGTGAGCAGTTAAAGTCTCTTCTTAAAGCTGGGAACATATCAGAGCTTGCTTTGCAATTGGCCGGTACGTATTATGAAGAAATGTTTGCCTCAGAAATGGAGCCAGAAGAAAGGGAAAGAATTATTTGGGAGAAAGACATAACTTTACACAAGGAATTAATTAAGCATTTAAAAGGGAGAGAGAAAAAAATAGTGGAAATGTTTCTGGAGAGATATGATTTAGATAAGCTAAAGGCCATATTGCGGGTCTGGTTTAATAAAGACAAAGCAGGTGGGGTATCCTGGGTAAGTTCAGATATTTGTTTTCATTTTGATACTGAGAAGTTGCCGCGGGCAGCAAATATTAATGACTTTATTCTCCTCCTGAAAGATACTCCCTATATGAAGGCTCTGGTGGAAGCTAAAAGTGATTTTCAACAGTTTAATAATTTATTTTATTTAGAATGGGCTTTGGAAAAGGATTATTTGAAGCGCACCGTTTCCCTTATTAAAACTTTGCCTCTTTCAGAAAGAGCGGCGCTTATGAAAATCTGGGGATTGGAAATAGATATAGCCAACGTTTCTTTTATCTTGCGGACGAGAAAATATTACCGTGGCAGCAAAGAATTTCTTCAGCATCATCTTATCAGCGAGACGGGCCGGATTAAAAAAGAAGATATGCAAGAGGCATTTTTAAAAGATAGCTCAGACCTTCTGGAATATTTTCTAAGTAAATTACAGATAAGGTCCGGGGAGCCTTCTCTGTTGGCTTCTTCGGCGGGGGGAGAAATAGAATATTTACTTTTTTATATTCTTATGCAGAGAGCCAGGGCGGCTCTAGGAGGCTATCCCTTTAGTATAGCAGTAGTAGTAGCCTTTTTGGTGCTCAAGTACTTAGAAACGAAAAATGTAATATCTATTTTTTACTCCTGTCTTTATGGTTTAGATAGGACTCAGAAAGAGAGGCTGGTGATATGCTGAATTTTGTCCCCATGCGGGAAGTAAATATGATGGTTCTGAAAGAGGATATAGATAAAGTTACTGATTCTTTAGTAAAACTGGGTCTAATTCAGCTTCTAGATATAAAAGAAGTGAGCCAAGATTTATCTCTTCTTCATAAAGAGCCAACCGCAGCCGAAAGAGAAAAATGTGCCGAGCTAAAGAGGAGAATTGAAGGTCTGGCTGAGAGATTAGAAATTAGGCTTCTGCCTCCTCAAGGCAAGGCGCTTAGGGATATAGATATGGCCCAGATAGAGAAAAAAGTTGTTTTTTGGGAGGAAAAGTCAGGGCCGCTTCTTTTAGAGAAGGAACGCATAGAGCGTCTTAAGAAAGAAAAAGAGGAAATTTATACCGAGATAAAAATGCTTCCCAGCTGGGAAATGAATCTGGCGCGCCGTTATTCCTATATATACATATCTTTATATGAAATAAAGGCCAGATACTGGGAGAATTTTCAACGTGAAATTTCCTCTTTGATTCATCTTTTGGTTCCTTATTTTCAAGATGGGGAAATAGTACGCTTTGTATTGGTAATAATGAAGAAAGACCAAGAATTTCTAGATACTCTCGTTAATAAGTATGCACTAAATAGAATAAAAACCCCTCCTAAGGATACTTCTTTATTGAAGCAGGAGATAGAATCAGAGATTAGGCATCTGGAGGAAAAACTAAGACAAGAGCAGGAGAAAATAGAGGCTTGGCGCCGAGAAATAGAGGTTGAGATGAGAGCAGTTTTTTTCTCTGTGAAAAAATGGCAGGCTTTCTGGCAGGCGCGAGAGTATTTCTCGCATAGCGATTATGTCTATTTTATCTCTGGCTGGGTAGCGGAGAAAAAGGAAAGGATATTGCGAGTGGCTCTTGAGAGAATTTGCGGGCAGAGATTGTTTTATGAAAGCCTCCCTGCTTCTGATATTTCTTTGGTAAAGAAAGGGCGCCTGAGGGTGCCGGTATTGTTTTCCCACCCCTTTTTCTTATCGCCGTTTGAAAATTTGGTAAAAATATACGGTGTGCCTGCTTATGGTATGATTGACCCCACGCTAATTGTAGCAGTGTTGTTTGTGCTTATGTTCGGAGCGATGTTTGGCGATTTAGGTCAGGGTATAGTGCTGCTGTTGGCTGGCTTATTACTGCGGCGTCAGAAAAAGGAAATTATAAAAAAGAGCGGTGTTATTATTAGTTTAGCCGGTATGGCGGCAGCAGTTTTTGGCCTATTTTACGGAAGCTTTTTTGGCTTTGAGAATGTGCTACCGGCTTTCTGGCTTAGGCCTCTTAAAAACATAAGCTATCTTTTTAAACTTACGGTTGCTTTTGGGGTACTGGTTATTTCCGGCGGAATAATAATTAACATAATTAATAATTTAAGATTTAGAGATTACCGCCGTTTGTTTTTTGACAAAGCCGGATTAATTTCGGGTGTAATTTATTGGGCTTCTTTAGGGGTAGTAGTTAGATTCATAGCAGGCTTGAGGAATCCTTTCTTTGATGCTTGTGGCATAATTTTGTTCTTGAGTTTGATGGTTTTTTTAGGCGAGAGGTTTTTAATACAGAAAGGCGGTGAGGAAGAAAAAGAGAAAAAATCTGCTCTGGCTTATATTTTTGAAAAATTAATGGAGATATTTGAGATATTCTTGGGGTATTTGACTAACACGCTATCTTTTATCCGCATAGCCGCCTTTTCTTTAGCCCATATCGGCCTCTTCGTTGCAATATTTAGCTTGGCTGATATAATAAGAAAGGCTTCCGGCAATAGTTGGGGCTCAGGATTAGTAATAGTCTTCGGCAATATATTTATAATTTTCTTAGAAGGACTGGTAGTTACTATCCAGGTACTAAGACTTGAATATTACGAGTTTTTCTCTCGTTTTTTTAACCGCCAGGGAGAAGAATTCAAACCCTTAAGGGTAGAGGAATCTTGAGTGTTTAAAAAGAAGGAGGCAGTATGGCTAAGAAGAAAAGAGTCACGAAGCAACAAATGTTTTGGGCAGCTTTTTTGCCGGCTTTTTTGGCGGGTCTTATTTTTATTGCCCATAAGAGCCTGGCCGCCGCGGCAGGAGGAGTAGATAGCAGCATAGTTAAGTGGGGATTTTTGGCGGCTTCTATTGCTACGGGCTTGAGTTCTTTAGCGGCAGGAATTGCCGTGAGTTATGTGGGCTCGGCTGCGGTAGGGGCAATTAGCGAGAAGCCGGAGATTACAGGCAAGGTTTTAGTTTTTGTAGGATTGGCGGAAGGGATTGCCATTTACGGTTTAATTATTTCTATAATGATTCTCGGCCGGATTTAATGAGAATTTACGCTTTACTGGATAGAGATACAGCTTTAGGATTTAAGCTTGCAGGAGTAGAGGTATATGAAGTGAAAAATAGGGAAGATATAAAGAATCTTTTCCCCTCCTCGCTTTTACTTAAAGATGTGGGAATCTTATTAATTAGCGAGGAGTTGGCAGAGGTGGTGCGGGAGGAGATAAATATTCACCTCTATAGTGGCAGGTTTCCTATTGTGGTGGAAATTAGGTCTTTTAGGGGGAAAGAGAGAAAGAGAAAGAATATAGATGAATTGATAAAGGATAGTATTGGGATATCAGTATAGAGAGAAAGAAATATGAGCAGTGAGAATAGTGTTGAAGTAATCTGCCGCCAGATTGAAACTGCTGCTAAGAAAGAAGCAGAGGAGATAGTGGAAGCGGCCCGGCAAAAGGCAGAGTCTATACTCAAAGGGGCAGAAGAAAAACTCAAAGAAAAAGAAGAGCTCTTTCAAAAAAAAATAGATAAGCTCAGGCAGGAGAAAGAAAAAAGCGTTTTATCTTATCTAAGACTGGCGGAGAAAAGGGCTAGACTATCTAGTTTTGAAGAGGTATTTAGGGAGGTTCTGGTTTCTTTAGAAGAGGAAAAAGAAAATTTCCGCCACGGGCCTCTTTACCGCGACACTCTTAAGCAGCTGGCTAAAGAAGGCGTGGAGGTTTTAGGCCAGGAGAGAATAAGAGTGATTGTTTCCTCTTATGAGAAAGAAGCTCTGGGCGAGGAGTTTAAAACGGAGCTAGAGGAATTTTTAAGGCAGTCTTTTTCTTTTTTGAAAGAGATAGAGGTGGTTTTTTCTGATGTTTATTCAGATTTAGGAGCTGTGGTAGAAGAGAAAGAAGGAAGGGTTTTATTTGATAATACTTTCTCTCAACGCCAGAGGCGGGCCTATAACGAAATAAGAAAGATAGTCTACGAGAGACTCTATGGAGCTTAATATTGTTGGCAGAGTAAGGAGAGTGAGCGGGCCGGTAGTAGAATGCTACCAGATGCAGGCCGCCAAAATGTTTGAGTTAGTAGAGGTAGGTAACGAACGCCTCATTGGTGAGGTGGTGCACTTGGAGGAAGATAGAGCGGTAATCCAGGTTTATGAAGATACTACTTCCCTGCGTCCGGACGCTGTAGTTTATGGTTCAGGTATGCCTCTTTCGGTAGAATTAGGTCCCGGGTTAGTAAGTACTATTTATGACGGGGTGCAAAGGCCTCTGGATTTAATAAGAGAAAAAGAGGGAGAATATATAAAAAGAGGCGTCCATTTTCCTGCCTTGGTACGCAAAAAGAAGTGGCACTTTATACCGGAGGTTTCTTGCGGCAAAAGAGTAAGAGGAGGAGAGATAATCGGCAGAGTGCCTGAGACAGGGCTGGTGGAACATCGCATTCTTGTGCCACCGCAAGTAGAGGGGGAAGTAGTAAAAATTGTTTCCGAAGGAGACTATACTTTAGATGATACCATAGCCGTGTTGAAGGAAGAAAATAGAGAGATTCCTCTTTTTATGTTTCAGCGCTGGCCGGTACGCATAAGACGTCCTTACCGCCAGCGGCTGGCCTTAAAATATCCTTTAATTACCGGCCAGCGTGTGATTGATATACTTTTCCCCGTAGCTAAAGGAGGGTGTGTAGCGGTTCCCGGCGGTTTTGGTACGGGTAAAACTATGATTCAGCATCAATTGGCTAAATGGTCTGATGCGGATATTGTAGTTTTTATTGGCTGCGGCGAGAGAGGCAATGAGATGACCGATGTACTAATGAGCTTTCCTAAACTTATAGATCCCCGCAGCGGCCGCCCCCTTACGGAGCGCACTGTGTTTATTGCCAATACTTCCAATATGCCGGTAGCGGCGCGCGAGGCATCTATCTATACCGGAATTACCATTGCGGAATATTTTCGTGATATGGGATACAATGTAGCAGTTATGGCTGATTCTACCTCGCGCTGGGCCGAAGCGTTGCGGGAGCTTTCCGGGAGAATGGAGGAAATGCCGGCTGATGAGGGGTTTCCCGCCTACCTGCCTACACGCTTAGCAGAATTTTACGAGCGGGCGGGAATGGTTAAGACTCTTTCCGGAAGGGAGGCTTCGGTTACAATTATTGGTTCTGTTTCGCCTCCCGGAGGGGATTTCTCAGAGCCCGTAACTCAACATACCAAACGTTTTATCCGCACCTTCTGGGCTTTAGATAGAGATTTGGCTAATGCCCGTCATTATCCCTCTATCAGTTGGATGGAGAGTTATTCGGAATATATCGCTGATATTGCAGCGTGGTATGCAGAAAATATCAGCAAAGAATGGTTGGACTATCGCAATAGTATTATGGAATTGATGCAGAAGGAAGCCAGACTTCAAAGTGTGGTAAAACTGGTAGGGCCGGATGTTCTGCCTGATACTCAGAAGCTTATTCTAGAGACGGCACTTTTGTTCAAGACTGCCTTTCTGCAGCAGAATGCTTTTGATAAGATAGATACTTACACCCCCGCTCTCAAACAGTTTAAAATGCTTAAGATAATAGTAGAATTCTATCGTCGGGGTCTAGAGGCAATACGCGCGGGGGTACCGCTAGTGTTTCTGAAGAAGATAGCGGCTTATCGCAAGATAACTCGCATGAAATTTTCTGTCGCCAATGAGGACTTGGGAAGGCTAGATGAAATATATGAAGAGATGAAAGAAGAAATAAAAGAACTAGCAGAATGAGCGTTAGAGGTGAGAAGGAATATCGTGGCCTAAATGAGATAGTAGGCCCGTTGGTTTTTATTAAAAATATCCACGATGTTGGCTATAACGAGCTGGTGGAAGTAATTGACGAGGAAGGCCACAGGCGTCTAGGCATAACTTTAGAAGTAGAAAAAGGTGCAGCTGTAGTACAAGTTTTTGAAGGTACAGCCAATTTAGGTCTTAAGTCCTCTCGTCTGATTTTTAAGGAGAGGCCTTTAGATTTAGGAGTTTCGGAAGAGATGCTGGGAAGAATCTTTGACGGGCTGGGCCGTCCTCAGGATGGTTTTGGCTTAGGTAAGGAAGAGGAACGGAGAGATGTTTCCGGCTTAGCTATTAACCCTACAGCGCGTACCTATCCGGAGAAGTTTATCCAGACAGGGATTTCTGCCATTGATGTTATGAATACTTTGGTAAGAGGGCAAAAATTGCCCATTTTCTCCGGCGCCGGTCTTCCTCACGACCGCCTGGCCGCGCAGATTGTGCGTCAGGCAAAAATCGTAGATGAAGATTCTAACTTTTGCGTGGTGTTTGCCGCTATGGGCATAAAATATGATACGGCCCGCTTTTTTATTGACAATTTCCGCCAGAGCGGCGTTCTGGAGAGGGTAGCCATTTTTTTAAGCCTGGCCGATGCCCCTTCCATTGAACGCCTGGCTACGCCGCGTTCCGCTCTTACTTTGGCAGAGTTTTTAGCTTTCCGTAAGAATTATCATGTTTTGGTGATTATGACAGATATGAGCAATTATTGCGAGGCTTTGAGAGAGGTCTCTACCCTGCGGGGAGAAGTTCCCGCGCGCAAAGGATATCCGGGCTATCTCTATAGTGACCTGGCTTCCTTATACGAAAGAGCCGGCCTGGTAGCTAGTGCTACGGGCTCTATCACTCAACTTCCTATCCTTACTATGCCCAATGATGACATTACGCATCCCGTGCCGGATTTAACCGGCTATATTACGGAGGGGCAGATTGTTCTGGAAAGAGAACTGGCTCAAAAAGGAGTTTATCCTCCTATTGCGGGACTTCCTTCTCTCTCACGCTTAATGAAAGACAATGTAGGAGAAGGTAAAACCCGCTCTGACCATCCCCATCTGGCCAGCCAGCTCTTTGCTGCCTATTCTCAAACTAAAGACGTGCGGGCACTGGCGTCGGTAATTGGAGAATAAGAGCTAACTCCCTTAGATCATATTTACCTTAAATTTGGTGAGGCTTTTGAGAAAAAGTTTCTTTCTCAGGATTATGAAGAAGAAAGAGGTATTTATGAAAGTCTTGATTTAGGCTGGAGAGTCTTGTCCATCCTGCCTAAAGAAGAGCTGCATCGCATAACGGGAGAGGAAATAGAGAAATATTATGGCCGATAATTATGGCTAAGTATAAGCTGGCGCCTACTAAAACTAATTTATTAAAAACTAAAAGAAACTTTGCTTTTGCTTCCGAAGGCCACAGCCTCTTAGAAGATAAAAGAGAAATACTTATTGCCGAGCTGCTTAATTTGAAAGAAAGAGCTAAAAAGGCCGAAAGTGAATTCGGCCAAGCTCTAGAAGCTGCCTATGGTGCTCTGCAGCAAGCAATTGTTAAAGAGGGCCGGTTGTCTTTAGGAGAATTGGCTTGTGCTTCTAATATAAGATATGAGGTGAATATCGGTTCTCACAAAGTAATGGGAGTTGATTTGCCGCGCCTAAATATATCTTCGTCTGCTACTGCCCCTTTCTATTTCCCTTATAGAATAAGCCTGGCTGTAGATGAGGCAATGGCCAAGTTTAGAGAGTGCTTAAATCACCTAGCTTTATATGCTCAGTACCGTGTAAGCATTTTACGTCTGGCACGAGAAGTGAAAAAAACTATGCGGCGGGTAAATGCTTTAGAGAAAATATATTTGCCCGATTACGGAGAAACAATTTCCTATATAGAAGCTTTCTTGCAGGAGCAGGAAAGGGAGAGTTTTTTCATTCAGAAACTCATTAAAAAGAAAATGAGGGGGGAATAAAATGGCAAATGAGCCTGAGTTTAGGAAAATCCTTCTTTATCTTAATGGCAGTGAAGAGTCATTTTTAGCCCTGCGTTATGCTTTGTCTCTGGCTGAGCTTACGGGAGGGGAGCTATCGGGGGTTTATGTAGTAGATGAGAAGACTTTGGCAGAGCTTACTAAAGCCAAGGTTTTTGTGGAGAAGGAAGAGCAGGAATATGAACAGGACCTGATAAATGATGGAAAAAAATTTCTTAGGTTTTTAGAGAAACAGGCGGCTAAAAGGAATATTAAGGTAAGTACTTATCTTTTGCGGGGCATAGTACATGAGGAAGTAGTGAAAAAGGCGCAAGAGCTTGGGGCTGATTTGTTGGTGATGGGGGAATTAGAGGAAGCCCTAAGCCGCAAAGACTCATTCTACGACGAAGAAGAAAGAATCTTCCGCGAGGCTCCCTGTCCTGTCCTCGTAGTCAAAGAATAGAGCCCTTCTTTATTAACCCTTTTTTGTCCACCTGTCGGTGGACAGAGGTTAAGACAATTCTTTATATTGTTCTAGAAGACATAAAAGGCAAGGTGAGTTCTTGGGTTGTAAGACAAGAGCGGTTTTGATAGAATGAGTTTACAAAGAGGAGGCGTAATGGATAATATTACGAACTTGGAGAAGTTAAATCCTGTGGTGAAGAAAGTGCTTCGACCTTATCTAGAAAATTTTATCCGCCTCAACGCGGACAACCTCTTGTCTTTAATGCTTTACGGAAGTGCTACGGGAGAAGACTTTGTTGCGGGGGTATCCGATATTAATATTTTGGCGGTATTTAAGAGGGTGAGGCTGGAGGATTTAAAGAAAAATCTTAAACTGATAGCGGGAGGACGCAGGAAGAATATTTCTGCTCCTCTTATCTTAAGTCGTGCGCATATTGATACTTCTAAAGATACTTTTCCCATAGAGTTCTTAGAGATAAAAGATAACTACCTGCTTTTATATGGAGAGGATATCTTCTCAGGAATTGTTATAGACCAGAAATATCTACGGCTTTTTTGCGAGGAGCAATTAAAGGGAAAACTTATCCGTATCCGCCAGACTTACTTAGAAAAAGGGCTAAAGAAAAAGGGAATTGAAGCGATATTAAAGCGCTCCTTTAATTCCCTTTTTCCTGTCTTCCGCTCACTCTTACGCCTTAAAGATATTACTCCTCCGGCCCATAAAGAGAAAGTTGTAGTAAGACTGGAGGAAGTCTTCGGCATAAAGGCAGAGCTTTTTATTGCTTTGTTGAGAGACAAAAAGAATGATGAGAAAATATCCGGCCGGGACATAGAACTATTTTTAAAAGATTACCTGGAAGAGATAGAGAAGATGGCTTATATTATAGACAGACTATGAGAAGATTAAGCTGGTATCTTTTATCTTTGGTTTGCTTTTTGCCTTCTATGTTATTAGGGGCAACTAAGTTTCCTTCTTATAGCGGTTTTATAAACGATTATGCCGGAGTCCTGTCTGAGGAGGCAAAAAGAGAAATGAGTTTAGCTGCCAGTTGGCTGGAAGAGAAAAGCGGCGCCCAGATTGCTGTAGCGATTCTTCCTCAAATCTATCCTTACGATATTGAGACTTATGCCGTTAAATTATTTGAACAGTGGGGAGTGGGGCAAAAAGGCAAAGACAACGGCGTATTGATATTAGTAGCTTTGCGGGAGAGGAAGGTAAGAATAGAAGTAGGCTATGGCCTGGAAGGAGCAATTCCTGATGTTTTAGCTAAAGAGATAATTGAACAGAATATCCTTCCTTATTTCCGGCAGGGGGATTTTTCCCAGGGGTTGCTTGCGGGGTTTATAGAGGTAGTAAAACTGGTAGCCAGAGAGTATAGTTTAGATTTTTCTTCTCAGAAAGTTTCCTCAACTCCCCTACCTCTTTCTTCTGTTAAACATAAGCCTTCGGCTTTGCGCTTGATTTTTGTTCTTCTATTCTTTCTTTTATTCATGGGGCGGGGATTTTTCTTCCCTTTTTTCTTTTTTCCTCTAGGAGGTGGATTCTGGTCAGAAGGAGAAGGAGGTTTTGGGGGAGGCTTTGGCTCTTTTGGAGGATTTGGCGGCGGGCTTTCCGGTGGCGGTGGAGCTTCGGGAGGATGGTAGTAAAAGAGAGCAAATAACCAAGAGGGGGGTTATATGAGTAAAGGATGGGGGCTATTCTTAATTGTGGCGGCAGTTATAGTTTTGGGAGGAGGATGGTTCATAAAAAATATTAATGTGCCGGTAGTCTTAGACGAAGAAGTTAATAATGCCTGGGCACAAGTGGAAAATCAGCTGCAAAGACGCAATGACCTTATACCGAATCTGGTCAGTACCGTAAAAGGCTACGCAAAGCATGAAAATCAGACACTTATGGAGATAACCCGCCTCAGGAGCCAGTGGGCAAAGTCTGCCGGTATAACCGATAAAATAAAAACAGCCAATCAGATTACTGCTGCCTTATCCAAGCTTATGGTTATTAGTGAAAATTATCCCCAGCTTAAAGCCAACCAAAACTTTTTAGGTTTACAAGCACAGCTGGAGGGTGCGGAAAACAGAATTGCGGTAGAGCGTATGCGTTATAATGAAGCAGTAAAGCGTTTTAATGCTTACTGCCGTACTATTTGGGGAGGTTTTTTCTGCCGTCTGCGTGGCCTGAACCAGCCAAGGGAATATTTCAAGGCAGAGGCTTCTGCTGGAAAGGTACCGAGAGTAAAGTTCTAAAAATTTCTCAATAAAACCAATATTGACAGCTACTTTTACTCAGAGTAAAATGAATATCAGCAAGATAGGGGGAAAAGGAAGAAGAAAAGGCGAGGGGTAAAAAAGGTAAAGGCATTTTTAAGTGTTTTTTATTTTAGGTTTGTTAAGTTTGCTGCTGGCATGTTTCACTTTTGCTCAAGATACGGTAGTGATTGGTTTAGACGTTCTTCTCACCGGTTCTTACGCTGACCGGGAGCAGATGAGCTTAAAGCTTATAAACTGGCGATTGGCGAAATTAATTCTCAAGGCGGCATATGGTAGAGAAAATTGTAAGAGAGATTGACAAGGCGATAGAGTTAGTAGTAAGGGAGAAAAACCAAGCCATAGAGGGAAGGGATATTGCAGAGTCTTCCGTCACTATTCTTCAAAATAGAATAAACCAGAAAGGAGGAGCAGAATAATGAGGATAAGAAAAACCTTTACCTTGATAGGAGTACTAATTACGGTAGTCATTCTGGCTATTTTGGTAACTATTGGGTCTCCTCTTTATCTGAATGC
>JAGGSQ010000069.1 GCA_021159015.1 Candidatus Omnitrophota bacterium | reverse complement strand
GAAATAGAGGGGGCACTTCAGTATAACCATGGTTATAAAGATAATATTTTTTCCTTTGCCAATAATATTAATACGGTAGAAGGAGGCACACATCTTTCGGGGTTTAAATCAGCCCTCACTCGTGCCATTAACCAATATGCGCGCGAAAAGAAAATAGGGAAAGAGAATATTACTATTTCCGGCGATGATGTACGGGAGGGATTAACCGCAGTCATAAATGTGAAAGTCGCTAATCCTCAATTTGAGGGACAGACTAAGACAAAGTTAGGCAATTCAGAAGTAGAAGGGATTGTGGCCTCAGCGGTATTTGAGGCCATAGGTAATTTTTTAGAGGAAAATCCTTCTGAGGCCCGTAAAATTATTGGTAAAGCAATTCTTGCCGCTCAAGCCCGCGCTGCGGCTCGCAAGGCCCGCGAACTTACCCGCCGCAAGGGTGCTCTCGATGCCGGAAACCTGCCGGGTAAGCTCGCTGATTGTTCTAGCCGCGATGCAGCTATCTCTGAGTTGTTTGTTGTAGAAGGGGATTCAGCAGGGGGAAGCGCCAAACAGGCACGCGACAGAAGTTACCAGGCTATTTTACCCATAAAGGTTAAAATAATTAATGTAGAAAAAGCCCGTCTGGACAAAGTATTGAGCAATGATGAGATAAGAACCATTGTTTCTGCTTTAGGTACAGGGGTGGGGGATGACTTTGACATAAATAAGCTTCGTTATCATAAAGTAATTATTATGGCCGATGCTGATGTGGATGGCTCGCATATTCGTACGTTACTTTTAACCTTTTTTTACCGCCAGTTTCCGCAGCTTATTGAAAATAATTATATATATATTGCCCAACCTCCTCTTTACCGTATTAAACGCAAACAAAGAGAGGAATATATACATACAGACGAAGAGATGGATGAGTTTATTCTAAGTTTAGCTACAGAGGCGGTGAAGTTAGAGATCAGCCATAAAGAAAAACATTCTTTGTCTCAAGCTGATCTGCGCAGAGCCACAGCACTGCTTTTAGATTTGGAGAAAATATTTCATGCCTTAACCCGCAAAGCCATAAGCCCGCAGGAATACTTATCCGCTTATGCGGCAAAGAAGAGATTCCCTCTTTATTTGAGGACTAACGGAAATGAGAAGACTTTTATTTTTAAGGAAGAAGACTTGAATCCTGAAGAAAACGAATATCTTTTTGAACTTTTTGAGAGTTACCGCATAAAAGAAATAGCCACTGAGTTAAGAAAACTTAAATTGGATATTACAGACTATTTAGAAAAAAAGCCGCCACGCTTTATCCTTTGGGATTTGGAAAAAAAACAGCCTTTAACCCTGAGTTCTCTTAAGACCGTATTGGAAAAAGCTAAGGAGATTGCTCTGCGTGATGTGACTATTCAAAGATATAAAGGGTTAGGGGAAATGAACCCTCAACAGCTTTGGGAAAGTACCATGTCGCCTCAAACACGCACTCTGCTTCAAGTAGGCCTGGAAGATGCGGTTGAGGCGGATAGGATTTTTTCTATTTTGATGGGCGACCAAGTCGAACCACGACGGGAGTTTATAAGAGCTAATGCTCAGAAAGTGAAAAATTTAGATATATAAACGATATGGGAGGAAGTACCGGCCGTATAATTACGCGTTATTTGGAAGAAGAAATGAGAGATTCTTATATCTCTTATGCCATGAGTGTCATTGTAGGTCGAGCTCTACCAGATGCCAAGGATGGATTGAAACCAGTGCAAAGAAGAATTCTTTATACCATGCACCAGTTAAACTTACATCATAGAGCTCCTTTTAAGAAATGTGCGCGTATCGTAGGGGAATGTTTAGGAAAGTTTCATCCTCATGGTGATGTTGCCGTTTATGATGCTTTGGTAAGGATGGCGCAGGATTTCTCTTTGCGCTATCCTTTAGTAGAAGGACAGGGCAATTTTGGCTCTTTAGATGCGGACCCTCCTGCGGCTATGCGTTATACCGAAGCGCGCCTGGCCGCCATTTCTGATTTTATGCTCCAGGACATAGAAAAGCAGACGGTAGATTTTGTCTTTAATTTTGACAATTCTCTAAAAGAACCCACCCTTCTGCCCGCGGCTATCCCTAATCTCTTAATTAACGGTTCTTCCGGTATAGCCGTAGGGATGGCTACTAATATCCCTCCCCATAATTTGTCCGAAGTGGCTGATGCGATTAGTTATCTTATCGATAATCCTGCTGCCGAGATAAAAGAGTTAACCAAAATTGTTAAGGGGCCTGACTTTCCCGGCGGAGGCATAATTTGCGGCAAGAAAGATATTTTAGATATGTATACGCGGGGACGGGGGCATATTACCCTTAGAGGCAGAGCTTTTATTGAGCATCATAAAAATAAGGAAGCTATTGTCATTACCGAGTTACCTTACCAGGTTAACAAAGCCGGCCTTTTAGAATCTATCGCTAATTTGGTTAAGCTGAAAAAGATAGAGGGAATATCGGACTTGCGGGACGAATCCGACAAAGAAGGCCTGCGTATTGTTTTAGATTTACGCAAAGAGGCACAGGCCCAGGTAATCCTTAATCAGCTTTATAAACATACTAATTTAGAAGTAACCTTTGGAGCCATAATGCTGGCTTTGGTAAATAACAAACCAGAAATCCTTAACCTTAAGCAACTGCTGCAAATTCATATCGGCTTTCGTAAAGAAATAATTGTAAAACGTAGTAAGTTTGAACTGGAGAAAGCAAAACGGCGCGCTCACATTTTGGAAGGACTAAAAGTAGCCATTAAGTTTTTAGACGAAGTGATAAAAATAATCCGTAAAGCAAAATCGCCCTCTTTAGCTAAAGAAACATTAATGAAACGGCTTAAACTTACAGATATACAGGCTCAGAGTATTCTGGAACTTCAATTACAAAGGCTGACTGCTTTGGAAAGGGAAAAGCTGGAGAAGGAATATTTGGATTTGATAAAAAAGATAGAATATCTGAATTCTATTTTAGCTTCAGAAAAGAAGCAGGAGCTACTGATAAAAGAGGAGCTGGCACAAATCAAAAATAAGTTTGGTGATAAACGCCGCACAGAGATTACCGGCCAAAAGCAAGATTTGGATGTAGAAGATTTAATTAGCGAAGAAGATATGGTAATTGCCATCACCCATGGGGGATACATTAAACGCCAACCTCTTTCTGTTTATCGCCGCCAGGGAAGAGGAGGTAGAGGGGTTACGGCTATTGCTACCAAAGAAGAAGATTTTGTAGAACACCTCTTTATCTCTTCCAGCAAGGACCAGCTTTTATTATTTACTAACAACGGCAAAGCTTATACGCTTAAGACTTATGAGATTCCTCTCGGCAGCCGTACGGCGCGAGGACGAGCGGTGGCTAACCTTTTACATTTAACTAGCGGCGAAAGGCTAAAGGCAGTTTTATCCATAAAAGAGTTTTTGCCCGAGCACTTTGTTATTATGGCCACCGAACAAGGTTACATTAAGAAACTCTCCCTCAAGCTCTTTTCTAATTTGCGCAGGAGTGGCATTATCGCTATTCGGTTGGCTAAAAAGGATACTCTTATTGGTGTCTCACTTTCTGAAAGCAATGATGACGAAGTTATTCTAAGCACAAAGGGAGGCAAAGCCATTCGGTTTAAAATTGGTAAAATTCGCTCTATGGGCCGTCAGGCCCGCGGCATACGAGGCATACGTCTAAACCGGGGAGACAAAGTGTTAAATATGGTTTTGGCTTCTGCGGCCATGCTACGCCAGAAGCGTTTTTATCTTCTGGGAGTAAGTGAGAGGGGATTTGCCAAGCGGACCTTATTTAATGACTATCGCCTGCAGGCACGAGGTGGCAGTGGAACGATTGCGGCTAAACTCTCAACCAGAACAGGCCAGATAGCTGCAACCTTACTGGTTCTGGAAGAAGACGAGGTGATTTGTATTACCCAAAAAGGAATACTAATCCGCTCTCAAGTAAACTCTGTACGCCCTTCCGGTCGTAATACCCAAGGGGTAAGATTTATCCGTTTAGATAATGATGATAGAGTGGCTTCAGCAGCGCGCGTAATTAAAGAGGGTGAAAGTTAATGGCAGACTTGAGAGGAGCCATCTTTGATTTGGATGGAGTGATTGTCAATACGGTTCCTCTTCACTTTAAAGCATGGCAGAGGATGTTCTCTGAGTATGGTAAAGAGTTTACTTTTCAAGATTATAAAGAAAAGGTCGATGGCATTCCTCGCCTCAGCGGTGCAAAAGCCGTATTGCCTGATTTAGACGAAGAAGAATTAGTTAGGGCAGCAGAGAAGAAACAACGCTACTTTCTTGAGCTTCTTCATAAGGAAGGTGTTGAGATATATCATTCAACTGTGGATTTAATAAAAGCGCTGCGGGCGGCGGGGGTAAAAAGAGCTGTAGTGTCGTCTTCCCGCAACTGTCCTTATATTTTACAACGCGCTTCCCTCTCTGACTTGTTTGATGTCATTATTGGGGGGGGAGAGATTGTGCGGGGTAAGCCACACCCCGATATTTTTCTTTTGGCAGCAGAAAGGATTGCCGAGGGTCCCGAAAACTGCCTGGTGTTTGAGGACGCAGTATTAGGTGTAGAGGCAGCCAAAGCCGCAGGTATGAAATGCGTAGGAATTGACCGTTATCAAAACCCGCAGCGACTTTCTCAGGCTGATATAGTGGTAGAAGATTTAGATAAGATAAACTTAGATAAATTAAGGAGTTTATTTTAATGTACGAAGAATATACTACCGATGAGCTGTGGCTGATTAAAGAGAGCGGCTTTCATAAAGCGTTGCAAAATATTCGAGAGTCACAATTTACGCTAGGCAATGGTTATTTTGCTAGCCGCGGCATATTGGAAGAAATCCCTTACGACAGCCAGGCCGGCACTTACATAGCTGGCATTTATGATAAGTTTGAGGCTAAGGTGGCAGATATGGTAAATCTTCCCAATCCTTTTAATTTTAGTTTTAGTACCAAGGGGGGGGAGAAACTAGATGTAGTAGCTATGGAAGTTTTGTCTCACCAGCGGGTGCTTAATCTAAAAAAGGCTCTCTTGCTCCGCACTACAGTTTACCGTGATAGTCAAAAGCGTCGTTACCGCTATGAATCATTACGTTTTATATCTTGGGCCGACAAAAATTTAGGCTTTTTACAGATTGCCCTCACCCCTTTAGATGCTGACGCTAGCTTTTCTATCTCTACCGGGCTTGATACTTCTGTCTATAATGCAGGGGGGATAAGCGAAGGGCGCAAACGGCATTTTCGCATAAGAGAGTTGGGGCAGGTACCTGAAGCAGGATTTTTAGTGGTAGAGACGCTGGAGAAAAAATATACCGTTGTTTACTGGAGTGGATTTCATTATCAAAATGTTTCCCAAAAAACATTTGCCCCTGATAACATTTTGAAACTTAAATTGAAAAAGGGCAAGACGACCGTTTTTACTAAGGTCTTTCTTCTGCAGCATTTTCCCAGCTCTACCTATAAAGAAAAACACAAATCCGAACTTTTCCACCGCTTCCGTAAATATCTTTATGCCAGCCCGAAAAAGTTAATAGAGAGACACATATCCGCTAGTGAAGAGCTTTGGTCTAAAGTCGATATTGTAATAGAAGGGACGGCAAATTTGCAGCAAAATTTGCGCTTCAATCTTTACCATCTTTTGATCAGCCGTCCGCAGGAAGGAGGATTCTCCAGTGTAGGGGCGCGCGGCATGAGTGGAGAAGGTTACAGAGGTCATATTTTTTGGGATGCGGAGATTTTCATCTTGCCCTTTTATCTCTATAGCCTACCGCCTGCTGCAGCGGATATGTTGCTTTACCGCTTCCGGCGCCTGGAAGCCGCACGACGTTTAGCACAGTCAGCGGGATATAAAGGAGTAATGTTTCCTTGGGAGTCAGCGGACAGCGGCGAAGAGGAGACTCCTGCCTGGGCCAAGGATATAGACGGCAGCATAACCAAAATTTATACCCATAAATACGAACATCATATTACGGCTGATATTGCTTATGCCATATTTCGTTATTATGAGGCCACGGAGGACCGGGAATTTATGGAGAAATTTGGCTATGAAATGGCATTTGAGATAGCGCGGTTCTGGGCTAGCCGGGGCGAATTTGAGCGGGGCGGCAGGCAATTTTCTATAAAACACGTAATTGGCCCGGACGAATTCCACATTGATGTGAACAATAATGCTTATACCAACATGATGGCCCGCTGGAGCCTTATCTTCGCCAGCCGTGTTTATAAAGAACTAAAGAAGAACAGGAAGCTCTTTGCCGCGCTTAAGCATAAATTGAATCTGAGCGAGAATGAAGTAAAAGAATGGAAACATAAACTGGGGCTTTTAAAAATGAAAGTGAGAAAAGATATTATTGAACAGTTTGACGGATACTTTCGTCTCAAAGACATTTCTTTGAGGCGTTTTGATGAAAACGGCTTGCCAATTCTGCCTTCTGCGGCTCGTACTGAGGATATAAATAAAACCAGGTTGGTTAAACAAGCAGATGTACTTATGTTCCTTTACCTTTTTTCTGACTACTTTAGTCAAAAAACCCTGCAAAAGAATTATGAATTTTACATAAAAAGAACCGTGCACAAATCATCTCTTAGCCCCGCCATACATTCTATCTTAGCTTCTTGGGCAGGGGATATGCATCGTGCTTATACTTTGTTCAATGTAGCGTTGCGCACTGATATCAGTAATCTCTACGGCAATGCTGCTGAAGGCATACATTTGGCTTCCTGCGGTGGCGTATACCAGGCATTGATTTTTGGTTTTTGTGGCTTGCGCATTCGTAAAGGCAGACTTTCTATATTACCTCGCTTACCTTACACCTGGCGAGGCGTTAAATTTTCCTTTTTTTGGCAGAATTGCCGGTTGCATTGGGAGGTAACCCATTCTCAGATTCAACTACAGATAAGCTCAAAGAAAAGGAAAAATCTGGATATAACTGTCTTGGGAAAGCCTCTAAAATTGAGAGTAGGTAAATTGTATACTTTCAGGAAAAAGAAAACCTTTAGAAAGGAGAGTTGGTACTGATGCGCAAAAGACAGCTCACTATAGCTCACTTACATTGGGGATTTCCTCCTATTATTGGAGGTGTTGAAACACATTTGACTGTTATCTGTCCTCAGATGGTGAGGAAGGGGCATAAGGTAGGCATTCTTACGGGGGCCGCGGAGGGGTCTCCGGATCGCGATAACTACCAGGGGGTACTAATTTGGCGCAGTCCCCTTATGGATTTAAACTGGCTTTATAAGCGAGGATTGAAGGGGTTAGAGGAAGAGATAAGAAACTTGTACCGTGACTTTTTTTATGCTCTTTCGCCCGATATCATCCACGCTCACAATATGCATTATTTTAGTGAAGTTCACATCCGTATCTTGGAAGAATTGGCTCGCAAGAAAGGGATACCCTTAGTTTTAACTGCGCACAACACTTGGGACGACTTGCTTTTTTTAGAGCTGGCGCATAGAGTTAACTGGTCTCATATTATTGCTGTAAGTCATTACATAAAGAAGGAACTTATGGGGGTGGGGATTGATGACCGCAAAATAACGGTTATTCACCACGGTATTGACGAAGAAAAGTTTAGGCCCGATATTGACGTAAAAGGCATACTTGAAGCTTACCCTCAACTTAAAGGTAAAGAAGTTATTTTTCATCCTGCGCGCATCGGTCTGGGTAAGGGATGTGATATCAGCGTGAAAGCTTTGAATTTGGTATGCCAGAAACATCCCCGGGCGGTACTGGTTCTGGCGGGCTCCAAAAATATTATTGACTGGGGCGCTACGCAGCAAAAAGATATAGCCTACATTGTTCAGCTGATAAAGCATTTTGGCTTGGAGAAGAATGTTTTAATAGATGTTTATTCTTTAGAGAAAATGAAAGAGCTTTATGCTCTTTCCCGAGTGTGTATATATCCTTCTAGCGTGGGAGAGCCGTTTGGGTTGGTAATGTTGGAGGCAATGGCTACAGCTAATCCTATAGTAGTTACTAATGCCGGGGGTATGCCCGAGATTATTAAAGACGGGATTAATGGTTTTGTTATTCCGGTAAGAGACTTTGAAGCTTTAGCTTCGCGCATTGTGCAACTTCTGGAAGATGACCGTTTGCGCGAGCGTCTGGGATATACCGGGCGTCAGATAGTGGAATCTCAGTATACCAGGGAAAAAGTTACGGCTGAGACATTGAGCGTTTACCGTAAACTTCTTTAGCATGCTGAAGAATTGGGATAAAGACGGGGTTCTGGAATTAGTAAAGCGGAGAATTTCTGACTATTTATTTGTAGTAGCCTCCAATCGCCAACCTTATATTCATCGTTTCGTAAAGGGTAAAATAGAATCTTTTAAGGGTCCTGGAGGAGTAATAACAGCCCTGGATCCAGTGATGCGTCAGATAAAAGGTTTGTGGGTCTGTTGTGGTACTGGCAACGCTGACCGCGTAGTAGTTAAGAAGACGGGCAAGGTAAAAGTACCTCATTGTTGCCCCAGTTACGAAGTAAAATATCTCTGGTTGAGTAAAGAGGAGAACTTAGGATATTACTTTGGTTTTGCCAATCAATCTCTTTGGCCCCTCTTCCACCTGGCTTTTGTAAAACCTAAATTTCGCCAGGAAGATTGGGGAATATACAAAGACGTGAATAAAAAGTTTGCCCAGAGTATTGCGGAAGAAATCGGCGATAAGAAAGCCGTTGTTTTTGTGCAGGATTACCATTTGAGTTTAGTAAGCAAATATTTAAAACAAATTTGCCCCCAGGTTATCACTCTCTTGTTTTGGCACATACCTTGGTGCAATTACGATATTTTTAAGATTCTGCCTTACCGGCAAGAATTTTTAGCGGGGCTTCTCTCTTATGATTTGCTAGGATTTCATATTAGCTATTTTGCCCATAACTTTTTAGAAGCAGTGCGGGGTGAGTTAGAGGCTAAAGTTAATCTGGAACAGGCAAGTGTGGTCTATCAGCGGCACCGTACTTTAGTCCGGCACTATCCTATCAGTGTAGATTTCGTAGGAATTGATGAACTAGCGCGTAATGCTAAAGTAGAAAAATTGCAGAGAGCCCTAGAGAAAGAATTTGCCCTTAAGAATTATAAGGTTATAATTGGCTTAGACAGAATTGATTATACTAAAGGTATTCCCGAACGTATTAGAGCCGTAGATTTATTGCTGGAGAAAAATCCCTCTTGGAAGGGGAAAATGGTTTTTATTCAGATGGGAGAGATGTCACGCATTCATATTCCCGAGTATAAAATGCTCAATGATCGTATTAATTCTCTGGTAGAGGAAGTGAATTTTCGCCACTCCCAGAATTCCTGGGCCCCCATAATCTTCCTGCGCCGTCATCTTTCCTTTGAAGAAATTGTAGCTTTTTACCGCCGTGCCGATGTTTGTTTGGTTACTTCTCTCCACGATGGTATGAATTTGGTAGCTAAAGAATTTGTCTCCGCCCGTTGTGACGGGGGAGGGGCCCTCGTGTTGAGTCGCTTTACAGGGGCGGCGCGCGAGTTAAAAGGTGCCATAAGTTGCAATCCTTATTCCGAAGACGATATAGCCCGGGCTCTTATAAAAGCACTTACTCTGGAGGAGAATGAAGTGCGACAAAATATGCAAATGTTGCGTCAGCAGGTCAGCCGCAACAATATTTGGCGCTGGATAGCTAAAATTATTGGCGATATTCCCTTGCGCAACCCAACCCTGTAGATGCAGTATCTGTTTAGTACGCGGCAGTGGGAAAGTAAAATAGTAGCAGCCAGGCGGATTTTTCTTTTTTTAGATTTCGACGGTACCCTGTCTCCTATTGTAAAACACCCTTATCAGGCGCATATACTTCCCTCTCTGAAAACTTACCTGCGCTCTCTCAGTTGCCGCAAGAATATAGTTATAGTTATTATTAGCGGTCGGCATAGAGAAGACTTGATCAGGCGCGTAGGGATTCGTAGAGGTATTATTTATTTTGGCTGGCACGGTCTAAAAGTAAGATTTAGGGGTAAGAAGCGCTTCTTGAACACTTTGGTCCAGATAAAAGCCGTGGTAAAAAAGTGGCGTCGGCATTGCTCCCACCTTGTTAAGGAAGATAAAGAAATAATATTAGCCCTGCATTACCGCAATCTTAACTCACAGGAGAAGGAGTGTTGGCAGAAGCTAAAGAAGGAACTGGCAAGATTTGCTGCTGCCGGCAGTATACAGCTGGGTTTTGGGAAGAAGGTTCTCGAGATAAGACCGCCGCAGAAATTTGGTAAGGGGGAAGTAGTAAAAGAGTTGCTGAAGTCAAAGTGCAGGGGGAGAGAAGATTTAGCTATTTATATTGGTGATGATTTGACGGATGAGGAGGGTTTTTGCGCCTTGAGAGAAAAAGACCTGACTATACGCGTAGGATATAAAAAAAACTCAGCCGCGCGCTATTTTCTTCGTAGCACCTTGGAGGTCGAAAAAGTTTTAGGTAGTTTACTAAATCTAAAAAGCGAGTACAATTAATTTACCCTTATGGAACCTTTTCATTTTCATACCAGAATCATTCAGGTAGAGCTTTTAGGTATAACTGCCTCTAGTGTGCGGGAGCTTTTAGCAGGAATAAAAAGAGTACCGGCCGCCAGTATTTACCACCATACGCACCATTACCTGGAACAGCATCGTTATTTTTCTCCCGAACATCCTAACGATTTCTCGTACTGGATTACTACGAGCCTCGGTATAAAATCTTTAGGAGAAGAAATAGCCAGCGTAGACTTGGTGCAGTTTAAAGACATAGAGAGCCTGCGCCAGCGTTTTGTGGAGATTTTAGATAGCTACCTGCAGCGTATAAAGAAACCCCGTATGTGTTTAAAAGGAGAAGAATTTCGCTTTTTGTCTTCGCGCATTTTTATTTTGCCCACGCCTTTTAAGGCTAATAATTTAGAGGAATTTCTGGAATGTTTAAGAAAAATAACAATCCATTCTATTTATTTTCACACCTTTGAGGCGCGCTTGCGCCTTAAGAAGGAGGACAATGATTTTTCTTATTGGTTGCGCGATAATGGATGGCAGGCTCTGGCGGATAAACTCTCCTGTCTTGATCCTTATACTTATACACTGGAGGGATTGAGAAATAAAATTATTGATTTGGTTAAAGAAGAAATTAAAAACAATGGCCAAACTTGAGGAATACCGCTCCATAGTAGGGGGAGAAATAATAGACGAGCTTTATCTTTTGGCTCAAAAGCTTAAAGGTATATCTATTCAAAACATAAATTCGACTTCTTTCGGAGGAGGGGTAGCGGAAATTTTGGGCCGTATTGTGCCTCTTTTGCAAGAGCTGGGAGTTGATGTATGGTGGGATGTTATAAAAGGGGATGAGAATTTTTTTGCTATTACTAAAAGAATCCACAACAGTCTTCATGGTGCCAATATTATTTTGAGTCGTAGAGAGAAAGATTATTTTTTGTCCGTAAATCGCCAAAACGGTGCACGCCTTAGCCGCTGGGGGGATATTGTCTTTATTCATGATCCGCAACCCGTAGCTTTAATTGAAGAGAAAGCTCGTCTTAAAAATAAATGGATTTGGCGTTGTCATATAGATTTTTCCGCACCCCAACCAGACACGTGGTTGTTCTTAAGAAGATTTATCATACGCTACGACAGCAGCGTGTTCTCGGCACCTGCTTTTGCCCGCCGTCTTAAAATACCGCAAATATTAATCTCTCCTTCTATTGATCCTTTAAGCGAAAAGAACTGTCCTCTGGAAGATAGCTATATCGACTCCGTTCTCTGCCGATACGGCATTGACAAAAAACGCCCCCTTATTACCCAAGTCTCACGCTTTGATTACTTAAAAGACCCTTTGGGGGTTATTAAGGCCTATCGTTTAGTAAAGAAGTATACCGATTGTCAACTGGTGCTGGCGGGAGGAGCGGCAGGTGATGATCCTGAAGGAGAAAAAATTTTAGCCGCAGTTCAGGAAGAAGCGAGGCAAGACCGGGATATTTTTGTGCTCAATTTACCTCCTGATAGCCACCGCGAGATAAATGCTTTACAGCGTGCCTCCACTCTGATTTTGCAGAAGTCATTGCGAGAAGGATTTGGCTTAACCGTAACCGAAGCCTTATGGAAGAAAAAACCTGTGATTGCCTCTTGTGTAGGCGGCATTCCTCTGCAAATTGCTCATAAGTATTCCGGCATACTGACTTATACTATAGAAGGAACGGCCTACTGGATAAAACAGCTTTTGCACGAACCAGCTTATGCACAAAGGTTGGGGCGTAATGGTTATGCGCACATAAAAAATAATTTTCTTATTACACGGCATATTCAAGACTATCTGCTTTTGTTTCTTTCTCTTTCGAATACCAATGACACAGTATATTTATAGAATAGAAAGGAGATAAGGAATGGGCCTCGCGAATCTTTTACAAGAAGCAGCACAGGCGAGAACTAAGGAGGAGGTTGCGCCTGAGAATCCTTTTAGAGAGTTGGGGTTCGATCAAAACTTGCCTCGTTTAGGATGGGCGCGCAGCTTAGATAGAGAAGCAGTAAAAAAAGCCATAAAGCAGGCAGAAGGGGCACTGGCGGGTAAGGAGCAATTTATTTTTGTCGGGATGGGCGGTTCCGCTAATGGAGTTAAGGCTTTGGCGGAGGGGGGTGGAGAAGGAAAGCTATTTGTTTTGGACAGCCTTTCTTCTTTTGTCTGGAAGAAATTGAGCAGAAAGATTCACAACTGGCACACCGTCGAGGTAGTGGCTATTAGTAAATCTGGCTCTACGGCTGAGACACAGTATTTGGCACGTAGTTTAAAAAACATCTGGGGCGAGAAATGGACACAACATTTTCTTTGGTTAACGGACAGGTCTGCTTTTAAGAAATTGCAGCAGGAAGGTTGGGGGGGAGCCAAGATGTTACCTATTCAACCGGAGGGACGTGAAGATATTGGGGGACGCTTTTCTTCACCGCAAACGTTGGTGTTTCTCTTGCCTCTTTATATTTTACTTGGCTGCAGCCAGACAGCCTTAGAAGATTTTATCCTTACCTATTTAGAAACAGAAAAACTTCAGGCGCTGGCTTTAGAGCCGGCAGAGAAGTATAGACAGAACCAGCCTTTGTTTAGAGTTAATTTACCTCAGGAGTATACCAAGGGATTTTCTCTTTGGATAACACAACTTTTTAATGAGAGTTTTGGCTCTAAGAAGGACTGGTCGGTTAAAACTTTAATTGGAGCTCAAAGCAAGTTTACAGATTTCTCTCAGATTAACCTTATACCCCACAAAAACAGATTTTTATATTTAGCGCAAAATATGTATTTTTTGGAGTATTTTGTCGCTTTTTACTCTTATTTCCAAAAAATCAATTTTGTTAACCAGCCTTTTGTAGAAAAATACAAACAGGCCATGAACGATATGAGGGGTTCTTTAGATTTGCCTCCCGCGGTAGATTTAGAGGGATTGAAAGAGGCCGTTGCTAAAAAAATTCAAGCCTCTCAGCGCTTTATTGAAATAGTGTTATATTTTCCCCCCTCAGAGTCTCTGAAGCAAAAATTAAAAGAGATTTTGGGTCAGGAGTTTGGAGATAAGGAAATATTAATTTTTGAGGGAAGTGACTGGAATCATCATTCCTATCAAGCAGCTTTCAGCGACAGAAATACATTGTATGTATTTGCTCTGTGTGCTCAGAAGGCAGAGGTGCCGGCTGAGTTTATAGGTGTCTCTAGAAGGAATGAAGAGTTGCTGAAAAAAATAAGTCAGGCTACTTTCAAGACACTTGTTCACAAAAGTATTTACCTGCAACTGAAAGAATGTTAGAATTATTTCGTTATGCCTAAGACGCTTCTAACTCACCACCGACCTCAATGGCGTACCCATATAGGGTTTATTCTGGCGGCTATTGGTTCCGCGGTAGGCTTAGGTAATATCTGGCGCTTTCCTTATCTTTGCTATAAGAATGGAGGAGGAGCGTTTTTAATACCCTATTTCACCGCGCTGTTAGTGGTGGGACTACCTCTTATGATTTTAGAGATATCCCTAGGTCATAAAATGCGAGGCTCTGCTCCGGCTGCTTTTGCTGATATTAGTCCACATTGGGAATGGTTAGGCTGGTGGCAGGTTATTTTTGTTATGTTCGGTATTGTGCTTTATTATTCGGTAGTGATTGCCTGGTGTCTGAACTATTTTTACTTTTCCTTTAATCTCAGTTGGGGCCACAATCCCAACCACTTCTTTTTTCATCAGTTTTTAGCGGTAAGCAAAGGTCCTTTTGACTGGGGTAATATTCGTCCCCAGATTCTTTTTTCTTTAGGTATTATTTGGTTTCTCAACTGGCTTATTGTGTTTTTGGGGGTGGAGAAAGGCTTGGAACGCGCTAATAAAATCTTTATGCCTCTACTGTTTATTCTTACAGGCTTCTTGGTATTTTGGAGCCTGCGTCTTCCCGGTGCCCGAGAAGGTTTAGAGGTTTATCTCCGGCCGGACTTTGATAAGTTGAAACAGGTAGGAGTATGGTTAGATGCTTTTTCGCAGATATTTTTTACATTGAGCTTAGGCTTTGGCATTATGATTGCTTATGCTTCTTACCTACCACGCCGCAGCCAGATACTTAAAGATGCTACTTCTATTAGTTTGGTAAATTGCTTCTTTTCTATATTTGCGGGGTTAGGAGTGTTTGCAATATTAGGGTATATGTCCTATCAGTCACACCAACCTATAGATAAGGTGGTGACCCAGGCAGTGGGGCTAGCTTTTGTCAGTTATCCTCAGGCCATAAGCTTGTTGCCGGCCTTTGCTTCTTTATTTGGAGTGGTTTTTTTTGGTATCTTAGTAATTGCCGGCCTTTCTTCTTCCATCTCCATTATGGAAGCATTTACCTCAGCTGTAATTGATAAGTTTAACTACCGACGCCGCAGTGTAGTCTCAGTGCTGGCGGTAAGCGGTTTTTTGGGCAGTATTATTTTTGCTACGCAAGCAGGTCTTTTACTTTTGGATATTGTAGACCACTTCCTTACCCAATACGGCTTGGTCTTAGCGGGTCTATTAGAGGCATTGGTAGTGGGTTGGTTCTGGGGGGCTGAAAAGTTACGCTCGCATATAAATTCTGCAGCCCAGGCCAGTCTTCCTTCTTTTTGGGACTGGACAATCAAAGCCATAATCCCTTTTACTTTAGGGATACTTTTTATCAACGCCTTAATCAAGGAGTTTTCCGCTCCTTATGGTCAATATCCTCCCTTGACTTTAATCCTGGTAGGACGTGATTGGCTGCTTTTTACTCTTTTTTTCGCCGTAGTTATTGCGGCGCGCCGCTGGGCAAATAAAGAATAGTTTAAGCAACCTATTTATGGAAAAGAAAAGTTTGCCAGAAAAGGTTACTGCGGCTCTTGAGGAAATAAAGCCTTACTTAGTAGCGGATGGAGGAGATTTAGAGCTAGTAGAGGTAACTGGAGAAGGAGAAGTAAAAGTGAGACTTAGAGGAGCCTGCAGCAGTTGTTTTATGGGGGAGTTTACTTTGAAGATGGTAGTAGAGCAAGCCTTGCGGGAGAGAGTGCCGCAGATTAAGCGGGTGGAAGCCGTATGAACAAAAACGGGCCAGAATTATTAGAGAAATTGCGCCGTTTTCAACGCAACGAGATGACGAACATTTTATTTATAGAAAGTTGGGCGAGATGGTAAAAGACAAAAAACCAAAGCTATTCTAGCTAAGATTGCCGAGGAAGAATATGCCCATTATCGTTTCTGACACAAACTTGCTGATGTGAGAAAAGAAGTAACACCAAACTGGCTTAAAGTTTATTTCTTTTTATTTTGGGGCGGGTATTTGGTTTGAGCTTTACGGAGAGCCCGCATAGCATATTTAGATGCAGAGGTGAAAGAGATTGCGGGAGAAGAAAAGCGTCATGAGAAAGATTGTTTTATCTGATTAAGAAAAAATTTTGGACTTTAAAATAATTGCGGCAGAAAGGTTTTATGCTATAATTTATCTCACTGCTAAGGTGTTCTTTGGGATAAGTGTTTTTCGTGGGAATTAGGTTGCTGCCGGGATGTTGGACAGAAGTATCTGCGAAGCAGGTGTATATTTCTTCTGCCCGCAAGTCTGGCGGAAAAAAGATAAACGCTGCTCTTTTAAATTTGGACCTTATTTTAAGATAGACGTTGTCGCCGGGATGTTGGACAATGTTATTACAAAGTAATCTTTTATATTACATTGCCCACGTTGTTTAGCGGTAAGATAAACGCAGTTCTTTTAGATTAGTTTTGTTTTAAGATAGACGTTGTCGCCGGGATGTTGGACAGTTTTACCGCAAAGCGGTTTATATTATTAAACTGCCCACACTCTGCGGCAGAAAGACAAAGGTTGTTGTTTTAGATTGGGTTCTGTGTCAAGTGAGACGCTTTTGCCGGGATGGTGGAATTGGCAGACACATACGTTTGAGGGGCGTATGCCGCAAGGCGTGAGGGTTCAAATCCCTCTCCCGGCAAAGTCTTTTCTTGTGGCCCCATCGTCTAGCCCGGCCTAGGACAGGTGGTTCTCAGCCATCAGACACGGGTTCAAATCCCGTTGGGGCTACTTTTTCTGCTCGTAAATAGATATTGCTATACCTATATAATTTATATATAATTTGGGAAAGAACTTTTAATTAATCAAAAGGGGGAAAGATGGATGAGCTGTTAGAGTTATTAGAAAACAATGCGCGTATATCTTTAGAAGACCTAGCCAAAGTTACAGGTCGCAGTCAAAAAGAAGTAGCCAGTCGCATCAAAAAGTATGAAAAGAAAGGAATTATCCTCAAATATAAAACTCTCATTAATAAAAACAAACTCAGAGAAGAAAAAGACAAAGTTCTTGCCTTAATCGAGGTAAAAATTACACCCCAAAAAGACTTAGGGTTTGATTATATCGCGGAGCGGATTTATAAATTTGAAGAGGTGAAGACTTGCTATTTGGTTTCAGGAACTTTTGATTTGCTTTTAGTGGTAGAGGGGAAGGATATTCAAACGGTAGCTAACTTTGTGGCTGAGAAACTGGCGCCTTTAAATTCAGTCCGGGGTACTACTACTCATTTTCTTCTCAAGAAATACAAAGAAGACGGAGTTATTTTTGAAAAGACCAAAGGCAAAAGAAGGCTAAGCATTGCTTATTAAAATGAAATTGAACCGAAGAGTTAACAATTTGGCTCCTTCTGGCATCCGTAAGTTTTTTGATTTAGTCTTAGGCATGAAGGAGGTAATTTCTCTGGGGGTAGGCGAGCCGGATTTTGTTACGCCTTGGAAAATAAGAGAGAAGGCCATATTCGCCCTGGAGGAAGGTTATACTTCTTATACTTCTAATAAAGGTTTGCTTTCTCTACGTCGCGCCTTGAGCCGTTTCCTCAAGCGCAAATACAATTTAGTTTACAACCCCGAAAAGGAGATTCTAATTACGGCAGGAGTAAGCGAAGGTTTAGATTTGGCCTGCCGGGTACTTTTAGAAGAGCGCGAGAGAGCCATTGTGTCTTATCCCGCTTATGTAGCCTATCCGGCGGTAGTTAGTTTAGCGGGGGGAGAGATATTGCCGCTTTTTTGTTCTGATAAAGACAATTTTCAGATTGACATGGAACAGCTGGAAAAACTCCTGGTCCAGAGACCCAAATTAATTATTCTTAATTATCCCAATAATCCTACCGGCATCTCTTTCACGAGGCCGCAGCTGCGCGAGTTGTGGAGCCTGCTGCGCCGTAGCGATATCTACATAGTGAGCGATGAGATATACGACTTAATTAGTTACGATTTTCCTCATACTCCTTTTGCTTCCTTGAGGGGAGCTAAAAAACATACAATTTATTTAGGAGGATTTTCTAAAAATTTTGCCATGACCGGTTTCCGGCTGGGATTCGCCTGCGGGCCAGAAGAAATAATTTCCGCTATGACTAAAATTCACTCTTTTACTATGCTCTGCGCACCGATTGTTTCTCAGATTGCGGCTAGCGAAGCGCTTGTTTCCGAGACAGAAGCGCATCTTATGGTGAGAGAATATCGCCGCCGCCGCGACTTTATTGTCAAATCTCTTAATGAGCTAGGTCTTACTACCCCTATGCCTCAAGGAGCATTTTATTGTTTTAGTTCTATAAAGGCAGCCCGTATGGAATCGCTGGAGTTTGCCAGCCGGCTTCTTTACCAGAAGAAGGTGGCCGTCGTACCGGGAGAGGCTTTTGGGGCAGAATATAAGAATTTTGTGCGTATTTCCTTTGCTTCTCCTTTGGAAGAATTAAAAACAGCCATAAGCCGCATAAAAGATTTTCTCGCCGCAGCCAATAAAAGCAGATGAGAGAAAAATTGATAAAACTAAAAGCCCTTTTGTCCACCCGGCGGGTGGACAATTTTGGTTACGCGGGGTGCGGATATTTTAGTTTGTCTGCAGCCACTCAGTTAAGAGACACTATGGTGAGGGTTAAGGGAATAGATTCTCTAGAGGAGATGCGAGAGAAAGAGGTCTCAGGTTTAACCCCTCAGGCTGCCAGATGCGGAGTAAGAAGAGGCATGCGGGGGGAGAGAAACACCAGAGAAGTTGATTTAGTATTATATGAGAAAAAATAGCTGGATATTTTTCCTTTTGCCACTAATGGGTTTTGTTCTGCTAAAGGATGCCCGCTCTTATCGTCAGACGGGTGAGTATTTTCTTAAAAAATCAGAGCAGGCTTATTTAGAATTAATCCGCCGCCACCCGGACAAGGCAGGCCTTAAAATTGAGCTGGCTCGTTTTTACTATTCTCAGCGCCGCTGGCAGGATACCATAAATGTGCTGGCAGGATTAAGCTCTAAGAGAGCTTTGAGCCTGCGGGCTATGGCTTTAGCCAGACGGAAAGATTATACCCAGGCATTGGAGTTGTTTAATAGGGTGGAGTATTTTGCGGATAATGAGTATCTTTATCTCTATGGGCTTACGCTGGAAGAAAAGAATCTCTTTTCCGAAGCAGCAAAACTCTACCAACAGATAAAACAGCCTCCTTACTATCAAGACGCCCAACGCCGCTTGAAGGCGTTGGTTTCAGTTCTGAAAAAGGAGAAGTTACCGAAAAGCCTTTTACGCTTAGTAAAGAGTGCTCCTCAGCCGCAGGATTTTCCTGATGCTGACTCTGTGGTTTTGCTTTCCGAAGAGAGTGTGCAGATAAAAGGAAAGAACGCCGAAATTGACCACAGTCATATGATAGTAAAAATACTTAATGATAAAGGTAAAGAACGCTGGGCGGAGCTACATTTAAGTTATGATTCTACCTATGAACGTATAGAGATAGAGCAAGCCAGAGTTATTAGGCCAGATGGACGCGTGGTATATGTAGGTAAGGAAAATATTAGGGATGTGTCAAAATATTTGGGGTTCCCCCTTTATAGTAATGTGCGGGTAAGAATTATTTCCTTTCCTCAAATATCTCAGGGTTCTATTATTGAGTATCGGGCCAAAATTTACCGCTCTAAACTTATCCGCGGAGAAGATTTCTCTTTTACTTATCCCCTAGAGGAAGATTTTCCTATTTTGAAGGCTACGTTTACTCTTGAAGTGCCTCAGAATAGAAGAGTAAACTTCCACATCCTTAATCGAAAATATTTACCTCAGGGTATTTCTCTTAAGCCGCACCGCTATAAACAGGAGGGGGTTGATGTGTATAGGTGGAGCTTTGAGAATATCCCCCAGATTATTCCTGAGAGCAACATGGTGCCAACTTCATTTGTTAATCCCGCTATTGTTATTTCTACCTTTGATGCGTGGGATGATATTTATAAGTGGTGGGACAGTCTCTACCAGGATAAACTTTCGCCTTCTATATCTATGAAGAATTTTTTATCTCATCTCCTGCAGGGCGCAAAAAGTAGCTATGAGAAAGCCCGCCGTATATATGAATTTTGCGCTACCAAGATAAGATATGTAGGGGTGGAATACGGAGAAGGCGGTTATGAACCTCATAAGGCGGCAGAAGTATTTTTTAACCGCTACGGTGATTGCAAAGATCAAGCCATTCTTTTAGTAGCTCTGTTGCGTTTGGCAAAACTTGAAGCATGGCCGGTACTGGTACCTACTAAGGATGTCTTTAATTTGGATAAAGAATTTCCGGCCCTTTATTTCAATCATGCTATTGCTGCGGTAAAAATAGACCAGCGGATTATTTTTATGGACCCCACTTCTTTTGTAGTGTCTTTTGGTGATGTACCCTTGGCAGATCAGGGAAGAGAAGTTCTGGTATTTACTTCTCAAAGTCCGCAGCTTCTACGCATCCCTTACCAAAAGCAGAATCGTTTGGACATAAAAATGCACATAGATATTAAGGCAGATGACAATGTTTACATAAGAAGAGAAATTGCTGCAGAGGGATTTTACGCTGCCGGTCAACGATATTACTTCCGATTTACTCCTCCTTCACTTATCGAGCAAGATGTCAAAGAAAAAATGAGGAACTTTTCTGCTTTATCAAAGCTGGTTAAGTGGAAGATTCTCAACAAGGACTCTTTGCGCAATCCTCCTATCCTTAGCTATGAATTTATAGCTTACTCCTTCTTAAGTAAGGCAAAGCAGTTACGTATTTTACCTGTACTCACCCAGACTCCTCTTCAGGCTTCCCTGATTGCAAAAGACAAGCGCAATTTTCCTCTGGATTTAGGCGGGCTCTCCCAGGTAAATTTAGAGGCAGAAATACATTTAGGAAACCATTTCCGGCCTGAGTATTTACCTGATGATTTGAAGCTGGATACAGAATGGTTTGACTTATGTCTTAACTATCGTCGCGGGGGAGCAAAAGATATAATTTTTAAGCAATTATTGCATATTAAGAGATGGGAAGTTAGCGCGGCGGGTTATCCTCAGTTTAAAGCCGCGGTAGCCAAGGCTCTTCAGATTTTAAAACAACAGATTATCCTGGAGAAATTTAAGTGAAAAGAAGGCCGCTTTTAAATTATCGGCGGCGCAAAAGCCGCGAGATTAAATTTTATGAGAATATTGTAAAAGAGTCTCCTAATTTCTATCAAGCCTTGGTATGTTTGGGCGACGCCTATACCAGGGCGGGGTTCTGGGAGGAAGGTTTAGTAGTAGATAAAAAGCTTTGCCATCTCCGCCCCTATGATCCGGTAGTATTTTATAATTTAGCTTGCAGTTATTCTCTACTGGGCAGAATTGAGGCGGCCTTGGCGGCTTTTAAAAAAGCAGTTAAGCTGGGGTATCGGGATTTTAACTATGCCTATGCCGATGCAGACTTGGAAAACTTACGCCGCGACCGGCGTTTCCAAAGATTTGTTAGGAGTATAGTTAAGAGAAATGGCAAGGAACGCTAAGGCGTTTTCTTATCAGAAAGGAAAAGATGTATTTTTGCTCGCCCGCTTTATTTTATCTATTGCTTATCTCGTTTTTTTTATCCTCAGCCATCTGGCTCAGGATCTGGGGGATTTTTTGCACGAGGGGAGCCTAAATATATTTTTTATCCGCTTTCTTTATGCCTTTGTTTTTCTGAGTGCTTATTATATAGTGAGTTTGCCTCTCGAGGGGGCGGAGAGTTTTTATTATGAGAAGAAATTTGGTCTCTTGAGGCAGAACCTTGCTGCCTGGATGGTCGATTATGTGAAAAGCTACATCTTGAGCGTTTTGCTCTTTGTAGTTTTGGTTGAGGTTATTTATTTCTTTTTGGCACGCTCAGAGTTGTGGTGGCTAGAGGCTTGGAGTTTCTGGGTAGTTTTAATGTTCATACTTACTAAGTTGGCCCCTTATGTGCTTATCCCTCTTTTTTATCCCCTTAGGCCTTGGGAGGAAGGAGAGCTCAAGCGTGAATTGTTAGCGTTAGCTTCTCAGGCCGGCGTTAGGTTAAAAGACATATACAAAGTTATTTTCTCGCAAAAAACTACCAAGCTTAATGCCTTTGTGGCAGGTTGGGGTAAGGGGCGCTACCTGGCTCTTGCCGATAGTTTATGCCAGGAGTTAACTCCAGAAGAAATCAAGTCCGTTTTTGCTCATGAACTAGGGCATATAAAATATGGCCATGCGTGGAAGATTTTTTTAGCTTCTGCAGCTGTTTCTTTTTGCATTTTCTTTCTTACTGCCTACGCCTTCCGTTACAGCTGTTTACATTTGGCCCTTACCCCCTCTCATATAACTACGCTGCCTCTTTTAGTTTTAAACGGCACCTTCTTTTTTATAATTTCTTTGCCCCTGAGAAACGTACTCTTGCGCCATTGGGAGAGTGAAGCAGATAATTATAGTATGAAACTTTACCCTGAAGCACAAAAGTTTATCAGTGCTTTGGAAAAACTGGGCAAGAGAAACCTAGTTACCTTCAGTATGCCACAGTGGAAAAAGGTGTTATTTGCTACTCATCCTCCTCTGGCCGAGAGGATTAGAAAAATCTACCGCTATGTTGCAAGCCAGAATTAGAAATCGAAGAAAATATTTACGTGTAAATACTATTTTCCCTCTACGCTTTCGCTTTCTAGATGAGGAAGGAGAGCTACTTTCGGATTGGATAGGGGGATTTTCTCACGATGTAGCTAAGGAAGGGATTTGTGTACTTTCCGAGCTAATTCCTTTAGGAGTTTGGCAGAGGATAGCCGCAGGGAAGAGCCGTATGGAGTTGTATATTAATCGCCCCTTTTCTGCCCAGAAGATGTACGGCCGGGGAGTAGTAGTGTGGAAAGAAACTGGTGGACGGCTGGAGCGAGAAGCTAAGTTTTATTTAGGGATAAAGTTCGATTCAAATTATGGAGCTTTAGGGCGAAAATTAGTCAAGCAGGGTCGCCTGAAGAGAATATTAAATTTATTTGTCCCGCTAGTAATTACTACCAGTCTTATCTTTAGTTTTTTAGTCTGGCAAGAAAATCATAAATTGATACATTTGCATCAGCGATACGTACAGGAGCTTTTAGAAGCAAACCAGGCTGCGGCCTTGCAACAGGAAGAATTAAATAGAAAGAAGACAGCGGTGAATTTGCTGCGTGAACATTTACAGCGGCAGGAGGAGAGATTTAAGCTGATTCGGCATAAGTTAGGATTTTGGCAGAACGAGTACCGCCGCGCCTTGCAGTCTGAGAAAATGCTTAATCAGACTCAGAAAGAGATGTCAGCTATTCAAGAGAAAAAGATTAAGGCGGAGAAGAAAATAGCCGAGCTCCAGAAAGAATTACAACGCCTGAGTAAAGAGAATAAAAAGTTAACCCTTGCCTTATCCAAAGCCTCTGCCGCGCAGAAAAAGACAGCCGCCGCTGCGATTAAAGCCGACTTGAGGCTGGCCCAGACAGAACAAGTGAGTATAGAAGATATGTACGAGTGGATAAGGGTGCATCAGAATCTGCGTACAGGTCTAATTGCTAGCTTTGAAGGAGACAAGAATTTGGCTGACCGGGCTTTTACTTATGACCAGGCTCTGGCGGCGATTGTGTTTACTATTATGAAGAATTATCCTGCGGCTGAGAGAATTTTAGAGTTCTATCTTAAAAAAGCCTCTCTTTATCGTCGAGGTTATCTAAACGCTTATTATGCCTCGGAGGGTGGCATATGTGAGTATATTGCGCATGCGGGTCCTAATATCTGGATAGGGTTAGCTAGCCTTAATTTTATAAAGGCTACTGGCAATAAAAAATATCTTCCTATTGCCTTAGGTGTAGCACAATTTATCACTTCTCTGCAAGACAAGGAAGGAGGTATTAGGGGAGGGCCAAACGTAGAATGGTATTCTACCGAGCATAATCTTGATGCTTATGCTTTTTTTTCTGACTTGTATCTCATTACGCATCAGGTACGTTATCTTCACCAGGCAGAACGTATTTTGGCTTGGCTGAAGAAATATGCTTACTCCCGCCAGAGTATCCCTGTTAACAGAGGTAAAGGAGATGCTACTATTGCTACGGATACTTATGCTTGGTCTATTACTGCCATTGGGCCAGAGAAATTGCTGTTGTTGGGTATGGATATAGATGAGATAATGAGTTTTGCTTTGGAGAACTGCCATGTTAAAACCTCTTTTCATCGTCCCGAAGGAGAGGTAGAGTTAGAAGGATTTGATTTTGCCAAAAGTCAAAATTTAGCCCGCGGCGGCGTAGTTTCTTCTGAATGGACATCTCAAATGATTCTTGCCTTTGAAATTATGGCCGCTTTTTATAAAGAGAAAGGAGACCTGGAACGCTATAATTATTACTTTAAACTGGCGCGTTTCTATTTTAACGAGTTAAAGAAGATGGTTGTTAGCTCCCCTTCTCCTGTGGGCCTGGGGCGGGGAGTATTGGTTTATGCTTCGCAAGCTAATGTAGATACGGGGCATGGCTGGCGTACTCCTCAGGGAGACCGTACCGGATGTATTGCCGGTAATGCCTATTATATCCTGAGTTATTATGGATACAACCCGCTTAATTTCAGCGTTAGAGCTTGTAGCCTGAAGAAATTCTATGGACAGCAAGAATGAAGAAGTAGTAGAGCTAGCGCAAAAGCTAGTGCAGATTAATTCCGAGAACCCTCCCGGACGCGAGAAGGAAATAGTTGCTTTTATCGCGGACTTCTTAAAAGAAGCAGGTCTTAGGCCTCAGAAGAAGGAGTATGTGAAAGGGCGTCCCAATATACTTTGCCGCCTGAATTCCCAAAGTCGCAAAAAGACCATACTTATCTCTCCTCATCTGGATACGGTTCCGGCCGGTAACCACTGGCAACACGACCCTTTTGGAGGCAAAATTGTCAAAGGGCGCCTTTACGGACGGGGAGCCAGTGACTGCAAGTCAAATTTGGCCGTTTCTCTGCAGGTACTCAAAGAATTAAAAGCGAAAGGGGGGATGAAAAATATAGATGTGCTTTGGGTTGCCACGGCTGACGAAGAAAGTGGCAGTAAGGCAGGCTTTTTGCCTTTAGTGAAAGAGCTTCCTGCTCTGGATTATGCTTTGATTCTGGACGGGTGTGATTTTGAGATAATCTTTGGCCAGAAAGGAGTGCTTCATATAGAATTGGAATTCCAAGGTAAAAAAGCCCATGCGGCTTATCCTGAAAAAGGGGCCAACGCCATTCATAAAGCGGCACTTTTTATTCGCAAGATGCAAGAGTTAATAAAGCTTCTTCCTCCCGCTCAGCCTTCATCCCTTACTTTTAACTGTGGATGGATTCAGGGAGGAGAGAAAGTGAACATGGTAGCAGAAAGCTGCTTGGTGCAGGTAGATTTACGTCTTCCTTTTGGCTGGACTAAAGCCAGGGCTTTGCAACTGGTAAAAAAAGCTATTCGTCTCAGCCGTGCCGCCGTACACTTTAAGATACTAGCTTACCAGGAGCCGGCTTTAACTAGTAAAGATACGGTCTTAATAAGGATACTTAAGAGTAGTTTAGTAAAGAACTATCTACGGCCTAGACTGAAAACTATCCGTGGTGCCACGGTTATGAGTTTTCTCCTACGTCGCCGGATTCCTACGGCAATATTTGGTTTTGCTACTTGTGGTCAAGAGCATACTAAAGATGAGTATGTCAGAGTAGCAAATCTTATTAAGGGTGTAAACGTACTTAAGGATTTTTTAGAACTTCTCGATATTGCCACGGATGGAAGATAAGAGCAAATTTCGTTGTGGTTTTGTAACTTTATTTGGCCGGCCTAATGTAGGTAAGTCAACGCTAGTAAACGCCTTAGTAGGAGAAAAAGTTAGTATTGTTTCTTCCGTTCCTCAGACTACGCGGTATTTAGTCAGAGCCATACTCAATCTGCCTCAGGCTCAAGTAGTATTTGTAGATGTACCTGGTTTTCATCTGTTCCGGCATAAGCTTTGCCATTATCTTAACCAAGCAGCACGGCAGGCTCTGGAGGGGATAGATGCGGTGGTTTACGTGGTTGATGTAAGTCGCATGCCACAGCGAGAAGAAAGAGCCATAGTAAAGATTCTTCTGCAGCAAGACGCTCCTCTTATTATGGCTTTAAATAAAATAGACCTGAGCAAAAGATACCTGAGTGACTACTTAGAACTTTGGCGAGAATTAGCCCAGGACAAATATCCTCTGGTAAAATATTTCATTCCTATTTCGGCGCGGCGCGGCGACAATTTAGCAGCACTCCAGGAAGCCTTAGTAGAAATTTTGCCCCCTCAACAAGCTTATTATCCTACCCCAGACAGAGTAGATTTTCCTTTAGAACTTAGGATAGCTGATATTATCCGCGAAGCATTTTTTCGACGCTTGGCCAAGGAAGTACCACATGATTTAGCGGTTTACGTAGATGAAATTTCTTCTCAGAATGACAGGGTTTATATAAGAGCTGTTGTGTATGTAAACCGTGCTTCTCAGAAAGCAATTGTTCTGGGCAAAAAGGGCAACTTGATAAAAGAAGTGGGTATAAGGAGTCGTCCTCAGATAGAAAAAATTTTGGCTAAGAAAGTTTTTCTGGACTTGAAGGTAAAAATTCTCGCCCGTTGGAGTAGTAACCTACGTATTCTACGCCAATTGGGCCTTAACATTTAATTTTAAGTTTTTCTTGGCAAAATGCAGGAGGCGGTGTATAATCGCTTGGTTCTTTGAAAAAGAGTCTTTACAGCACCTCTCTTCTCTGAGCCAGAGAGAGGGCGTAGCTGCGGAATAGAGGGCCCGAAAGACAAAAATCTTAGGGCTAGATTTAGAGAGTTTCTAAGAAGGAGGATTAATGTAGAGAGTAAAAGGAAGAAAAGGTTTTTGTAGTGTTTGGTGATTCTGATAAAAGGAGAAAGAAATGGAAGAAAAGAAAGTCTATATAGGTAACTTGGAATATGGTGTAACAGAAGATGATTTGCAGAAGGTGATTGAGGGGAAAGGTATCCAGATAAAGGACCTTAAAATTATTAAAGATAAATTTAGCGGCCGCTCTAAAGGCTTTGGTTTTGCGGAATTTGAGACCGACGAGCAAGTGCAGCAAGCTATAGATGCTTTGGATGGACAGGATTTAAATGGGCGCAAACTTAAAGTGAGCAAGGCGCGCAAGCGCGATACAAACTCTCGCCCTCGCTATAATTCTGGCGACAGATTTCGGTAGACGGCAAGTATAGACGGCAGTTTAAAATCCCCACGTTATTCTAGCGTGGGGATTTTTTATAAAAAAGAGGAAACATCTGGAAAAAAGTGTTTTTGGTGATAAAATATCTTTTCTTAAGCGGCAAACCTTTTACAATATATGTTGTTTCAAACCCCTTTATATCCTGAGCATATAAACCAGGGAGCAAAACTCGTTGATTTTGCGGGTTGGTCTATGCCCCTAGAATATACGAGTATGCTTAAAGAGGCAACTCAAGTACGCAAGACGGCAGGTTTATTTGATGTCTCCCATATGGGCAAGATAGAAATAAAGGGAGCTCAAGCGGAGAAGTTTTTGCAGTATCTTTGTAGCAACGACATTGCTAGCCTCCAGAGAGGGAGAATGCAGTACAATCTTTTATTAAACGAGAGGGGCGGCATAATCGACGATGTTATGGTGTATAACTTAGGCAGTTATTTTCTATTAGTAGTTAATGCCGCTTGTGCCTCTAAAGACTTTAGCTGGCTTAGGGTGCAGGGGGAAAAGTTTGAGGTAGCAATAGAGGATAAAGCTAGTTTCTATGCTCTTTTGGCTTTGCAAGGTAAGGCCGCCGCCCCTATTTTAGAGCAGACCTTGGATAGCTCGGTCTTGACGCTTTCTTATATGAGCTGTGGGGTATTTTATTATTCCGATTTTGGTTCTCTCCTTATCTCCCGTAGCGGTTACAGCGGTGAAGACGGCTTTGAGATATGGGTGGAAAATGAGTTTGCCCGCCGGCTTTGGCAACGCCTGCAAGAGGTAGGCCGTAACTACCATCTAGCTCTTTGCGGGCTGGGGGCGCGAGATATCCTCCGCTTGGAAGCAGGATATCCTCTTTATGGAACAGATATGGATGAGGAAACAAACCCCTATGAGGCAGGGTTGGGCTGGGCAGTGAAATTGGAGTATAAAGATTTTATCGGTCGCTCTTCTTTAGAAAAGTTAAAATGTAAGATAAGACGCCGTCGCTTTGGGTTTGTAATGAAAGAGAGGGGTTTTGCTCGGAGTGGTTATCCTATTTTGGATGCGGCGGGACAGGAACTGGGGGTAGTGAAGAGCGGGGTTTATTCGCCTAATTTAGCTCAGTTTATTGGGAATGGTTTTTTAGATAGTGAGTATGCTGTGGAGGGAAAAGAGGTATTTATTAAGATAAGAAATAAACCTTATCTAGCTCTCACTAAGAAATTTCCCTTTCTGAAATTAGGAGTGAAAAAGGAGGGCTAAATGGCTAAGCTTTATTCTAAGAGTCATGAATGGGTGGAAGTGCAAGAAGGCAGTCGGGCGCGTGTAGGGGTTAGTGATTATGCTCAGAAGGAATTGGGAGATATTGTTTTTTTGGAGCTTCCTGATGTTGGGAAGGAGTTTCATAAAGCCGAACAGTTCGGGACGATTGAATCTACTAAATCGGTGAGTGAACTTTTTCTGCCTCTGGCAGGGAAGATAGTTGCGGTTAATCAGGCGGTTATCGATAATCCGGCGCTGGTCAATCAAGATCCCGAAGGAGAAGGATGGCTGGTGGAAATAGAGATAGAGGATAAAACTCAACTGGAAGAACTACTTTCTCCTCAGGATTACCGTAGTTTTATTGCCCAGGAACACTAATGCCTTATATCCCTCATACTCCTAAGGAAAGGCAAGAAATGCTTGAGACCATAGGCAAAAAAAGTCTGTGCCAACTTTTTGAAACTTTACCTGTAGATTTGCGCTTGAGGAAGGAACTAAATTTAGATAGAGGACTTTCAGAAAAGGAAGCCTTAGATTTTATAAAACAACTTGCGGCTAAAAACAAAAACCTCGACGCATATAACTCTTTTTTAGGCGGCGGTGTTTATCCTCATTTTGTCCCTGCCGCTCTCAAGGCCATTTTGCAGCAGGGAGGGTTTTATACCAGTTATACTCCTTATCAAGCCGAAGCTTCGCAGGGCACGCTACAGGCGATATATGAATATCAAAGTTATATTTGTCTGCTTACAGGAATGGATGTTACGTCTGCTTCCTTATATGATGGGGCTTCTGCTGTGGCGGAAAGTATTCTTATGGCCCGGCGCATCAATAAGAGAAAAAAAGTATTATTAGGACGCAGTCTCCATCCTGAGTACCGCCAGGTGGTGAAAACTTATACGGCCGGGATAGAAATAGATATAGAAGAATTAAAATGGGATAAGGAAGGTAAAATTTTGCTGCCAGAGTTAGAAATGAACCTTAATGACGACGTAAGCGCTGTAGTGGTAGCTTTGCCTAATTTCTTTGGGTTAGTAGAAGATATAAAAACGATAACTACTTTAGCCCACAAACATAATGCCTTGGTTATAGTGGTAGCTAATCCTCTTTTTCTTTCTTTAGTGCAACCTCTTTCTTATTATGAAGTAGATATTGTGTGTGGTGAAGGGCAAATTCTGGGGCAGAGAGCATATTGGGGAGGGGAGACTTTTGGTTTTATAGCCACGCGGCAAGAATTCCTGCGTAAAATTCCCGGACGTATTGTCGGCCGCACCACGGACAAAAAAGGGGAGGAAGGTTTTGTTTTAACTCTGCAGGCGCGTGAGCAGCATATAAGAAGGGAGAAAGCTACTTCTAATATCTGTTCCAATCAATCTCTTAATGCTTTAGCCTGCAGTGTATACCTTTCCCTTTTGGGAGAACAGGGCATTAAGGCGCTCGCCGAACGAATTTTCTCCCGCGCCCACTATCTCTATGAACAATTGGTAAGCAAAAAACTGGTCCAGGAAGTATTTGGGTCACATTTTTGGGGGGAGTTTGTAGTGAAAATTCCTCATTTAGAGCAAGTAGGGAAAGAAATGAAGAAGCATCGCATATTGGCTGGCGTCAAATTGGGCAAGTTATATCCTCAATTAGAAAATTGCCTCCTGGTTTTTGTAGATGGCGATAAGAGCAAGAAAGACTTAGACAGTTTTGTCCAGACATTAGAAAAACTTATATGAAGAAAAAATTGATTTTTGAAAAGAACGTAGCAGGCCGCAGAGGTTTTAGTTTTAGTAAAGATGATGTACCCAGGTACTTATGGGAAGATTTTCTTCCTGCGGAGTTAAAGCGAAAGGAGAAATTATACTTCCCTCAGCTCTCGGAACTAGATGTGGTAAGACATTACAGCCGTTTAGCGGAGATGAATTTTTCTGTGGATAAAAACTTCTATCCCCTCGGTTCTTGCACCATGAAGTATAATCCTAAGATGAATGAATTAGCCGCAGAAGAGAGGGGTTTTTCTCAACTGCATCCCTATCAGGAGGAAGAAGATGTGCAGGGGATGTTGGAGCTGTTGTATTTATTAGAGAAAGTTTTGGTGGAGATTACGGGAATGGAGCATTTTAGCTTTCAGCCGGCAGCAGGGGCAGCAGGAGAGTTAAGCGGTATGCTAATGATAAAAAAGTTTTTTTTGCAGAGGAAAGATTTCTTACGCCAAGAAGTTATCGTACCTGATTCCAGTCATGGCACAAATCCGGCTTCCGCCACTTTAGCTGGGTTTAAAGTCGTAACTATAAAAAGCAGCCAAGAAGGACTTGTGGATATAGATGCATTAAGCAGAATCTGCGGTTCTCGTACTGCGGCCCTGATGCTTACCAATCCTAATACTTTAGGGCTGTTTGAAGAGAAAATATGGGATATGGCAGAAATAGTTCATAAGCAAGGCGGCCTGCTCTATTACGATGGGGCTAATCTTAATCCTCTTTTGGGCAAGGTGAGAATTTCAGATATGGGATTTGATATTATGCACATCAATTTGCATAAAACTTTTGCTACACCTCATGGCGGAGGGGGGCCGGGTGGAGGCCCCGTAGGAGCGAGAGGAAAATTGAAGGAATTCTTACCCTTACCCCTAATAGGTAAAAGCGAGGATAGGTTTTATCTAGAATATAAACTGCCTAATTCTATTGGGCGCGTACGTTCCTTTTACGGCAATATCCCCGTAATGGTTAAGGCTTTTGCCTATTTATTGCGTTTAGGAAAAGAAGGGCTCTTGAGAGTAGCAGAGCATGCGGTGCTAAATGCCAATTATCTGAAGGAGAAGTTAAAAAATTATTATGAACCCGCTACAGATAAACCGTGCTGGCACGAGGTAGTTTTTGCCGGGCTGAAGAACAAAACTACAAATGTGAGGACTTTTGATATAGCTAAAAGGCTGATTGATTACGGCGTTCACCCTCCTACCGTTTATTTCCCTCTTATTGTGAAGGAGGCTCTGATGATTGAGCCGACGGAAACAGAAAGCAAACAAATTTTAGATGAATTCGCTGGCGTTATGGAGGCTATTGCTAAAGAAGCGGTTGATAACCCACAACTGGTGAAAGAAGCTCCTCATACCACGCCTGTGGGGCGTTTAGATGAAGCTAAAGCGGCCCGCCAGCCACAGCTAAGATGGGTACCGCCTTCCGCCTGATTATAACGGGAGCTTCCGACGGCTTTCTTAATATGGCTATCGATGAGGCTTTAGCCCAGTCATTCCAGGAGAGCGGTTTTAGAAAATATGCAGGATTCATCCGCTTTTATGGTTGGAGCTGTGCCTGGCTTTCCTGCGGGTATTTTCAAGACCCGCATAAAATTGTAGACGAAAACAAGATGCAACAAGCAGGGGTTTCTTTAGTCCGCCGCTTGAGCGGAGGAGGACTGGTCTTGCATAATGATGAGGTTACCTACAGCATTATGTGTTTTGACCAGATTCTTAAGCCGAGGAGAGTTAGAGAAAGCTACTTTCAGCTTACGGCTTTTGTTAGAGATGCTCTACGCCACCTGGGTTTGGAGGCGCATTTTGCCTATGAAAGAGGGGCTTTTCTTTCTTCTGCCTTTAGCCACATATGTGCTTATGGCAAAGAAGAAGGTGATATTATAGTAGCAGGCAAGAAGATAGGAGGACACGCCCAGCGGAGGAAAAAGCATTTTATTTTTCAGCAAGGCTTCATTCCTTTAGGCAAGAGAGATTATGCTTTAAATCATTTCGTTCAGGAAGAATATAAAGATAAAGAAAAGCAAGAGATAGCTTCTTTGGCTGAATTTGTAGAAATAGACGCGGAGAACCTACGTCAGCTACTGCAAGAATGCTTGAGGCAAAATTTGGGGGTAGATTTAGACGAAAGGCCTCTAACAGCAGAAGAGGAAGAAAGAGCAAGATTTTTGGCAAAAAATAAGTATAGTACTTATGAATGGAATTACTGTCGCGAGACTAAATTACCTTAAACCAGATTGGCTGCGGAAACCGGTAAATCTAGACCTGTTGCGCTATATGAAGCAGACGTTGCGCCGTTGGAATTTGCATAGCGTATGTGAGGAAGCAAGGTGTCCTAACATAGGCGAGTGTTTCAGAGCAGGAGAAGTTACTTTTCTGCTTTTGGGTGATGTCTGTACCCGCCACTGCCGTTTTTGTAATGTGGGGAAAGGTAAACCCGGCCGGCTGGATCCGGAAGAGCCGGAGAGAATAAAGAAGTGTGTGGCCGAACTCGGACTGCATTATGTAGTGCTTACCAGCGTCAGCCGTGATGACTTAGCGGATGGAGGTGCAGAAATATTCTCTCGTTGTGTAAGTTTGATAAAACAGATAGACAAAACCATAAAAGTAGAGCTCTTAATACCTGATTTTTTGTTTAACCGCCAGGCGCTAGAAAAAGTTGCTTTAAGCGGGGCAGAAGTTATCGGGCACAATATAGAAACGGTCCCTTCGCTTTATAAAAGGTTGCGTCCCGAAGCTGTCTACCGGCGTTCTTTAGAAGTACTTGCCTATTTAAAAAAAATAAATCCTCATCTCTGCACTAAGTCAGGGCTTATGTTAGGGTTAGGAGAAACAAAAGAGGAAGTTATCAAAGTTTTGGAGGATTTACGAGGGGTAGGATGTGATTTCCTGAGCCTGGGACAATATTTGGCACCTTCCTTCCGTCATGTTCCCGTGCAGCAATATGTCCACCCCCAAGAATTTGATAAATGGAGAGAGATAGCGGAAACAATGGGATTTAAAGCCGTAAAAAGCTCTCCCTGGGTAAGAAGCTCTTATCAGGCTGCCTCATATTTAACCTAAATTGTCCTCAGGAAGAAGGTTGCAAAAGTGTCTTCTTTTGAGAAAATAAATATATGGCTAAGATAAGGGCAGGAGAAGTCTCGCGCCACTTTGGAGTTTTATTTAACCGCATTGCTATGTATCCTCCCCAGCATCCTAGTTTCCAGAAGACCATAGAGGAATTCTACCAGTACTTGAAACAGATTGGCTCTCTAGCTTCTTCTCTGGATATCTATGCTACTCCCCAATCTATAATAGTAAACGGAGAAGAGATAAAACATGAAAGAGGCTTCTTCTTGGGTCTTTATCTGCATCAGCGGCGCATAGAAAGTTTACATATAAATCTGCGGGGGATTAGTAAAGAAGAAATTAGAATATTAGCTAGTATTCTTGCTTCTGCGCCACGAGAAATATGGAAAGAGGGGGGAGCAAAAAGAATGCTTGAGAACCAAAGAGTAAGAAACGCTAAGATAGAAGAGATTGATTATCAGCGTTATTTAGATAGTGAAGGAGAAGCAATTGAGGCATTTTGGGATTTTTTTAGCCAAGAGGTTAGGAAAGAGAGCAGAGATAGTATCAATGTGAGCAGAGAGGAAATAGAATATCTGCTTGAGAAAGAGGATTTTTTAGAGAAGAAACTCTCAGGTATTGAAACGCGCTCTTTATCTTCTTTGTTGGATAAGGTTAAAAGTTATTTACAGCAAAAATATCCTGATAAAACGGGTAAGTTCTTGCAGATAGCCCTTAAAGTTTTTCTGGGAAGAAATTTTGATAAGAAAGAAAATTTAGAATGGGACAAGATAGCGAAGCTACTGCAGGATATTAGCAGCACTGATTTGGAAGCATCATTTTTTGATTTTATTTCTACTGACAAATCTTTTAATATAGATATTTTAAGAAAAATCGCCTTTCTTACTGAACAAAATCCCTTTGGGAAATTGTCTCCTCAGGGAGAGAAGAAATTAAGGCAGATGGACACTAGGCGCCTGCATGCTTTACAAGAAGCTGCCCAACAGCTTATGCAAGAAACTGTCACAGAGAAATTTATTTCTGCTTCCTATTGTCGCTTTCTTGATTCACTTACGACCTTTTTAGACAAGATAGTTCCTAAATATCATTATGAAGTAAAACTTCAGGAAATAGAGGAGGAATATTTGTATATGATTTTAGATATGCTTTTTTTAGAACCTAATATAAGCCCTTGGTTGGCAGAGGAACTAAAAAGAGAATTAGTGGTAATGGTAGAGCGGGAAGATATAGAGGGCTTAGCTAATTTATGGGAGACTTTCTCTTCTCTGCGTTCTCATAAAGGAACAGAAGGAGAGAATATGGTAAATTATGTATGTACTGCTCTAAAGGAAAAGTTAGATAATTTGTTGAGTCTGGCTGGTAAGAGCCAGAAAGCAAAGATAGTGATAAGTGGGATTTTGCAGAATATGGAAGGAGGTATTGAACGTCTCTGGGATAGACTTATGCGTCACCCCCAGCTTATTTACGAGCATATCTACAAAGTATTTCTATCTCTTTCCTCCCCTCCAGTTATTGTCCGGCGCACTCAGCAACTGTTGGCTAATAAAGATAACATTTTTTGGGTAAAAGAATATCTGAATTTTCTGGCACAATTGCCTTTGGAAAAAAACAAGAATGCCTTGCTCTGGATAGCGGATTTCTATCGCCGGCGTGAGTTTGTGCTTGCTCAAGCAATAGAAATACTGGCAGAAAAAGGCCTGGCTGATGCTTCTTTCTTCGCACGCTTTGTTCTGAATAAATACCTCCCCGTACGGGAAGCAGCCTTACGGGGGTTGCTTAAGACAGATAAGGTTGCAGCAAAAAAATATCTCCGAAAACTTATTTTACCGTTTAATATTTTTGGTTTGTGCAACAGCTTCATTAGAGAGAATATTTCAATAGTCAAAAAAAACCATATCGAAGAAGCCACGGATATTTTAAGAGAGTTTGTACAGCGAGGCAGAGTATTTTCTGTTTTTAAGGCAGAGTTGATAAAACAGGCTACAAACGCTTTAAAAAATATAGAGGAGAAGGCGCTTTCTCATGCCGGAAAGTAAACACGAGAATATACAATATATAGTTAAACAACTGGCATCCTGTTTGCAGCTGGTGAAAATGTACTCTTGCAGTCATCCGCGGGCGCAAGAAGAGATAAGCAGTTTATACGATAAGATGAGAGTAGCCTTAGGTACACAAAGTGAAATAGAGATTGGGTTTATAAAAGATGAAGTTTTTTATCAGAACCAGATATTTTTTGATTTGAGCTTACGCTTGAAAGATTTCCTAAAAGAATTCGAAAACCGTACCTTATCAGTTCTGCGGATAAAGAGAGGGCTGACAAAAGAGGAGTTAGAAAGATTTTTGATTATTCTCAGCGACAAGAATATTTCTCTTAAAGGAGATGATTTTTCTCAATACTTAAAGAAAAAAGGCATTATTCATATAGAGACAGATAAAATCAGGAGTAAAAACGCACCGCAGGAAGAGAAACTCGTTTCTTCTCCTGCCTTCCGGGAACAGCTTGTTTTTTATCTTAATCAGTACCAAAAGTCTTTAGCGACTTTAGAAGGAGCTTTTGGTGATTTTTTTAGCAAGCAGTCGCAGGGAGAGGAGTGGCGAGCGATGGCGGAAAGTATTGTTACCCAGGATAACATGCAACTTAACTTCCTCTCTGCGATAGGTTCTCTTAAAAAACACGATGACTATACATTTGTGCACTGCTTGAATGTAGCTCTTTTGACTAATTTGCAAGCGCGCGGTTTAGGGTTGGAAGGAGAGAATCTGTTGCAAGTTACTCTGGGAGGGTTGCTGCATGATATAGGGAAGATTTATATCTCAAAGTACCTATTGAACCGTAAATCAGAAATATCAGCTGCTGAGTTTGAACGGATTAAAAGTCATGCTATAGAAGGAGCGAAACTACTTATTCAGAGAGGAGGTTTCGGTAAGATCGTACCTTTGATTGCTTTTCAGCACCACCGGCATTTTAAAATAGGGGGAGGATATCCCAGGAGCAGATTTTTGCGCCCTCCGAATTTTCTTTCGCGTTTAGTAACTATTGCCGATGTTTACGATGCGTTGCGTAGCCGGCGTCCTTATAAAAGTGAAGTTTTAGTAGAGCAAATTTACCAAATTATGGTTAATGAAAAAGGTCGCTTGTTTGACCCGGTGTTGTTAGATAGATTCTTTACTTTGATTGGTGTTTGGCCGCTAGGCACAATAGTAAAGTTAAATAATAATTATATTGGTATGGTCGTAGCTCAGAACCCTCCCCTTATTAAACAACCTCAAGTGGAAATATGCTATGATGCAGGCTACAACCGTTTAGCTCATAGCTATATAGTAGACTTATCTTCTTCGGAAGATATATATATCAAGAGAAGCCTCCATCCACAGGGAGAAGGAGAAAAATTTATTCGCGAAGTATTGAAAGTAAAGTCTGAATAAATTTTCTTATTTTAAGATTTATTCTTTTCCGAATGCTTTTAAAAATTCCAGAGGCAGAGGAATAATTACCGTTGATGCTTTTTCAGAGGACATATCTATTAAAGTCTGGAGGTAGCGCATCTGCAGAGCTACCGGATGACCGCTTATTACTTCTGCCGCCTCTTTTAATTTAGCTGCCGCCTGAGCTTCTCCTTCCGCCGAGATTACTTTTGCTCTTCTTTCTCTTTCAGCTTCCGCCTGCCGGGCCATAGCTCTTTGCATCTCTTGCGGCAGATCAACATGTTTTATCTCTACCAGGGATACTTTAATTCCCCAGGGATCAGTCTGCTTGTCGATAATTTCTTGCAAGGAGGAGTTTATTTTTTCTCGATTGGAGAGGAGCTCGTCTAGTTCTACCTGACCAATTACACTTCTTAAGGTAGTTTGCGAGATTTGAGAAGTAGCAAAGTTATAGTCTTCTACTGAAACCACAGCTTTTATAGGATCCATTACGCGGTAGTAGACAACGGCATTAACTTTTACTGAAACATTATCTTTAGTGATGATATCTTGAGGAGGGACATCTAAGGTAATTGTGCGCAGTGACAGTTTAATCATTCTGTCTAAGGGCCAGAGAATAAAAAATATGCCCGGTCCTTTAGGATTCTTAAGCACTCTGCCCAAACGAAAGATTACCGCCCGTTCGTATTCGTTAACTATCTTTATACAGCTTATTATATAAAATATACCCACAAGCAATACTGTGTATACCATCACTCCTCCTTTTTTGTTACCATAAGTGGTTCTACTATTAACCTAAGCCCTTCCACTTTTTTAATCACTACTTCCGCACCAGCTTTAATTAAACGACTGCTTTTAGCATTCCAGGTTTCACCTTCTACATTCACTTTGCCGTGGCGCAAAATATTTGTCTTGGCGGTGCCAATTTTTCCTACCAGAGCTTCTTTCCCGTTGAGAGGTCTTTGTTTTCTTGTCTGAATTAGTTTTACCAGGATAAAATTAGTCCAGATAAAGGCTAAAACGGCTAAAGGAATAATGGTTTTTAGTGATAGATGTATAATCTTAGAATGGGGAAAAAGCATAACTGATCCCAGGATAAAACAGATTAATCCTGCTCCTGTAAGTAGCCCAAACGTGGGTGTAAAAGCTTCCGCGATGAGAAAAATTATACCTACTCCTACTAACGCCAAACCTGTATAATTAGTAGGTAAAATCTGAAAGGCATAGAAAGCAAGCAGTAAGGCGATAATCCCGCTTACTCCCGCCAGGCCGAAACCGGGATGGGTTATTTCAAATAGTAGTGCTAAAAATCCTAAGCTAAATAATAAATAGGCAATGTTAGGGTCAGTTATAGCATTTAAAAATTTTTGCCGCGGGCTAAAGGTTATATAGTTTATATCTATATCTTTAGTATGCAATACGATAGTTCTGTCTCCTTCTAATACTATATGAAAGTTATTGATATCTCTTAGTAATTCCTTCAGATTAGAGGCAATAAAATCTACCGCTTTCTGGGCTTTAGCTTCTTCTGCTGTAAAAGAAAGGCTTTCTTTTATCGTCTTTTTAATAAAGGAGTAAGGGCGCGAGCGCGCGTGAGCGATATTACGGGCCAAAGCTAAGGTATCGTTAGTAATTTTCTCTTGCAAAGTCTTTCCTATCTCTTCCCAGCGCCCTCCTCCTATTACAGGATGAGCTGCTCCAATGTGGGTATTAGGGGCCATAGCCAGGATATTACCGGCGTAAGCAATAAAGCTACCCGCCGAAGCAGCTCTGGCTCCTTGCGGCCAAACATAACATATTACGGGCACTCTGGCATTAAGGAGCATTTTTACAATATTTTCTGTAGGCTTCAGCAGTCCGCCCGGCGTATCAATGCGAATTAAGAGATAGCCCTGGATTTGTTCGGTTTTTCTTATACCTTCTTCTATGTATTCCTGTATTACCGGATTTATTATTAGCCCCTTTATAGTTAAGACATTAAGAGTTGAGGCAAATAGAAAGGAGGGGCTAAGAAGAAAGAAAACTCCTACCCCAAGCTTTATGTACCAATTTTTCATCGTTCTCATTATAGCTGCCATTTTTTTAGCTGTCAAATTGCTTCCCTTTAAAATTTCAGTTGACAGGTTAAGGGTTTTATTATATTCTAAAAAAGCTGTTTTAGTAAAAAGGGGGAGGATGAAAGAATATAAATTATTCGAAGATTTCTTTTTAGGAGCAGGTTTTGTATTAGTAATTGCCAGCGTAGCTATGCGGCTATTGGGTGTGGAATATGATTTAGGTTTTACAACCGTTACGGCTAAAGATATATTTGCGGCAGCTATCACCTGTTTACTTTTTAATTTGTCCCTCAATATCCAGAATTTAGTGAAGGCCTTTTATAAAGTATAAATATGAAAAAGGAGGCGAGGCTGTGGAAAGCGGGAGTTTTAAAAATTATTACCGCGTTTTCGAAGATTTTTTCTTAAGCGTGGGTTTTATCCTTATTGTTACCAGCGTTATTTTGAAATTATGGAGTATCAACTACAATTTAGGTTTAACCAGTGTCACTCCTAAAAGTGTATTTATTTTGGGTGTAACCTCTATCCTTATTAATATTGCCTTAAATATTCAAGATATAGCGCGTAAATAAATTATTTATGGTCAGAGGAAGAAAAAGGGTAGTGTATTTTTAAATTATTATTAAAATTTTATTAATAAAAATTAACTTATGGAAGAGAGAAAAATCTTTAATTTTACTCTTCTTCTAAAAAATAAGAGTAAATTATTCCCTGATAAGGTGGCTCTTATTTCAGGAGAGAAAAAAATAACCTTTGGCCAGCTGCACCAATTAGGCCTTAAGTGTGCGGCAGGCCTTTGGGAATTAACTCCTTGCCAACCGGCACGCATAGGTATATTTCTTCCCAATAGCTGGGAGTATATAGTAGCCTACACGGCTATATTCTCTTTGCACTTTTGTGCTGTGCCGCTTGATTTTATGTTGAGCGAGGAGGAATTAATAAGCATTTTGAAACACGCCCAGGTAGATATCCTTATTGCCAGGAGGCGTATCAATATAAATTATGACAGGCTGGAGAGAGATACAGGGGTGAAGATAGTGTTAGTTGATGAAACACAAGAAACTCGGGAGGGTGATTTTTTGAGTTTTTCTCAGCTGATAAAGAACGGGGCAGAGGAAAAGGCAGGAGCCTTTATAGACAATGCTCGGGGTGAGGAGGCTATAATTTCTTATACTTCCGGAACCACCGGCCAGCCTAAAGCCGTAGTTATTACTTACGACAATCTTGAGTATTCGCCGCGGCAAGTAAAGTATTTCCTTTCCGATATCAATGAGAACGATAATGTTCTTTGTGCTATTCCTCTTTCTCATGCAGGGGGATGGGTGTATTTTCTGTTAATGGTATATTTTGGTCTGCAGGTTGTGTTAATGGAAAGATTTGCTCCCCGCCAGTTCCTTAAGAATATTGAGCAATTTAAGATTACCTTTTTCTGGATAGTGCCTTCTATGTATGTAGCGCTGTTTACCCTTAAAGATTTGGAGGGATTTAATCTAAAAACCTTGAGGTATGTAGTCGTTTTTGGCGCTCCCTCTTCGCCGCGCTTGCTTAAGAAATTCCACAAACTTTGTCCACAGGCAAAACTTCTCAACGGTTGGGGGATGACCGAAACTTCTCCTCCTAACATTGTTACGCCGCCCGATTCTGCTAATATCGAGAGTATCGGCGTGTCTTCGCCCGATGTAGAAGTAAAACTTGTTAATGAGGAAGGAGAGGAGGTGAAAGAAGGCGAGGTAGGTGAGTTGTTAATCAGAGGCAAAGCCGTATTCAAAGGCTATTATAAAAATCCCTCTTTAAATGAAGCCTCTTTTACGCCAGAGGGTTTTTTTCGCACCGGCGATTTAGCCTACAGAGATGAGAAAGGATTTTATTACATTGCCGGAAGGAAGAAGCAGATGCTGAAAGTAGGAGGAGAGATAGTTTTTTTGTGGGAGATAGAGAAAGCTTTGTCCGAGCATCCGGCGGTGCAGGAGTGTGCCGCTGTGGGTGTTTCTGACCGCTTGCGGGGAGAAGTGCCCAAAGTATTTATAGTAAGTAAAGAAGATACAGAAGTCAAAGAGGAAGAATTAAGAGAATTTTTGAAGAAGAAGCTGGCGCATTTTAAAATCCCCCATTACTTTGAGTTTGTGAAAGAGCTTCCCAAGACGCGCAGCGGCAAGATTGCTGAAGGCAGATTGAAGCATATGGCAGAAAACCGAATAAAAAACTGAAAAAGGAGTTTATGATGAAAGTAATGTTTCTTCAGCCCAATTTAGGTGCCTGGTCAACCTGGGGGAAACACCGTGCGCCCAATATAGGGCAGGCGCAAATAGCCGCGCTTCTGCGCCAGAAGCATCCCGAATATGCTTTGCAGGTTCTGGACTGTCGCGCCTGGGAAATGAGCAACGAGCAGATGCTGGAGGAGATTGGTAAAGCCCGTCCGGACATCATTCATATAGGAGATATTCTGCATACTACCGGAGGGGCGGCAGTGGTTTACCGTTATAATCAGGCAGCCAAGCTGGTTAAAGAGAAGTATCCCGAAATTACTATTATTGCTGGCGGCTTGGTTTATGCTTCTGCACCGCGCCAGATTCTCAGGAGGAACCCCTGGATTGATTATTGTCTGGTAGGAGAGCAGGACATAAGCTTTGTGGAGCTGGTGGAAGCAATAGCGTCCGGCAGAGAGGTAAAAGAGGTGAAAGGTCTTGCTTTCCGTGAGGGAGAAGAGATAGTGCTTACCTCCTACCGTGGGTTAATAAAGAATCTGGACGAACTGCCTATGCCCGCTTATGATTTGTTTCCTATGGAGAAATATGTAGGGCATGATTATTGGAAGCATTATACAGAAACCTGGAACTCGCGGGGATGTCCGGCCGGTTGCAATTTTTGCTATGAGTGGTCGCAGTTTGACTCGCGGGGAAACGCTGATTTAAGATTTTTTCGGGCTCGTTCTGGCAAACTCGTAGCGGACGAGCTGGAGCTTCTTCACGATAAGTTCGGGGTAAAAGTAGTTACCATGATGGACGACTGCTTCAATGTCTCCCGTCAGCGCATGGAAGAGTTTATTGAGGATATGATTAAGCGGGGTCTGAGCAAAAAGGTTTCCTGGTGCTTTTTAGGCCGTGCTCCTTATTACCTGCGGGATGTAGATTTATTTCCTAAAATGAAAGAGGCAGGCTGTTTTTTAGCTTTGGCGGGAATTGAGGTAGCCACGGACGAAGAGTTAGAGGAGTTAGGCAAAGGTATTACCGTAGAACAGGTAGAGGAGACAGTAGCTAAATTGAAAGAAGCAGGGATTGCTACTGTCCTTACCTGGATGATGGGCTTTGAGAATGATGATGAATATAGAATAAAGAAGCGTTTTGAAGCGGTAGACAGAATAGACCCGGATATCTGCGCCCTACAGTATCTTACGCCTATGCCTGGCTCTCCTATATGGCCTAAATATGTAGAAAGAGGCTGGGTCAAATTCGACGATTTAAAAACCTGGGACTTTCACCATCCTGTGGTTCCTACTGAACATTTGTCCCAGGAAGCTATTGGGAGGCTGGGAGCCTGGGCCTTGCGGGAATTCTATTCTAAGCCCGGACGCGTAGAAAGGATACTGCACAATAGGATTTATCATCCTTTAGTAGGGCTTTGCTTCCGTTCTTATATGGAGAATATGTCACGTTTTGAGAAAGCATCTCAAACCGACGAACTTTACGTCTAAACTTTTGCAGAGCAGCAGGGGTAGTAAAAACATTAAGGAGGAAATTTGTTATGATGCAGCGGGATGTCCACTTAAAACCGAAAGATTTGCTGGAGCACTTACAGTTCAAAGAAGGCGATTTTGGCAAGATTGCTCTTGTCTCCGGCCAGCCGCAGAGAGCTAAATTGTGCCTGGATATGCTGGAGAGGCCGACGAAGAATTTTACCTTCTTAGGCTATACTTTCTGGACAGGGTTCTATAAGGGCAGAAAGATTACCGTAGGCAACGGCGGCTTTTATTCTCCCGACTCCGCCTTTGTTACCGAGCTTCTCTGTAATGCCGGCATAGACATATTGGTGCGGCTGGGCTCCTGCGGGGCATTGCGAGAAGATATTGAGATAGGAAATTTTATTATTGCCGATAAAATCCTGCGGGGAGATGGTGCTACGCGTTATTATGTCAAGGATGATTTCTCGCCTGCGGTAGATAAAGACTTGTCAGATAAGCTGTGTAAAGTTATGGAGAAAAAAGGCAAAGTGCATAGAGGCGGCATATGGACAACAGACGCTTTGTTCCGGGAGGCAAAAGAAATAGTCAACTCTTACATCGCCAAAGGGGCCATTGCTGTGGATATGGTGACCAGTCCCTTTGTTACCCTGGCTAACCTTTACGGCAAAAAGAGTTGTGCGGTGCTTCTGGCTTCCGATAATCTAATAACCGGAGAATTAGGTTTTTCTGATTTTAAGCTGTTCGAGGCTCAGGAGAAAATGATTAAGGGAGTATTCGAATTTGTTTTAGATTCAGATGTTTAATTCACCTCTTTCGTTTCCAGTCAGGATGCAGGGCAAAAAAATTCTGGTTCTGGATGAGACACTTCTGCCCTGGGAAGAGAAGTATCTGGAGGTGCTTAATTTAGAAGATGCCCTGTTTTGCCTGCGCGAGATGAAGACACGGGCCTTCGGCCAGGTGCTTTTATATTTCTATACTTGCCAGCTGCTAGAGGAGGAGTACCAGGATAAAAGTACTCTGGCGGACTTGGTGGCCAAGAAATTCAAAGCCACGCGTCCTACCTTTGATTTTTTTTCTCTTTCCTCTCTTCTTAAAAAGTCTTTGAGAGAAGATAAGCCATTATCTGAAATAATCGCCACATTTTTGGACGGTTTTGACAAAGCCCGCCGCAGGCGCTGCGCCGCCTTAGCTGAGGTCTTGCCACAGCAAAGTTCTATTCTTACCATATGTAATATTAACGGGGAGCTAATTTATCTGGCTGAGGCTTTGAGGAATTTAGGTAAAGAATACAGGTTTTATGTTAGCGAGACACGTCCTTATCTGCAAGGAGCACGTCTTACTACGTGGGAGTTGCAGCGAGCAGGGGTAAATACTATTCTTATCTGTGACAACCAGGTTGCTAAAGTTATGGCTGAGAAAAAAGTTAACGCTGTAGTTTGTGGCGCGGACAGGGCGAATTTACAGGGAGATATTATTAATAAAGTTGGAACTTATGCTTTAAGCTGTCTGGCTGGCATCTACAACATTCCTGTCTATGCTTTTGTACAATATCCTTATGATTTTTCTATAGAAAAGGTTGGAATTGAAGAGCGTCCCCCGCAGGAAGTTTTTATGTTTTTAGAGAATATACCTGATAAAGAGAATATAGAGGCTATATATCCCAGTTTTGACATTGTGCCCCAAGAACTGATTAGCGGCTGGGTAGGGCTGGAGGAGCTGCGCCTGAACGATAAGAGGAAATGGAAATAACGAATATAAAAAAAGCTGTTTTGTTTTGGGGAATTTTGTCTGAAGAGGCCGTTATTTATTTGAAAGAGAAATTTCATAGGGGGTTCGTATTGGTAAATCCTGAGTTGCGGCCGTATTTATTGGGACTGGGATGGAATAGAGATGCTTTATCTGCTGCTGGTTTAGAATTTTTATATTGTACTGATAATATGCTGGGGCATCTTTTTTACCAGCAAAAAATAAAGGAGCTTCTGATTCTTTATCAGAAGAAGATGGACGATGGATATTTGTGTTTAAGTAGTTCTTTGTATGTATATGAATTAGCTAAATATCACAATGTGGATGTGAAATTTGCAGCAGGGACAGAGCTGGATTTAGATAAATTTTCTGATAGTGATGCTTCTACTTTAGCCGGACGTCCTATGTATGCAGAAAGTCTTCTGGGGGAGGTCGAGAAGCCTCGGCTTGATCTCATTAAGGAGGAAGGAGATGGATAAGCAAAAAGAACAAATAATCTATTGGGCCCGCCGCCTGAATGAACGGGGTTTAGTTAGCGCCAGAAGCGGCAATATTTCTTTAAAAGTAGACGAAGGTATTCTTATAACTTCTCACGACTGTTATTTGGGAGAGCTTTCTTATGAAGATATTCTTATGGTTGACAGCAAGGGCAATGTTTTGGAGGGAAAAGGAGAAGCTACCAGCGAGAAGGGTTTGCATTTAGGCATACATAGTAAATTCCCTCACGTCAAAGTCGTCCTGCATTCGCATTCTCCTTATACAGTAGCCTTTTTTCATTATTTTGGCAGGCTGGACATATTTTCTTTTGAGGCGAAATTTTATTTGGGAGAAATAAAAGTTGTTCCTCAGGAGACTCCTACGGTTACCCATATTGCACCGGTTTTAGAGGCGCTGGCTGATTCCAATATAGTAGTTTTAGGACAGCACGGGGTGGTAAGCATAGGCCAGGATTTCAAAGAAGCGTTCAGCCTCATTGAACTTTTAGAGGAGCAGGCAAAAATAAACCTGATTCTGAAATCTCAGTCCCGCACCGCTTTGGCCGCGGATAGAGAGCTGCCTCAGGAGCCGGGATCGTTAAAGAAGTACAAACTGCTTTCACCCGCGCATATAGCTAAACTGGCGGAATTGGTTAACAATGACCCTCAGGCCCAGGAGCTGGGAAGGAAATATGATTTGACCTGCCGGCTGGCGGTTAAAGACCAGGATAGCGGCAGGGCAGTTTGCTTTCATTACCAGGCTGGGCGCATAGTTAAGGTAAGCGAGGAAGCAGAAGGGGTGGATTTCTTAATCATTGGCCGCGCGGATATATTAAAAAAAGTTTTCAACCGCAAGCTGGATGCTTTTGTCGCCTCTACGCAAGGCAAGGTAAAGACTAAAGGTGATTTTACTAAGATGAGCCGCTGGTATCCGGTATTAGTAAGGACTTTCAAATTATGGGAGCAGGCACCGGTAGAATAAAGTATGCTTCAGGCGAAAGCAGAGGTCTAACCAGTAGCTGGCAGTATAGACTGGCACGCAGGATAGTGCATCTGCGGATATATATCATTATAGCTTGCACAGCGTTAACAGTATTTTTTCTTAGTGTGTTAGGTACGATAAAGGTAGAAACACACCTGGAAGATTTCCTGCCTCAGAAACATCCCTTTGTAGAAGTGCAGCACCAGCTTACGCATATCTTCGGCGGCCTTAACCAGGTATCTTTGGCCCTGCGGGTTAAGGAAGGGACAATTCTTAATGCTAAGTTTTTGGATAAGCTGATATCTTTAACGGAAGATTTGTATTTGGTTAAGGGTGTAAATATCAGCCGCGTTTATTCTTTAGCCAGCCGCCATATAAAACATATTGTAGCTGACGAAGAGGGTTTTTTTGTAGAACGCCTTTTGCGTTATCCGCCTCAGGACGAAAGAGGCAGGGAGGAATTGAAAAGAAAAATTGAGATTAACCCCAATGTTTACGGCAAAATGGTCTCGCGTGATTTCCGGTCCACTTTTATCCAGGTAGATTTTAATTCGGGAGTAAAAACCAGCTATATATTCTCTACTTTGCAGAAGTTGAAGAAAAAATATGAAGACAAAAACACCGAGATTTATATTGCCGGCCGTCCTATTTTAGAAGGCTGGCTTAATTTTTACCTTCCTTCTATGTTTAAGGTATTGGCAGTAAGTATGCTGGTGATTTCCCTTATTCTGTTTTTTACCTTTCGTTCCCGCCGCGGCATACTCCTGCCTCTTTTAGATTCTTCTATGGCTACTATCTGGGGTATGGGAACAATGAAACTTCTAGGCCTGCGGCTTGACCCGGCTACAATCTTGGTGCCCTTTATTGTTCTTTCTTTAGGTATCAGCCATTCTGTGCACACACTTAAGCGTTATTATGAGGAAATGCGCAGCCCTAAAATGAAAAGCAAGCACGCTATAGTAAATACCATGGCCTATTTGTTTCTGCCGGGGCTCGCCTGTGTATTTACAGACGGGTTCGGGTTTTTATCTTTGGTAATGGTGCCTCTTTCTACCATAAAAAGTATGGCTCTGGCCAGCGGGCTGGGCATTTTCGCCAACTTCTTCACTTCCTTTATGTTTACGCCTTGTGTTTTGTCATTTTTGCACCGGCCTAAAATATTGGCCGTGGAAAGAGAAGAACGGCATCTGTGGGTAGATAGGATGCTGGCGAAGATAAGTATTTTCTCTTTGAATAAGAGAGCCGGCACAATTTTAATTACGGGTTTCATTATTGCCGGCCTGCTTTCTCTGGGAGGGATAAAAAAAATAGTTATTGGCGACAATACAGAAGGCTCAAGTTATCTTTATCCCCACAGCCCTTATAACCGGGCCGAGAAATTTATTAACGACAATTTCGGAGGAACAAATTCCTACTATATTCTAGCAAAATCCTCCTCTTCTTTGCTTAAAGCTGATAAATTAAGGGCTATCGATAGTTTTCAGAGGTATCTCCAGCAGCAGGTGCTACAAGTCGGATCGTCTTTGTCCGTGGTAGATGCAGTCAAAGCTTTAAATATGTTTATGTTTGCTGGCAAGAGAGAATATTTTAAAATTCCTTCCCAAGACGATGTTATTGCCCAATACTGGTTTCTTTATACGCTTTCGGGATTTCCCTCTGATTATGACCATCTAATCAGCCGCGACGAGAAATCCTGCAATATTAAATTTGATTTCCGCGACCATAAATCAACTACGGTAAATTTAGCGGTGGAGAAAACGCATCAGTACTTTCAAAAGCATAAATTCAAGGATATAAAATTTCTCTATGCGGGGGGAGACATTGGCATTTTCTATGCCATAAACGATATCATTAAAAAAACTATTCTTCCCAATGCTCTCTTTATCTCTCTTTTAATTTTCTTTTATGTCAGCTTTATTTACCGCTCTTTTACTGCCGGCTGGTTTCTGCTTCTGCCTCTTGTTCTTAGCAACTTAGTTATTTTTTCTCTTTTGGGATTTCTGGGGATTTCTATTACCACCGAGATTCTTCCCCTGGTCTCTTTAAGCGAAGGGCTGGGGATTAATTACGGCATTTATATTCTGGCTCGTTTGTATGATGAGATGCGCCAGAAACGTCATACTTATAAGGATATACTCCATTATACTTTGATTACCAGCGGCAAAGCGGTATTTTTCAGTGGGGCAGTAGTTTCTCTGGGGATACTGGTATGGGTTTTTTCTCCTATTCTCTTTCAGGCAAAGCTGGGGATAATTTTGTGCCTGTCCTTGGTGCTTAATATGGTTATCTCCTTAGTAATGGTTCCGTTGCTGGTCTGGTGGCTAAAGCCGGCCTTTTTGTGGGGAAGAGTAAAGAGAAGATTAAAAAAGGGGGTAGAGAGACGGGGAAGAAAAGTAAGTTTTTTCAAAACAGGAGGTGGAGTGTGAAAAAACTAGGACTTTTGTGGGGAATGCTGTTTGCTGGCAGTTTAGTTTTTGCGGCCAATCTGGAATACTATAAAGTTTACCGACCGCAGGAGGGAATGAGTGCCGATGAGATTATGCGCATTGCCTACTACAACAAATATTCCTTTTTCGCCCGTGATTATATGCAGATAGGGGAGGTTTTATATGTAGACCGCAGTGGATTTACGCGCAAACGAATATGGAAAAGAATGCGGATGATAAAAGGAGGTCAGGAGGGAATTTCTTACAAAGATATCGTAGCTTTTACTTACCCTACAGCGCTTAAAGGATTAGCGGTTCTAACTTGGACTTATGAAGATGCCAAAAGAGAGCAGGATGTCTGGCTCTGGCTGCCTTCCCTTAAGAAGGTAAGAAAGATTTCTGCTTCTCAGAATGACGATGCTTTTCTGGGCTCGGATATGACCGTAGAAGAGGTGTCTACCCGCCGTTTTGAAGATGAAAGTTATAAATTAGTTGGGGAAGAAAATTTTAAAGGCTACAAGTTTGAAGCAACAGGAGAAACTAAACTCGCCGGCAAGCCGTGTTTTATTATAGAATGCTATCCCCAAAGGCCGCACTGGTATTATGCCAAAAGAAAGGTGTGGATAGATAAAGATACCGGCGGCGGCATTTTTGAGGAGTATTACGATAAAAACGGGAAGCTGTTTAAGACGCTTTTTCGGGAATGGGTCTGGACTAAAGCCGGCGATAAGAAATATCCTGCTCAGATGTCTTTAGAGTGTAAAGATTTGCGGACCGGCCACCGCACTGATATTTTGATGAAAGATACAAAGTACGACCAGGGGGTTAGTGAATATAATTTTACCGTAAAAGCCTTAATGCGTTCCCGCTGGTAAAAAGGAGGTAAGAAAATGAAGAAGCTATTACTTTTCTGTTTTTTATTTCCTTTATCTGTTCTGGCGGCTCAAACCGGCAATAATTTTGAATATTCCAGCTATGTTAAAACCGAAGTATGGGTCCAGACTAACAATGACAACTCTCATCAGTTCCTTTCATCTTTCCGCAATACGCTTGATTTAGAAGCGCAATACCGCATCTCAGACGAATGGACTCTCTTTGTGCATCCGCGCTATTTTTACGATTTTGCCTACGGCATAAGAGAGGGGGCGTTTGACAGAAATCAGGAAAAAGCCGGCACTACGCAGAGAACAGAATGGCTGCGCGACTGCTACCTGGATTATATTTCAGACCAGCTGGATGTGAGAATTGGCAAACAGCAAGTTGTTTGGGGCCAGGCCGACGGCCTGCCTTTTTTAGACCGGGTTATGCCTTTTGATTTGACCCGCTACTGGCTGCCCGACTTTGCCGATATCAGAATCCCTTTGTGGATGATTAAGGTGGAGTATTCGCCCTGGCTGAATTCCACTTTACAGTTTCTCTTGATTCCTGACTTTGAAGCTTCGCGTTCGGCTAAGGCCGGCGATACCTTTGCTTTCAAAGCAGTGAATGATTTTGATACGGTAAAAAGCATTATGGAAGCCGCCGGCGGCAGTATGAGTACGGCGATTTACCGGCCTTCTTCTAAACTGAAAAATTCGCGAGTTGGTCTGCGCTGGCGTTCTATATTTGCCGGCATAGACTACACTCTCAACTGGCTTTATGGTTATTCTACCAGTGCTTATACCTATTCCGATGGTGTAGTAATTACCGGCGGTCTGATTCCCGCCTTAGGTATGCCTAAGGGTAATTATTATTATTCCCGCCGGCACAAGCTAATGCAGCTCATCGGTTTTTCTTTCAACAAGTCTTTTACCAACGCCGGCCTCCTGAAAGGGTTGACGTTGAGAGGAGAATTTGCTTACTTGCGTAATGAGCCTACTTATTATGGCAGCCAGGGGCACAGAAGTTACACCGAAAGAAGTGACAAATATACCTATGTATTAGGATTTGATAAATATTACTTTACAAACTGGCTTTTCTCTCTGCAGTTTGCCCAGTTTATTCATAACAACCCTACCTTTAAAGGCAAACACGCTCTGAGTTCTTATACTTACGGGCTTATGGATAAAGTAGAAAGCTACGTTACCCTTAAGGTAGCCACAGACTTTGTATATGAGAGGATTAAGCCGGAAGTGCTGATAATTTATGGCGACGACAACGACGGACGGGTCTCTTTTAAGACTAAGTTTGAGATGCGGGATAATCTCTGGCTTACCTTAGGCTATCATCACTTTTGGGGTCCGGCTTATGGTTCTAACGGCCAGTATCGCAATAACAATCAGATTGTCTGCGAGTTGAAGTATACTTTTTAAATTAGTTATATAAATCAGAGCGAAGAGATAGGGGGGAAGAAAAATTGTTATTTAGAAGTACGGCTGGACTACAAAGTGTAAATCAGTATAATGGTAAATGTCGAAGGCTAAAACAGCAGGAGGTTTTATGGAGGAATATCTCTACTATGTAGGAGGGGAATTTAGGAAGAGTAACAATAGGCTTGTTTGTGAGGCAGCGGCGAAGAGGGAAGTATTAGGGTATATGTTTGAGACAGAAGCGCGCGACCTGGCTTTTGCTTTAGAGAAATCGCGCCAAGCCCTGGCCATTTGGAGAAATACGCCTTTTTCTGCGCGGGCACAAACTTTGCGACAGATAGGAGAGACTATTCTGGATAATCTTTCCCTTCTTGCCGAAATAGAGAGTAAAGATGTGGGTAAAATTATGAAAGAATCTCTCTTTGTTGATGTCCCTCTGGCCGCTGATTGTTTTAAATACTATGCCTCTTTTTTAGAATCACTTTCTGTGGTTTCTCCTGCTTCTCAAAAGGGGTGGGATATTTTTACTTATGAGCCTTATGGCGTAGCAGGCATAATTCTTCCTTACAATGTGCCTCTGATGATTTTTGGATTTAGTGTAGCCGCCGCACTGGCCGCAGGGAATGCTGTAATTGTAAAACCTTCGGAATTTGCCAGCCTTTCCCTTCTTAAACTGGCTCAATTTCTGGACAAGCTTGATTTGCCGCCCGGTCTTATTAATATAGTCAGCGGAAGAGGGGAAAAGATAGGAAAGGCTTTAGCTCAGAGTGAGGTGGATATTCTTTCTTTTACCGGCAGCCGCAAAACTTTTATGCAGGTATATCGGGAAAGTGCCTCTCACCCTAAGAAGATTATCTGTGAACTGGGAGGGTGCAATGTAGGGTTTATTTTCAAATCGGCTCATTTAGAAAGAGCAGTTGATAATATATTGGCGGCAGCGTTTATGAAACAGGGGCAAATATGTATTGGGGTTAGTCTTTTGCTTATAGAAGAAGAAGTCTTTTCTCAGGTAAAAACAATGCTAAAGGAAAAAGTAGAAAAAATACATTTAGGTGATCCCCAGGATCCTTCTGCTAATCTGGCGGCGCTGATTAGTTCTTCTTATCTGGAAGAAGTGGATAAGAAAGTAAAGAGACTAGTAGGGGAGGCTCAGGCTAAAATTATAAGCGGAGGCAGGAGGGTGGAAGGGACTAATTTTTATTTGCCCACTTTACTGGAGTTGAGAGAGTTGGTATGGGAAGAGTTCTTTGCTCCTGTATTGATGATTAAGAGTTTTGAAGCAGAAGAGGCGGAAGAAATTTTGGAGAAGAATCCCTCTGGCCTTACTCTTCAAATCTGGACCGCAGATCTGGCGCAGGCAGAAAACTTAGCCCGTAAAGCTCAGGCAGGCACAGTCTGGATAAATACTTTTGCCGAGATGTCTCCTGCTACTCCTTTTGGAGGTATGAAACAAAGTGGCTGGGCCAGAGTTTTGGGGCCAGCGGGGTTTTTCGAATTTTGCCACATTAAACATATTGGTATAGGAAACGGCCCCTCTCCAGTTGAGGGCTGGTTTGGTTTCTGATTTTATTAGTTGCAATCTTTTGCGATTGATGGTATAACCCAGATGATGATAAGAAAGCTTAAATCCCCCAGGCTAAAGAAGCCCTATTTAATTGCTTGCTGGCCAGGCATGGGAGAGGTGTCGCTTAAAGCCGGTCTTTTCCTTAAAAATGCTCTTAATTTTCAAGAGTTTGCCAGAGTAGAAAAAAGCGGACTTTTTGAGCCTATTGGTATTATTAGCCAGCGGGGAATTGCGGAGCTGCCCAAAATAGAAGAAGGAACGTTTTATTTTAGCCGTCAGAAAGAAAGAGACGCTGTTTTGTTTATATCTCAAGCTCAGCCGCCTTTGGATAAAGGATATATTTTCTCACGCCAGATTCTAGAGTTTTCTGCCAGCCTTAAGATTAAAGAGGTATTTACTTTTGCGGCTATGCCGCAGCCTATTGACCACAATCAGGACCCTCGTGTTTGGGTAGTGGCCAGCCATACAGCAGTGCTGAAAGATATACAGAAATTGGGGGGGGAGATTTTAAACGAGGGGCAAATTAGTGGTCTTAATGGTTTGCTTCTAGGGGTAGCTAAAGAAATGGGAATGAGGGGAGCCTGCCTTCTGGGGGAAATTCCTTTTTATACTATTCAGATTGAAAATCCCCGCGCTACTTTAAAAGTATTGGATACTCTCAGGCGATACCTTAATCTAGACATAGATTTTAGTTTGCTTATTCAACGCAGTAATTATATAAAAGAGGAGATAGATAAATTGATTAGCTATCTAAAAGGAGAGGCATCTTTCCCTGAACAGACACCGCTTAGTGAGGAAGATATTCAACGGATCAAGAAAGAATTAAATAAGTATAGTAAATTGCCGCAGTCAGTAAGAGCAAAGATCGAAGATCTTTTTCGCCAGGCAGAGAAAGATATTTCTTTTGCCTCTGAACTTAAAAAGCTTTTAGACAGCTGGAATGTTTACGCTGAATACGAAGACCGCTTTTTAGACCTCTTCCGCAAGAAGCGTCTTGACCACTAAAATTTTCCTTTTCGGCCGGTCTTTTTAATTTCTTCTTCTACCTCTTCTGCGCCTTCTTGATAAAACTTTTCTTCTTCCGGCTCTAGAGCCTTTAAAAGGCGCAAAAACTCTCCTGCATGAACTTTTTCTTCGTCGGCGATATCTTTTAGTACTGCTTTTGCTAATTTGTTATCGGTTGATTCTGCCACCTGCATATACATCTGTACGGCTTCGTATTCTGCTGCTACCATGAAGCGGATGGCCCGGATCAATTCTTCGCTGCTTAGTTTCTTTGCGGGGGTAAGACCGGAAAAGGGACTTGCAAACTCTGGCATTTTTTCCTCCTTTTTAGCTTTCTCAACTATTTTAAACCTCCTTCTTAAAAGTGCAAGAAGAATTGACAGGAAGAAAAAAAATGAGATATACTATAGATCTAAATACTCTTTTATTATGCCTGGACAAAACCAGAAATATTCTCTCAAGATTCCTTATCTGACGCAAGCCGAAGTCCGCCGTTTGGACAAGAAGGCAAAACGTTTTTTGCCGGAGTTGCTGTTAATTGAGAATGCCAGCCGGGGCGCGAGTAGGGTAATTCTCAGCCGCTTTAAATTTAAGACATGCGTAGTTGTTGCTGGAAAAGGCAATAACGGGGCAGATGCTTTGGCTTCCTGTCGCCACCTCATGAATGCGGGCAAAAAGGCAAAAGTTTTCATAGCAGCTGCAAGAAGTGATGTTAACACGCAGGTTAAGTTTGAGCTTAGTGTGCTGCAGAAAGTCTTTAGGGTTACACCTGTTTATTTGGGTAGCTCTGCTTCGCTCAGGAAGCTAAAACAAGCACTCAAAAAAACAGAGGTGGTAATTGATGGCATTTTCGGAATAAATTTTCATCTTCCCCTGCATCCTTTTTACCGTAATATTTTTGAGATAATAAATCAAGCAGAAGCCAGAGTAGTTTCTCTTGATATACCCTCAGGCCTTAGTGCCGACTCAAGAGAAGTAGATACAGCGGTAAAAGCCGATTTAACTATAACTTTTGTTACTCCCAAACGCACTCTTTTATATCCTACGACTAAATCCTATTGGGGAGAGGCAGTAGTTGTAGATATTGGTATAGGTTATGAATTTCTTAAGAAGCTTTAGTGTCTTTATTTTTTTGTCTCTATCCGGTTGTGTTACGGTAGGACCTTATCCTTCGCAGCAGGCACTTCAGCAGACGGAGACTCAGCTGCGCCGCAAAGCCCTTTACTACCGTATGCAGAAGGACCTGCGGGTCAATAACATCGGGTTCAGGATATTAAAATCCCTGCGCCCGCGGCGGGGGCTTAACTATAACTATATAGGTGCTTTAGTTGCCGACAATAATAAAGATATTCAAGCCGTATTGTCTCTGCCTTCGGACAAAGGGGCAGTTGTTTACGGAGTAGTGCCCGGCTCGCCCGCGGCGGAGGCAGGCGTAAAAACAGGCGATATTATTCTTAAAATTAATAATCATGCTCTTTCCGGAGTTGGGGATTACTACCGCTGGCTTATAAAAGAAAAGCAAAGAAAGCTATGGCGCTTGAAGGTAAAAAGAGGGGAAGAAACCGTAAACCTTTTATGCCGGCCGCTTAAGATGGGTTATTTTGTCCGTTTTGGCACTGTTCCTTCTGAGGCGGTAAATGCTGCCGCGGGAGAAGGTGTAGTGGTGGTTACTTACGGCCTGCTCAATTTTGTAAAAAACGACGATGAGCTGGCGGTAGTAATAGGACATGAGATGGCGCATATTGCTAAAGGGCACCTGCTTAAACGTCAGGGATTAGGGTTATTGGCCGCGCTGGTTCATTGGGGCCTGTCTCAGAATATTCCTCAAGGAGGAGAAATCGGTCGGCAGTTGGGTGGTATATTTAATGCCAAATTCTCGCGGGATTTTGAACGGGAGGCGGATTATTTCGGAGTCATCTTTGCTTATCTGGGAGGGTTCAATGTAAAAAGAGGCATTGAGATCTGGGAACGCTTTGCTATAGAGCTGCCTCAGAGCCTTAACGCTTCTTTATTGGCCGATCATCCTACCACTACCGAGCGGCTTTTGCGGGTAAAAGCGCTGGCAGAGAAACTGGAGAAAAACGAATTAGATTTTAGTAAGGTGATATATTAATAGGAGGGGGAAATGATTATTGAATGGTTAGGCCATGCTAGTTTCCTGTTGCAGACAGAAAGAGGGGTAAAGATTATTACTGACCCTTATGAACCAGGAAGTTATGGCGGGGCTGTCCGATACCGGAAGATAGAAATTGAGCCAGACATAGTCACTATATCTCATGAACATTTTGACCACAACTATCTGGCCGGGTTCAAAACCAAACCGCAAGTTTTTCGCCAGGCGGGAGAATACAGCCGGGGAGAGATAAAGATAAAAGCTTTAACTTCTTTTCATGATGAAAAGCAAGGCAGAGAGAGGGGTCCGAATCTTATTTTTATTTTTGAACTGGAAGGTCTTAAGGTGGTTCATTTAGGGGACTTAGGAACTACGCTCATAGATTATGACGCTTTAAAAAACACAGCGGCATTGCTGGTACCTGTAGGAGGAGTGTATACCTTAGGGCCTCAAGAGGCTAAATTAGTATGCGAAAAAGTTAATCCTCGTTTGGTTATTCCCATGCATTTCAAGACTGAGAAATTAGGTTTTGATATAGCCGGTGTGGAAGATTTTGCCTCTCGGTTTAGTGCCGTAGAATATTCTTCTCAGAGCCAGATAGAGATAAATTTTCAGAATCTTCCCTCTTCCCTTAAAGTAGTAGTGCTTCGACCTTCTCATTAGGTATGTATGAGGAGAGATTCTATCGTAATTACCTGAATAAGGAAAACTTCTTTTCCTGCCGCGTGATGGTAAACGAAGCCGATGTTGTGATTTATTCTTCTCGTCCTTTAGACAACTGCGCCCAGGAAATAATACAGAAATATTATAACCAGGTAGCTGAAATTGTAGAGAAATACCCTGCTTTTGCTACTTCTCTTTCGCCCCTGGAAATAGAGACAAAATATCCTTTAGTGAAAGAAATGCTGGCTGTATCTCAACTTTTGGATATTGGCCCTTTAGCTACGGTAGCCGGGGCAATCGCCGAATTTTCGGGGCGTGAGCTTTTAAAACAGACTCCTCAATTTATCGTTGAGAACGGCGGCGATATATTCCTGGCGAAAAAAGGACCTATATTCATACAACCTTTGGTAGTAACGCATAATTCCTTAAGTCGTGTAGTGTTAGTTCTGGAGGAAAGGGACTATCCTTTAGGCATTTGTTCTTCTTCTTCTACCTTCGGGCATAGCCTTAGTCTGGGGCAGGCGGATTTGGTTACCGTAGTAAGCCGCTCGGCGATTTTGTCCGATGGGCTCAGCACGCGCCTGGCTAATATGGTAAAAGCGCCTTGTGATATAAAAAAGGCTTTAGCCTACGGACGCCGTTTTGAAGGGATAGAAGGAATTTATATTGTTAAGGACAGTCAAATTGGCCTTTGGGGAAATATGAAAATAAGCTCAGTATCTCACGAGCCTCTTTAAAAGCTAAAGCTTTTTGTTTGACGCCTCTACTTATTTTTACTATAATTAAAACTCAGCTTAAAACATTAGGAGGGTTTTATGGCAGAATTGGATAAGAAAAGAGTGTTTATGTTAGCCGGTCATGCTCAATGCGGTAAGACGTCTTTAGCTGAGGCTATTTTGTACCAGAGCGGCGCAACCACTCGCTGGGGTAAAGTAGATGAGGGCAATACGGTGAGTGATTATGAGAAAGACGAAATAGAAAGGAAGAGTTCCATAAACGCTTCTTTTCTCAACTGTAAATACAAAAATTATTCTTTACAATTTATCGATACGCCAGGCTACCTGGACTTTGTAGGAGAAATAATTGCTGCGGTGAGAGGGAGCGATTTTGCCGTGATAGTAGTAGATGCGGCATCGGGAGTAGAAGTGGGAACAGAAAAAGCCTGGGAAATAATTGAGAAAGAAAATCTTCCCTGTTTATTTTTTATTAATAAGTTGGATAAAGAAGAAGCAGACTTTAGCCAATGTCTAAAGGATATTAAAAATAATTTGACTAAGAAAGCCGCAAGCTTAGTCTTGCCTTTAGGAAAAGGTACCGCATTTAAAGATGTAGTGAGTATAATTGATAGCAGCAAAAAGGATTCTTTGGGAGCAGAGGAGAAAAAAGGTTTTGAAGAGTTCTATTCTCAGATTGTAGATATAGTAGCAGAAAGTGACGATGCGCTTCTGGAGAAATACTTGGATAAAGGTAGCCTGGAGCCTAAAGAGGTTTTGTCTGCCTTAAATAGAGCCGTGCGTCAACGCCAGCTTTTTCCGGTTTTAGCCGGAAATGCTCTTTCGGGTGTGGGCATAGAGCTTTTGTTGCAGGTGTTGACAGAAGTTATGCCTGCGGTTAGTGACCGTTTGCCTCTAAAGGTTAAAGATTCTGAAGGAAAGGAAATATTAGTAGAATCCAAAGCAGACGGCCCCTTTGCGGCTCAGGTAATAAAGAGCATATTTGATCCCTATGTAGGGCAGCTAAGTATATTTAGAGTGTTTTCCGGTAAGATCTCCCCCAACAGTACTTTCTATAATCAGAGCCAAAAAACTAAAGAGCGTTTTAGCCAGATTTTTGTCTTGCAAGGTAAAGAACAGCAGGCAAGGGAAGTGGTTAGTTGTGGGGATATAGCCGCAGTAGCTAAATTAAAAAATGCGGTAACTTCAGATACTCTGGCGGAGGAGTCCTTTAAGGTGTTGTTTGAACGACTGGTATTTCCTGTTCCTACTTATTCGGCTTCCATTAAGCCTAAGACACGGCAGGATGAAGATAAGATTTCGCAGGCTTTAACTAAACTCACTCTGGAAGACCCTACCTTGCGGGTGTCACGCGATACACAGACTAAAGAACTGATAATTTCCGGCACAGGAGAACTACATATTAATATCATAATTGGGCGTCTGAAGGAAAGGTTTTCGGCTGAGGTAACTTTGGGCCGCCCCAAGGTCCCTTATAAAGAGACAATTACTAAAGCGGCAAAAGTACAGGGCAAATATAAAAAGCAGACAGGAGGACATGGTCAATATGGCGATGTGTGGATTGAAGTGGAGCCTTTGGAGAGAGGCAAAGATTTTGAATTTGTAGATAAGATTGTAGGTGGCAGAATACCGCGTAATTTTATACCTTCAGTGGAAAAGGGGATTCGTAAAGCTATGGAGGAAGGATTTTTGGCCGGTTACCCTTTGGTAGATATAAAAGTGACCCTTTTTGATGGTTCTTATCATCCCGTGGACTCCTCAGATATGGCTTTTCAGATTGCAGGGAGTATGGCATTTAAAAAAGCTATGGAGCAAGCAGGCGTGGTTATGTTGGAGCCAATAATGAATGTAGAAATTACCGTGCCGGAAGAATTTATGGGCCAGATAACCGGAGACATAAACTCTCGCCGCGGTCGTGTTTTAGGAATGGAAGCCAAGGGTACAAAGCAGGTAGTAAAAGCACAGGTTCCTCTTTCTGAAATGTTTAGTTATGCTTCAGACTTGCGTTCGGTGACTGGCGGACGCGGTAGTTATTTAATGAGTTTTTCTCATTACGAAATAGTGCCGCAGCGTATTACCCAGAGCATTGTAGAAGCAGCTAAGAAGAAAGAAGCATGAAAGTTGCCTCTTTAGGCCTGGATATTGCGGCGGGAAAATATAAATATACCACAGAGTGTTTTCAAAAGTTAGCAGAGAAATACAAACCCAAAAAAACCTCCCCTTACTTTATTGAGATTATTTCTCATCTTTCTGGTGCTGATGTTATCGCCTATAGTAAAGAGAGGAAGATAGATTTAATTATTAACGATTTAGACCTAATAGAGAAACGCCTTTCCAAAGCCGGGGAAGAAGAAAAAAAGCTGTTAGTTAAGCTCCAGACAGCCTTAGAACAGAACAAATTGCTTGCAGAAGTGCTTAGCCCTGAGGAGAAAGAGAGGGTGCGTGATTTAAATTTGCTCAGTCTACGTCCTTGTGTGGAGATTGAGAAAGGGGAGGATGAAAAAGAGGTAATAGGTCAGATTTTTGAGCAGTCGGGATTTCTCCTTTTTTATACCGCCGGTCCCAAAGAAGTTCATGCCTGGTCGCTGCGCCGGGGCGAAAACATATTGAAGGCCGCGGCTAAAATTCATAGTGATCTGGCACGTGGCTTTATAAAGGGGGAAGTCATTAACTGCGCAGAGCTCTTGAAAGTGTTCAATATGGCTGAAGCCAGAGTCAAAGGTTTAGTAAAAAGCGTAGATAGAGATTATGTAGTAGAAGATGGGGATGTTATCGAAATAAAATTTAGCGTATGATGAATCTGGAGATTAAAAAAGCCTTAGTGAGCGTTTGGGATAAAAGGGGTTTAGGGGATTTTTGCCAGACTTTGGCGAAATTTAACATAGAGATTTATTCTAGCGGAGGCACATGGCGTTTTCTGGAAGCAAGAGGCATAAAAGCCCAAAATATAGAGAAGATAACAGGGTTTTCTCAATTGTTAGGAGGTAGAGTAAAGACGCTCCATCCTCTGATTCATGCCGCAATTTTAGCGCGTAAAGATGATGCGCGTCATATGGCCGAGCTTAAGAAAATAGGCATATCTCCTTTTGATTTGGTGGTAGTAAATCTTTATCCTTTTCTAGAAAAACGGCGCGAGAATCTTACTCTGGAGCAGATGCAGGAGTATATTGATATCGGCGGGCCTACTATGTTGCGCGCTGCGGCAAAAAATTTTCAGTCCGTAGCCGTAATTAGTAGTCCTTCCCAATATAAAATGGTGGCGGGGGAATTAGTGGGAGAAAGGGGGAAGCTGTCTTTAGCTTTGCGAAAGAAGCTGGCCGGCGAAGCATTCGCATTTGTCAGTCAGTATGATTCTGCCATTGCTGAGTTTCTGGCCGCGTCTAATAAGGAGACAAAAAAGGTTGTTTTTAGGAGACATCACTCTTTGCGCTACGGCGAGAATCCTCAACAGAAAGCTGCTCTCTACAAAATCGGCGGCGAGGTAAGTTTTGAACAATTAGGCGGCAAAGAGCTCTCTTACAACAATTTCCTGGATTTGGATGCAGCTCTGTCTTTAGTGCGTTATTTTAAAAGATTGCCTGCCGCTTGCGTAATAAAACATGGTAATCCCTGCGGCGTAGCTCTGGCCGGCAATCTGGTTTTAGCTTACCGGAAGGCTTTTATGAGCGATGCCCTTTCCAGTTTTGGAGGAATCATCGGCCTTAATAAGGAAGTAGATGAGAAAACGGCAAGAGCTGTTATAAGAAGTGGATTTCGAGAAGCGGTAATAGCGCCGGGATTTAGCCGGGAAGCTTTAGATATATTGAGAGAAAAGAAGAATCTGCGTTTGATTAAGGCTGATTTTAAGAAGCATAACTCGAATCAACAAATAAGAAAAACCGCATTTGGTTATTTAATTCAGGAAGAAGATTTATTGGTTATAGATAATCATAAGCTTCAGATTGTAACCAAAAAAAAGCCTACGGCGAGAGAAATAGAAGATTTGCTTTTCGCTTGGTTTGTAGCCAAATATACAAAGTCCAACGCTATTGTCGTAGCTAAAAACCTTAGGACTTTAGGGATTGGCTGCGGCCAGCCTTCGCGCATTGGCGCTATGGAAATCGCCATCAGAAAATCTTGTCAGTCTACGCAGGGAGCGGTATTAGCTTCTGACGGTTTTTTCCCTAAGGAAGACAATCTGGAATTAGCAAAATCTGCGGGAATTAAAGCTTTAATCCAGCCAGGAGGTTCGCTTAAGGACAAAGATTTGATTAAGTTAGCCGACAAGCTGAATCTTTCTATGATTTTTACCTCGCTACGTCATTTCCGTCATTAATATTTCTCTATGAAGAAAGCCAAAGAGATTTTAGAAATAGTAGCATGTTTATTGGTTCATGCGGGGAAGATTCTTATTGCTCAGCGCGAGGCAAAAGATAGCTATGGACTTTTATGGGAGTTTCCGGGAGGAAGGGTAGAGAGAGGAGAAAGCCATTGGCAGGCTTTGAAGCGCGAGATTAAAGAGGAGCTTAATATAGAAATAGAAGTAGGCGAGCCTTTGGGAGTATTTTTTGATGAGAACGAGGAGATAAAAATAAAGGTGCATCTTTACCGTTGTTTTTTAAAGGGAGGAAAAATAGAAGCAAGAGAATGTGCGAGTTTCAGATTTATTACCCCAAAAGAACTCTCAGCAGTTAATTTTGCGCCGCTGGACGTAAAAATAAGAAGGTTTATCCAAAGTGGGAAAATCGTATTATAAACAGGCAATGTCCTTTTTGGAAGCGTTAGTAAATTACGAAAAGCAGCGAGATAGATTCAAACTTGCTTCCTTAAAGCTTCAGCGTCTGCGGCAGTTATTGAAAACGCTTAAGCTCAGTCCCTCTTCTTTGTGCTTAGTCCAGATAGCCGGTACAAAAGGTAAAGGATCAGTAGCTATTTTTCTTGCCTCTATTTTGAGCGCTCACCACTTAAAGGTAGGGCTTTTTACTTCGCCACATCTTTCTATCTGGCGGGAAAGAATAAGGATAGTTTATTATAGAAAGGGAGAGATAAAAAACTTATGTATCTCCCCAAGAGATATTTCTGAGTTCTGGCATCGTTATTCTCAAGCCGTTATGAGCTTTTACTATTCTTCTAAAGGCAGGGGACTTAGTTTTTTTGAATTGATTACGGCTTTAGGTTTTTATTATTTCCAGAAGAAGAAGGTAAACCTGGCAGTACTGGAGACAGGTTTAGGAGGAAAGTTAGACGCTACTAATGTATCCCCGCAAAATGAATTAGCCGTAATTACTCCAATTGATTACGACCATGAAGAGATATTAGGCCACACCCTAATCTCTATTGCTCAGGCTAAAGCTGGTATCATAAAAGAAGGAGGAGCGGTATTAACTAATCAACATCATACCGCGGCTTTAGAAGTTATTCGCCAGATAAGCATTGCCCGCAAAGCACCTTTATATATACAAGGACAGGATTTTTATCCCTCCCGCGTGCAAATTAGTCCGCAACAGAGCCGTTTCTGGTTCTCTTTTAATAAGGAAAAATGCGGCCCTTTTTCTCTTAAGCAGAGGGGAGACTATCAAGTAGAAAATGCTGCTTTAGCTCTGGGCGCAGCAAAAGTCTTTCTTCATAGACATAAAAGAAAATTCTCCTCTGGCGCGGCAAAAATAGCTTTAGAAAAACTTGCCCTTCCCGGCCGCTGGGAAATAGTAAAGAGGAAACCTCTGGTTATTTTAGATATAGCTCATAATAGCTTCTCTTTAGAACGTCTTTTTCACAACTTAGAATGTTATTACCATAGGCAATTTATTGTTATTTTTGCGCTGGCCCGCGATAAAAAAGTTGGGAAAATCAAACAATTGCTAAAGGAAGCAAAGGCAGTAATTTTTCCTCACCTTGCCCATATGCGTCTTCTAACTCCTTCTGAACTTAAGAGGCGCCTGGAAATCAAAAAGGCAATTATTACCTCTAATCTCTCAGAAGCAATAAAGCAGGCTTTTGGTTTGGCGGGTAGAGACGGGCTATTATTGATAACCGGTTCAACCTATTTGGTGGCTGAGGCAAGAGTCCTATTATGCAAAAGAAATACAATTTAGACGATACCATTGCTTCTTTAGCCACTTTCCCTCAGAGAGCGGCAATTGGGATAATAAAGATTTCTGGCAGGAAGGCTTTGGATATTGCTGCCAGAGTTTTTTCCCCCGCGCGCCCTAAAAATATTAGAAAAGCAAAAACCTACACTCTTCATTACGGATGGATAAAATCTGGCGGCGAGATAGTAGATGAAGTATTAATAAGCATAATGAAAGCCCCTCATAGCTATACGCGTCAGGATGTGGTAGAAATATACACTCATTCGGGGCCAGCCGTTCTTAATAAAGTTTTAAATTTAGCACTTAGAGCAGGAGCGCGTCTGGCAGAACCAGGCGAATTTACCCAACGGGCTTATCTTCTGGGAAGAATAGACCTGATACAAGCGGAAGCAATTAATAATATCTCACGCGCTAAGAATGATTGGACCCTGAGGCAAAGCTTGAGACAGTTAGAAGGAGGTCTCTCCCAGAAATTAAGTTCTTTCATTAAGAAGCTGGAAAAAATGTTAGCTACTCTCCAGGCAAGTATAGGTTTTCCTCTGGAAGATATAGAGCTAGAGAGGGGAGATATAGAAAAAATACTCTCAGGCATTATAGGCCAGATAGAGAAGTTAGCTAAGGGCAGCCGTACTATGCGGCGCTGGTATGAAGGGTTTAGGTGTGTTTTGTGCGGCCGAGTTAATGTGGGAAAGTCTTCTTTATTTAATGCTATTTTAGATAAGGAGAGAGTTATAGTGAGTACTTTAGCCGGTACTACCCGCGATACTATTGAGGAAGAATTTAATTTAGGCGGTTACACTTTGCGGTTAGTAGATACAGCCGGCCTGGGGCGGAAGAATGATTTTTTAGAAGAGAAAGCCCAAAATAAATCTCAGCAGATAATAAAAGAAGCTGATATTCTGCTAGTGGTAATTGATAATTCCTCTTCCTTAACTAAAGAGGAAAAAGAATTTATTAGTAGCCACCAGTCTAATTCTGTTTTAGTTATTAACAAGTGTGATTTGAAGACCCGTCTTTCTTCCCCCTATATGAGACAAATAAGAGTTCCTCAGGTGAGAGTTTCCGCCAAGACCAAAGAAGGAATTTCTCGTTTAGAAAAGATGATAGTCAAGAGATTGTCAGCTTCTAATTTGAATAAGAATGAAGTATATCTAGGGAGTCTGCGCCAGCAGCAGCTTATGGAAGAGGCTTTATCTTATCTAAAGCAGGCTAAAGAAAACTTGAAGTTTAATTTAGATAAAACATATTTTTTGCTTCAGGCTGCTGTGGAGAAGCTGTATAATATACAAGGTGTATATAAGAATGCCGATGTGCTGGAGCAGGTCTTTAGAGATTTTTGTATAGGTAAATAATGGATAAGAAGGCAATTGTTAAAGCTACCCAAATGCTTTTGTTAGCGCTGGGCAAAGATTTGAAGAATAAAGATTTAGCCAAGACGCCTCAGCGCGTGGCAGAGATGTATGCGGAGATATTGAAAGGAGAAGAGAAAAAAGTAGAAGACGAAATCAATGTAATTTTAGAGCAACGCCATGATGAAATAATTTTGGTTAGAGATATACCTATATATTCCCTTTGTGAGCATCATCTTCTGCCTTTTTTTGGCCGTGCGCATATAGCTTATATACCGGACAGCCGCATAACTGGTTTAAGCAAGCTGGCACGGGTGGCCGATACTTTGGCACGCCGCCTCCAGGTGCAAGAAAGGCTTACTACTCAGATAGCGGATGTTATAATGAAGAAACTTAGTCCTAAAGGGGTTATGGTAGTAGTGGAAGCAGAACATTTATGTATGGTTATGCGAGGGGTAAAAAAACCCGGCAGTCTTACTGTGACTTCTGTGGTAAGAGGGGTTTTCCGCCGGAATTCTAAGACAAGACAAGAAGCGTTAAGACTTATATTTTCTCATAGAGAATAGAAAAAAGAGTGATTTGATTTTTGGCCCGTAGAAAGTATAATGTAAATGAGTGAAAATTACACCTGAGATTTTATCTGCTACCTTAGAGAAATAGAAGAAATAGCAAGAAGTACTACCAGGATGATTCAGAATCTTGCCTTAGTAGTGAGAGAGTCTGTGGAGGCAGCAGAAGAAGTAAATAATTTTTCTCAGAATCTATCTTCAGCTATAGAAGAACTAAATTTCTATTTAATACTTTAATACTAAGAGGCGGGCTGAATTTATAAGTATTACGCATAAGGTGAGGAGATAGTAAAGAAAAGCGGGATAAGAGAAGGATTGTTCCTCAAGCAGGAAATTATCGCTATAGCCTTAGTAACGAAGACAATGCTTGTGCTCACTTGCGGCGGACTGTTATGAGGCGTGAGGTAGTAGTGAGAGGTTTGCTGAATTTAGGCCCCGGCGAGCAGATATTCTACGGTGAATTTGACGGCGAAAGACCTAAGAGGGTTTTAATTAAAATAATTAGGAGAGGTATAATGAGTTCTAAAATAGTAGGGATAATTCTAGGAATTTTGCTTTTTATTCCGGGCAGAAGTTATATTTTTGCTCAGAATAAAGCCTATATAGAGGGCGGCAAGATAATAGTTGAAAATGAAAAGGGCGAGAAGAAACTTATTGATTATACCCATAATCAGTTTATAGCTGTGTCTCCTTCTAAAAAATGGGCAATTAAGAAAACGCAGGTTCAGGGTGCTCCTTCTGGTTATGAAACGATTTTAATAACTAATACCAGCGACAGTTCTCAGAATATTGTCGTACGTTATCCTATAAACGGCGAGAATCAAGAAGCCGAAGGGTTCGCGTTTGGACCACAGGAAGACGTTGTTTTTTATACCTTACCCTGTGGCGATAATTTTCAAGTTTACGAAGTAAATCTGACCTCAAAGACCCGGACGTTAGTTACTACGGCTGGTTCTGCTGATATTATCTCCTGCCAGAATTTATCTCAACCGCAAAAGTATATTCTGATAAAAGATTATCTACCGCAGCAGAAACAGAAAGTTTACTATCTTTATTCACCCCAAAGTGGCGAGATTAAATCTTTTGACAGTTATCAGGAACTGGAGTTTTTCAAAGAACACTATTGTCAGAATTGAGGAGGTGGGTATGAAAGAAAAAGCTTTAGGAGTTTTTTTCTTAATATTCTGTCTGGTTTTTAATGTCTATGGGCTCTCAGCTATGAAGAAGACAGTAGCGGTGATTGATTTCAGTAATGACTCCGGCTACAACAGCCTGCCTAATTTAGGTCGAGACTTTTCTATGCAACTTTCTGATGCTTTAATCCAGTCGGGGAAGTTTATTGTTCTGAGCCGTAAAAGTCTTAATACGGTTATGGCGGAGCAGGATCTGGCTAACTCCAATCGTTTTGCTAAAGCTCACGCGGCGCGCCTGGGGAAGATTATCCCCGCCCAAATTCTAATTAAAGGTAAAATTACCGAATTTGAGGAGAATACTTCCGGAGGAGGCCAGGGCTTAAGTATTCATGGCTTTAGCTTGAGTGCGCGAAAATCTTCCGCACATGTAGCCGTCATCATTCAACTGGTAGATTCTACTACAGGTGAAATCATTGATTCTAAACGCGTGGAAGGCAATGCCAATGCTTCAGGGTTTTCTTTAGGTTATAGTGGCTCGTTTAGCCTGGATACCTCCAATTTTAAAAAGACACCCTTGGGCAAAGCGGTACAGATGGCCATAGATAGAGCTGTAGTATATATTGCCGATAAGATGTCGCATATTCCCTGGAAGGGAAGGGTGGTTCTGGTTAAGAATAACCAGGTATATATAAATGCGGGCCGCAATACCGGCGTGCAATCAGGCAACATTTTCTTTGTTCTTCGGGAAGGAGAAGTGTTAGTTGATCCTGATACAGGAATGGAACTAGGAAGAGAATCTAAGAAGATAGGTGAAATACAGGTTACAGAGGTCCAGGATAAATTTTCTAAGGCAAAAATTATCAGCGCCAGTGAGGGGATTCAAAAGGATGATTTAGTGACTCAACCTAACACTTAAAGTTTAGGAGGAAATATGAAAATATTTTTAGGTTTTCTTCTTTGTTTTCTCTGGTTGTTTGCTTTTCTAGGGTGTGAAACCGTTCACCAAACGACCCAGAAAGCTGGCGAATATGTAGGGAAAGGGACAAAAGCTTTGGGCGGCATAACCGAAGGGGCAGCAGAAGGTTATTCAGACAAAGAAGAAAATCCCTATAATCGTTAACCCTTTCTATTAATCACGGGATATGAAAGATTTCTGCCCGCGTAGCTCAGTTGGGAGAGCAGGGCATTCGTAATGCTCAGGTCGGAGGTTCAAATCCTCTCGCGGGCTTTTCTTTAACAACCAGCATCTGCCATAATTTATGTTTGATAAGACATTTAAACCTTATCTCCATGTTTTAAGCAAGAGAGGTTTTTTTCTTTTGTGGTTAAGCCAAATAATTTCTCAGTTTGGCGACCGCCTCACTCAGATGGCTATTATTGGTTTAGTCTACAAACGTAGTGGAGGAGTCAATGCCTTAGCTCTTACCAAAATTATGTTTTTTGTTATCTTGCCGGTATTGTTGATAAATCCTTTAGCCGGCGTTTACGTAGATAGATGGGATAAACGTATTACTATGTTTGTTTCTGACTTTTTAAGAGGTGTTATTGTTTTAGTTTTGGCTCTTTTTATGCTCCGCATAAAAAGCATGATTCCGATTTATCTAACGATATTGTTGGCTTCCGCCGCCGGTAGGTTCTTTATTCCCGCCAAGATGTCTTTAGTGCCTAATTTAACTACAAAAGGCGATATTTATTTAGCAAATTCTTTGATCTCTGTTACAGCTAATGTAGCTGCCGTGTTCGGCCTGGGGTTAGGAGGACTGATTGTAGAGAGGTGGGGGCCCAAAGGAGGATTTTTGATAGATGCAGGCACATTTTTCTTATCTAGCTTGTGTGTATTTTTAATCCCCCTGCCTCTTAAAGCCCACAATCTGGCTCAGATATCCAAAGACGTGCTTAAACTAAGTCGTGAGATTGTAGAGAGAGAAAAGTCTCTTTTAAATGAGTTTAAAGAAGGAATAAAATATATTGTTTCTCACAAAGATACCGTATTTAGTCTCAAGGTGTTTTTTATTTTATTTTCTTTTTTAGGTTCTTTGTATGCGGTATTTATTGCTTTTATTCAATCTCAGCTTCATAGTGCTACTAAAGATTTGGGATTTTTAGCTATCTGGCTGGGGATGGGGCTGTTTGTGGGTTCCTTAGTTTACGGGCGGATTGGAGATCGTTTTTCTGCTTCGCGTAGTATCTATCTGATGTTGTTCGTTGATAGTCTAATTTTGATTATGTTTGCTCTTTCGCTTAAATATAATCCTTCTCGTATAACAGCTTCGGTATTTTCTTTCTTTTTAGGTAGTTTTGCTTCTCCTATTCTAGTGGGAGCCAATGCACTTATTCATAAAAAGAGTGACGGGAATTTCTGGGGGAGAATCTTCAGTTCTTTAGAGGTAGTGATGCATTTTGCTTTTTTGCTTTTTATGTTTCTAGCTTCTTTCCTGGCAGACAAGTTCGGTTACTTTACAATTATTGTCTCTACTGCTATAATAATTGCCGTTTTTTCTGCCAGTTCATTTATTAAGCACAATGTTAGAAGTAGCCCCTTATAAATATCCTCAGGCAGAACAGAAGATAGAGGCGTATGTAGCTGATAAAGTATTCATTCCTCTTTCCCAACACATAGGTGCTCCTGCTAAAGCAGTAGTTAAAAAAGGTGACGCACTAAAATTAGGTCAGCTTATAGGACAAGTTTCTGCTAAGGTAAGCGCTGCGGTACATAGTTCCCGGGAGGGGAAAGTAGAGGACATCAAAATCTTTAATCATCCTACTCTCGCTAAAGCTCCGGCGGTAGTAATTAGAGGCATAGAGTTAAAAGAGGAAAAAGCCTGGGAAGTAAGAGATTTAAAGGAGAATTTAGAAAGGGATAGCCTAGTAAATATAGTAAAGGAAAGTGGCATTGTGGGTATGGGTGGGGCAGGATTCCCTACTCATATTAAGCTTCTGCCTCCCAAAAATATTGATGTTTTAATAATTAACGGGGCGGAATGCGAGCCTTACTTGAGTTGTGATTACCGCCTGATGCTTGAGTATACAGAAGAACTTTTGCGCGGCGTGGGAGTACTGGTAAAGATTCTTAGTTGCCGTAAGGTTTTTATCGCCATAGAAGATAATAAAAAGGAAGCTATTAGAAAGATTAATAATAAAATAAATACCAAAGACTTTGGTTTTAGAGCCAAAGTGAAGATTTTAAAATCTTCTTACCCCCAGGGAGCGGAGAAGCAGCTTATTTATAATATTACCAAAAGAATTGTTCCGGCGGGTGGCCTTCCTTTTTCCGTGGGGGTATTAGTACAGAATGTAGCAACAACTTTTGCTATCTATGAAGCTACCTATCTGGGCAAGCCGCTTTTTGAAAGAATAGTTACCTTTGCTGGTTCTTGTTTGAAAGAACCGAAAAATCTCCGTCTGCGCGTAGGAACTTTAATTTCTGAGCTTTTTGAGAAAGGAATTCTTCAGTTTAGAAAGCAGCCTCGCAAAGTTATTATGGGTGGGCCGATGATGGGCGTGAGCCTTGACTGTCTGGATTATCCTATTCTTAAGACGACTTCAGGAGTATTATTTATGGATGAGGTTGATATCGATCAGAGGCCGGAAGATGTTTGTATTCGTTGCGGCCGTTGCGTTGATAATTGCCCTATGAATCTTATGCCTTTGGAATTTGTGCGTCTGGTAAAGAAAGAGAGGTGGAAAGACTTGGATAGATTCTATGTTTCTGACTGTATTGAATGCGGCAATTGTGCTTATGTGTGTCCTGCGAAGATTCCCTTAGTTAATTATATAAAAATAGCTAAGGCGAAACTGAAAAGTTTGGCATGAGACTTTTAGTAGAAATTAGCCCTCATCAGAAGGCGAGATACGATACGAAATATATAATGTGGCAGGTAGTTATAGCTCTTCTGCCGCCAAGTTTTGCCGCCATAATTTTCTTTAAACTCCTTGCCGTAAAATTAATTGCTGTCTGTGTCTTAGGAACTAATCTTACCGAAGCAGCAGTACTGTTTTTCCGTCGCCGCCCCCAGCGCTTTTGGGACGGAAGTGCTACAGTTACCGGTCTCCTCCTGGCTTTAATTTTACCTCCTGCTTTGCCTTTAAGTGTAGCCTTTCTGGGTTCGGTGGTGGCTATTTTGGTAGGTAAGCAATTATTTGGGGGTCTGGGTCAAAACATATTTAATCCGGCTCTGGTAGGACGAGCTTTTTTAATAGCTTCTTTTCCTACCCTTCTTACCAGTTGGACTGAGCCTTATACTCTGGATGCAGTTACTTCTGCTTCGCCTCTGGCTTTATGGAAGTTCAATCATGTTTTTACAAAATTGTCGCATCTTTTCCTGGGAGATATCCCGGGAAGTTTAGGAGAGACTTCGGCTTTGGCCCTAATTATAGGCGGTCTTTATCTCATCGGGCGTAAAATTGCAGATTGGCGGGCGCCTTTGGGTATGCTTATAGGAGTAAGTGTTCTGGCCGGAATTTTGTCAATCCTTAACCCTCAGAATGGCTCAATTTTGTTTCATCTTTTCGCGGGCGGGATAATGCTGGGAGCTTTCTTTATGGTTACTGACCCGGTAACCAGTCCCACTACCCGCAAGGGAAGATTTATCTTTGGTTTTCTTATTGGCGTAATGGTGATGGTAATCAGAAAATGGGGTGGGTTGCCAGAAGGAGTGATGTATTCTATTCTCTTTATGAATGCTTTTGTGCCTTTGATTAACCGTTTGACTAAAGAGAAAGCGTTTGGGAGATGAAATATTTTAGGATAGTTCTGGTCTTACTGGTAACATCTTTAATATCAGCATTTTGCTTGAGTCTGGTATCTTCTTTGGCTAAGGCCAGAATAGAGAACAATGAGAAAGCAGCCATAGAACGCGCTATATATGTCGTTGCCCCTGCAGCTAAAAAAGTAGAAGAAAAATTAACAGCAGGCAAGACTATTTATAAGCTTTATGATGGACAGGGAAACTTAATTGGCTATGCTTTTTTAGCTAAAGGCTATGGCTATCAGGGCGAGATTAAGATAATCTGCGGTTTAGATAAAAATTTGGAGAAGATATTGGGTATAGAGATAATTGCCTCTTCGGAAACGCCGGGGCTGGGGGCACATATTAACGACAACTGGTTTAAGAAACAGTTTCGGGGAATAAAGGTGCTACCCCGCATTGTATACAGTAAGAGAAAGTCCCGGCAGGATAACGAGATTCAGGCTGTTAGCGGAGCCACTATCTCTTCGCGCTCGGTGGTGGAAATCTTAAATAAGGAAATTACTAAAGTGAGAAAAATATTACAACCATGAGCAAAAAGACAATATTTTTAGCAGGGTTGTGGAGAGAGCATCCTAATTTACGCCAGCTTCTGGGTATGTGTCCTACCTTGGCTATAACTACATCAGTGCGGAATGGTTTTGCTATGGGGACAGCGGTTTTGTTCGTACTGGTTTTTTCTTCATTTATGGTTGCTTTAATTAAACGTCTGATTCCTCATCAGGTAAGAATTGCCGTCTACACGATAATTATTGCTACCTTTGTTACTATTGCTGATATTACTTTGAAGGCCTTTTTTCCGCAAATCAGCCGCGCACTTGGCCCTTATGTGCCGCTAATCGTGGTAAACTGCATTATTTTAGGAAGGGCGGAAGCCTTTGCTTCCCGCAATTCGGTTGGCAACTCAGTCTTAGATGCTTTAGGTATGAGCCTGGGCTTTATGTGGGGGCTTATGGCAATAGGAGCTGTGAGAGAGATTCTGGGAAGGGGGACAATCTTTGGTTTTAGACTCGGCATCATACATTTTCGGCCCTGGATTATTATGCTGCTTCCGGCGGGGGCCTTCTTTGCTTTAGGTTTTGTGGTGGCTTTTATGAATTTTTTAGATAGACAGAGACGCTTTAAGACATGAAAGAAATCTTTTTAATCTTTATTGGTGCCGTCTTAGTAAACAATTTCGTACTTTCTTATTTTTTGGGCATTTGTCCTTTTTTAGGAGTTTCTAATCGTCTGGAGTCTTCTTTAGGTATGGGTATGGCGGTTACTTTTGTTATGAGTCTAGCCGCTGCCATAACTTGGCTGTTTTATTATTTAATTCTGGTCAGGTTCCATATTGAGTTTCTAGAGTATGTAGTATTTATCTTAGTTATCGCTTCCTTAGTGCAGATAGTAGAGATGTTTATAAAAAAATATTCCCCTCCTCTCTACCAGGCTCTGGGAATATACCTGCCTTTGATTACTACTAACTGTGCTATATTGGGCTTGGCGTTATTTATGGTTTTGCGCCAATATAATTTTGTCCAGTCAGTAATATTCGGATTTGCCACTGGCTTGGGGTTTATGCTGGTTTTGGTGGCTATGGCTGGTATAAGAGAAGAGATGGATTTTTCTGATATTCCTGCTGCTTTCAAGGGCGCACCTATTGTTTTAATTACGGCGGGGATATTGGCTTTGGCCTTTATGGGATTCTCCGGTTTAATCAGCGGATGATGGATAGGGTGTTGGTATCAGTTATCAGTTTGGGGGTTATGGGGCTTTTTTTTGGCCTGGTTCTTTCTTTGGCCGATAGGACTCTAGCGGTAAAACAAGATGAGCGGGTAAAAAAAATTTTAGATGTTCTTCCCGGCATAAACTGCGGCGCCTGTGGCTTTGCGGGGTGTCGAGCTTTTGCCGAAGCGGCGGTGAGAGAAAAGAAGCTTTTCGGCGGCTGTATTCCAGGAGGTGATGCAGTTAATAAAAAAATAGGAGAACTTTTAGGTATTGAAGCAACAGCAAAAGCTCCTGCCAAAAAAGTAGTTGTGTTGTGCTCAGCCGAGGAAGGCAGCAAAAAGAGAAGTTTTGATTGGCGCGGTGTAAATAGCTGCTTGTCGGCTAGGCTGGCGGGAGGGATTTATGACTGCAAATATGGCTGTTTGGGGCTGGGTGATTGCGTTAAGGTCTGCCCCGTAGGGGCCTTGAAAGTAGAAAAGGGACTAGTGAAGGTAGATTATCACAAATGTATTGGCTGTGGAAAATGTGTAGCGGTATGTCCGCAGGGAGTGTTAAAGCTTGTAGATTACACAAGAGAGGGTTATCTTTACTGGGTAGGGTGCAATAACCGGGAAGAAGCGCAAAAGGTACGTAAAGAATGTGCAGAGGGGTGCATTGGCGGTGGGATATGTACGAAAATAATCAAAGACAGCCCTTTTGTTATAGAGAATAACCTTTCTTCTTTGGACTATGAAAAGATACAAGATCCCGTCTCGATGAATATAGCTATAGAAAAATGTCCTGCTCATTGTATAAAAAAGGAAAAAGTCGTATAAATTATGAATGACTCTCTTTCTAAAGAGCATGAGTGTAAAAGATGTATAGCTTTTTCTAAATGCCGTAGTTATAATTCTTCCGATATATCTTTTGACATCAAAGAGCTGCCGCAAAGTTTTCTTAGATATATATTTTTCCTTTTCTTTTTGCCGGCCGTCATATTTATTTTGGGATTGTTAATTCTGCATACTCAGCAACCTTTAGTTTCTTTCTTTGTCGTTTTATTGTTTCTCTCTTTATATTATTTTATTTTACGGCTATTATGGAAAAAAAAGAGTTATGTCTAAGAAAAAGATAGTAAATATTGCCGTGTTTGCTTCGGGTTTTGGCAGTAATTTTGAGGCTATTGTTCGGGCAGTAAGAGAGGGTAAGATAAAGAATAGCAGGATAGCTTTGCTTATTACTGATATTAAAGATGCCTATGTGCGCCAGCGAGCCAGAAGATTAGGGGTGAAAGAGGTATTTATCTCTCCCGCCAGTTATCCTTCTAAAGAAAAATATGAAAGAGCCCTCTATACTATTCTAAAAAGAGAAAAGATAAACTTGATAGTTTTGGCAGGTTTTATGAGGGTAGTTTCTCCTTATCTTATATCCAAGTTCAAAAACCGCATTATTAATATTCATCCTTCTCTTCTGCCCGCCTTTAGCGGGAAAGAGGCGATAGCGAGAGCCTATAAATACGGCGTAAAAGTAACGGGGGTGACGGTGCATATTGTAGATGAAAGAGTAGACCGGGGCCCTATAATTGTGCAGGAAGCTTTATCTATTGATCCCGGCTGGAGTCTTAAGCGCCTCGAGAAAGAAATCCACAAAGTAGAGCATCGTCTTTTTCCTCAGGTGATAAATTATTTTGTATCGGGAGGAGTAAAAGTTAAGGGAAGGAAGGTAAAAATTGTTTAGAAGATTTTTATATCTATTTATCTTGTTGGGAATATCTACTGTAGCTATAAGTAAAGGTTCGGATTTTAAGCTGGACGCCAATGTAAGCCGAAAGGAAGTTAAAGTCGGGCAAAGTTTTACCTACCGTATAATTCTTAAAGTTTCCTCCCAGAAGCTGCCTCAACTTACACTTCCTCAGTTTCACAACTTCCGCCTTATGGCTCAAAGCAGCCAGCAAGACTATGTAATTAGAGGGGGAAAAACAGAAATAAGTTTAATTATGAAACTAGAACTGGTAGCTATCAAGGAAGGGGAGTTTACTCTTCCTCCTGTCTCAGTTAAATATAGAGGCAAAACGTTCACAACCCCTTCCGTAGAGATAAAAGTTAAAGGAAAGATCAAGCATTCCCTCCCTTTACCTCAGAAGGATAGTGATATAGAGGAAGGCGCTGTGTCAATCTAGTCTCAATTCCCAGAAAGCCTTACGACTTAAATAACGAGACTTTCCCGAGTAGTTATTCTTTATTTCTATATAGTTGAAACCACCGAAATCATACGCTTTAACAATAAAATAATAAGCAATCTTTAATGCTTCTTGAAAAGAGGAAGGAGCTTTCTCTGCCTCATTTTTCTTAAAGGCGGAGTATTGTATTTCTATTGTCTTAGTGTCAGGGTTGAACTTTCCCTGAGATGAGACAAGAATGTAATAGGAAGCAAGCCGGCCCTGGCTAAGATTCTCGCGTATCTTTTGAGCAATTAGTAAGGAGAGAAAGTCAGGAAAATCTATGTCAAACATTTTTAAATGGGCGGCTTGGAGGTCTCCTTTGGCATTTTCATCCCAGCGGATTATGCGTACGGTCCTTTCTAAAAGTTGATTGCGCGATATGTAAAACATTTCCAGTTTTCTCAAATCGTCTACATAGCCTATCTCTATATAATCGTAGCCATAAGTTATATCTGAGATGGCAAATGCGTAAAATTTAGGGGGATTTTGCATACTTAAAATTGTGCGGCGTAGGGCGAGAAAGATATGAGAAATTTTATTTTTAGCCTCAGGGTCAAGCTTTCCTTTTGCTACTACAAATTTTTTAAGAGGCAGGTATATCCAGAAAGTATCTTTGATTTCTTTCACGATTATTTCGTTGATAGAAAATTCTTTTTGGCAGATATTCTTGAGAATTGCTTCTACATTCTCTCTTTTGTAACTGGAACTTACGGGTCGGCAGGCAGAAAAGAGAAGGCAGCTAAGGAGTATTGCGATGAGGCTTTTCTTTGCCATATTGGTTGAAGATCTCTATTATTTCATCGTATTCCAGCTCACCCTTCTCTAAAAGTTTTTGGGCAAAATATTCTAATAGCTCTCTTTCGCGGGTTAAAATTTCTTCTACTTCTTTTAGACATTGGTTTAGTATTTTCTGTACATCTTCGTCTAATTTTTCTTTGGTTTTGTCTGATATATTTATAGCCCAGGGGTTTTGTTTATGGGTGAGGCGGCCGAAATTGCCTACTATGCCTGAGTCACCCATGCCGAAGCGCCAGACCATATCATAAGCTAAGGACAGAGCCTGGGTGAAATCTTCATCTACGCCGGAAGAAGTTGTACCAAACTTGAGTTTCTCTGCTACATAACTTCCCAGAGCTGTTTTAATATTAGCCAGAAACCATTCCCGAGTGTAGGTATGTATTTCTTCCGAAGGCCTGTGTCCTACATATCCTAAGGCACCTTTGCGGGGGATGATGGAAGCTTTAATTACATCATCCGTGGGATGGGTGATATAAGCGATTATAGCGTGGCCTGCTTCATGATAAGCAGTCCAGCGTTTTTCTTTTTCGCTTAATACTATTTCTGATTTAAGTCCAAATACTACGCGGTCATAGCTTTCTGAGAGGTCTTTCATGGTTATAACTTGACGGTTATTTCTTATAGTAACCATTGATGCTTCTCTTACCATATTAGCAATATCAGCAGCCGAGAAACCTACTGTGCGTTTAGCAAGTACTTCCAGATTAATACTTTTATCATAGCGGGTTTTTTTCAGATAGTATTCAAAAAGTTTTTTTCTATCTTCCAGAGGAGGTTTGCCTACATAAATTTTACGGTCAAATCTTCCCGGCCTCATTAGTGCTTCGTCCAGCTCGTTTTCAGAAACATTAGTAGCGGCAATTACTACAATGTTGCTCTCACTCTGCTTTAGGCCGTCCAGTTCAGTAAGTAATTGATTTACCGTAGCATTATAATCCATACCGGCACCAAATCCGGATACACCCACGCGGGGACGGGCGATAGTGTCGATTTCATCCATAAAAATTATACAGCCTCCGTAAATCTCAGCTAAGTTTCTTGCCTGCTTAAATAGAGAACGAATACGGGAAGAACCTAATCCTACAAAGATACCTTGAAATTCACTTCCTACACTGGCTAAAAAAGGCAGGCCGGTTTCGGTAGCAATAGCTTTAGCCAGGTAAGTCTTGCCGCATCCGGGAGGTCCGATCATTAATACCCCTTTGATGATTTTTCCCCCTACTTCCTTCAGTTGAGAGCGATCCTTAATTAGCTTTATTACTTCCAGAACCTCTCGTTTTACTGATTCCATGCCAATGACGTCTTCCCATTTAACGTTGACTTTGGTGCTTTTTATTTTTTTCTGGCCCATTTTGGCCATTCCTCCTCCGGCATAGAACCAAACATTGAAAAGGTGGATGAAAGTAACAAACATGAGAGTATAGAATATGCTGATAAAAAGCTGTAAGGGGATACTGGCCAGGGTCATTTTTTTGTAGAATGACTCAAGAGTAAAAAAGTTTCTTAAGCCCACTACTAAAAGTATGCCTACAGCGGCAAGAAACAAAAAAGCAGCAAGAATTATCAGTATTCTTATCCAGTAGAGCTTGATAAATATTTTAATCTGTTTTTTAGTCATAACCAAATCAGTCTACCATAGCCGGATAATTTTGTCAAAATTCAACTGCACCTTTATTTTTATTGCATAAATTATAGAAAAAGGAAATGTTTTACTCGCATATTTCTCTCATATGAAGGATAGAAAAAGATAGATTGCACGATTAGAATTATTGTTGTATTCTTAAGTTTACAGAAATACATAGTAGGGATATTTTAAATGTACGAAATCAACTATGGGTAGAAAAGTAGCTGTAATTATTGGGGCGGGTCCAGCAGGATTAACAGCTGCCTATGAGTTACTGGATCGGACAGATTTTGAGATTGTTATCTATGAAGCTACTGCTGATATTGGAGGAATTTCTAGAACTATCAACTATAAGGGAAACCGAATTGATATCGGAGGGCATCGATTCTTTTCTAAATCTGAGCGGGTTATGCAATGGTGGCAAAACATCTTGCCTCTTCAAGGGAAACCATCACGCGATGATATCTTACTGAACAGAAATATTCCTCTCGCTAAGGAGGGACGACACAGGCCTCTCAGAGGAAGAAAGGAATATGCATTTCCTGCTCCGGATCCAGAGATGACTGATGCGGTGATGCTTGTAAGAAAACGTTTTTCACGGATATTGTTTCTCGGAAAGTTGTTCAATTATCCTATCACGTTAAGTTTTGAAATATTAAAAAATCTCGGAATAACAAGAATATTGAAAATCGGCATTAGCTATTGGTGGGTTTATCTTTTCCCTGTCAAACCGGAAAAATCTTTGGAAGATTTTTTTGTCAACCGCTTCGGGAGAAAACTCTACAAAATCTTCTTCGAGAACTACACGGAAAAGGTATGGGGGTTCCCTGCCGTGAAATCAAAGCCGATTGGGGAGCGCAACGGGTAAGAGGGCTTTCTATTGTAAAAACAATTCTCCATATCTTCAAGAAATTATTCTCTTCTTCTAAATCTATCGCACAAAGAGAGATTGAAACAAGTCTTATAGAACAGTTTCTTTATCCTAAATATGGTCCTGGTCAGATGTGGGAAAAGGTTGCGGAGGAGATAAAAAATGCTGATGGTAAAATCTATCTCAACCATCGTGTCGTTAGGTTAAAAACAAATGGTTATCGGATTATCTCTGCTGTAGTTGAGAAGGTTGATTCAGGAGAAGAATTTGAAATCGAAGCCGATCTATTCTTTTCTTCCATGCCTATAAAGAGTCTCATTAAAGCTATGACGCCTCATCCTCCTGCCGAAGTACAAGAAGTCGCAGCAGGCCTCATTTATAGGGACTTTGTTACAGTTGGTCTGCTTCTTAAGAAATTAAAAGTTCAGAACAAATCTGGCCTCAGAACGATTAATAATATTATTCCCGATAATTGGATTTATATCCAGGAAAGAGACGTTAAATTAGGAAGGATTCAGATTTTCAATAACTGGAGTCCTTACCTGGTCAAAGATGAGAATAATGTATGGATCGGTCTTGAATACTTCTGTAACGAAGGAGACTATTTCTGGAGAATGTCAGACAAAAATTTAGTAGAATTTGCCATCAATGAATTGGTAAAAATTGATTTTATAGAAAAAGAAGATGTTCTTGATGCCACTGTTATCCGTATGCCCAAAGCTTATCCTGCTTATTTTGGCAGTTACGATCGGTTTCCTATTATAAAAGAGTTTCTTGATCCTTTCGGAAATCTCTTCCTTATCGGCCGTAATGGTATGCATCGTTATAACAATCAAGACCACTCTATGCTTAGCGCTATGGTTGCTGTTGATAATATAGTAAATGGCCTTAAGAGTAAAGATAACATTTGGTCTGTTAATACTGACAGCAGTTATCATGAAGAGAAGAGCTAAAAGATAAAAAGTATTTTCTCTATGCAGAAAAAGAGTTTAGCATTATATCTATTGATTTGCTTGATATTTCTGCCAAAGTTCTTTTACTGCATTGATGCAGATTCTATATCTTATATAGATATAGCTCGTAGTTATCTGCAAGGACATTGGTATTATGCAATCAATGGTTATTGGGGTCCGCTTCTGTCTTGGCTCTTAATCCCTCTCTTAGCTGTAAAGATTCATCCCCTCATAGCTATGAGGATTGTATTTATTTTTTCAGGCGGGTTCTTGTTATTTTCCGCCAATAGGCTTTTATTTTTATCACCCCATAATAAATACATAAAGAGAACTGTTCCCTATTTGTTATCGTTGATTATAGCTAAACTGGCTTTATTTGCGATTACACCGGATATTATTCTGACAGGAGCAATTATATTTTATCTTACTGTTATTTTCAAAGATGACTATCTCTATAAATCTAAAAAAGCTGTAATCTGTGGTTTCTGTGGAGCTATATGCTATTTTGCTAAAGGATACGGACTCCCCTTTTTTAT